>DHJA01000289.1 GCA_002404095.1 Planctomycetaceae bacterium UBA4732 | reverse complement strand
TGTCTCAGCAAAGGTTTTCATCAAGGGTGGACGATGACGATGTTGGGGACGTTTCTTGGCGAACTTCGACATCTTGCGTTTGACCACGCGCGGGTTGGCCCGGTTTCGACGCGGCTCGATGCGCTCTTGGCCCATTTCCTCCAACAACAGGCGATACCATTGCTCCAAACGCAACGGCGTCGAGCCGTCGCATTCGGGCAGGCGGGCTTGGAGAATACGCAGGCAGCCGGTGAAGGACAATCGATCGACGTCCAGTTGTTGCTCGCCGGCCGCCTCCAACATCAACGCCCGGATCACGAAGTGGGCCAGCGACAAAGCGTACACCTCCTGCTCCACTCCCTCCGGCCTCTGGCTGCGGAAGTGAGCGGCCTTGCCGGGACGACGCGGATCCTGGTGCGTTTTTTGTTCATCAAAGACCAACTCTTCCTCCCAACGTTCATGGTACAAGCAGACCACTTCCACGGCGGGACAGCTTTCCGCATCGAGCAGATTGGTCAGCAAGCGATGGACCTCGCCGTGCCCCTTTCGCCGCGGGTCCTCCAACGTGTATTCGATGACGCGCACGACGACGCCGCCGCGGTCCTTGTCCCGATGGTAACTCGACGGGTAGGTCTTGGCCAAGTAGGAGCCGTCCGACAAACGCACCGTCGGCTGGAAAACCATGTGGCATTTGATGCGCACCAAGAGCTTGACGCCTTGCCCATCGAGTTTTTTCCAGTGTTCATAGCTGAAAAAGCCTCGGTCCTCGATCAGCAAGGCGTCGGCCGGAATCTGGTCGAACAACTGCTCGACCAGCGTCTGCTCGCTGTCTTGCCAGCCGCCGACGGCCAAGGCCGTCTCGACGTGAGTGCCCAGTTCGACCAGGCTGACCTTGCGAACTTGGGGAAAGGCGCCGTCGCCGCGGCCGCCGCTGCTGCGGCCGAAGCGGGCGGCGTTGGCGGCCGTGTCCGGCGCGTCTTGCACCGTGCCGTCCACCCCCATGAGCCGCCGGCCTTGATAGTAGGCGCCCGGCGTTTGCGGCGCAGCCAGGGGCCGAACCACCTGGTCAAAAAGCCAACGGACGGGAGCGACGCCCAGGCGTTGTCGGGCTTCGCACAGGTTGCTACGCGACGGCGTCCTCTCGCCCGGCCGCCGACGCCGCGCGTGTTTGAACACCTGTCGAATCGGCAGATGCGTAAGGAGGCCCATAGCCAGCGTCACCCACAGCATCACGGAGTGCGAGAGTCGGCACACCCTCTGTTGGCCGCGTCCCGTTTCCAACAGGGCTTGCTCAATGAGTTCCGGAGGGATAACCTTGCTCAAGCCCTCCAGCCGATCCAGGAGGGCGCCCGCATCCTCCGTCGGTTCCCCAAAGCGTCCTTGCCGCATTGTCACAGCCTCCCTGAAACCTTGGTTCGCAACAAACACAAGGTATCAGATGGCTGTGACTTGCGCTTTAACGAACGGTATTGCGTTTAGCCGCGACCTGAAGGGGAGCGCGTGACCGTCATGCGCTCGCCAGTCCTTCACTCATTGCGACGACCAAGCGAAGGCCGCCGCGGCCACAGCCCGGTAGTTCTCATCCAGCTTGGGTTGCAGTAGGATAATCGCCGCGATACGCCGGGCCATGTTCATCACTTCGCGGGCCTCTTCGGGCTTTAAGGCTCGCCCAAGGCCGCCCTCTTCCCGGTAGCTCAACCATTTCTTGATGACCTGATACCCGCCGATGTAGTATTCCCACACGTTCAACGGGATGTTGCGCCAGTAGGCCGCTCCGTTCAGGTACACGTCACAGGTCGTTTCGCCCAGCAGCAGCCGCGCATCTTCGGCTGACATGCCCCGCGCCGCAGCTTCCGCGTCAATGGCCTTGGCTTCGTCCTCGCCGTAAGCGCGCTCCTGTGTTCTGCCTTTACCGGGCATCGTCACGCCCTCTTTGCCCTTGTGTCCCCAGCCGGCCGTTACCTCCAGGTCGCTGCCCGCCGCGTCGATTTGGCCGCCGCCGGCCTTGGTAATCAAACCGATTGTCTTGAACACGGAGGCAATCTTCCCGCTCGTTACGCCCGGCACGTCGGCTTCCGTGTCCAGGAGCGCCGCGATTTGCTCGCCGAGGGCCGCCGATGCTTCCAGGGCCTTGCGGTCTCCCGGCAGCGGGATGCGCGGCCAGTCGCGCCGGACGCCGTCGGCGTTTTCAGTCAGGTAGGCCGGGCTGTAGCCGATCGCCAGGGCGTGCATCCAGATCAATTTCGCCGTCTTGCCGTCGTCCAGGCTCCGAATCTTGAGGCGAGCGAGGTAATCGCGTGCGGCGGAAGAAAGATTGGCCACGGGTTTGTCCACCTCGGGCTCTTCCCCGAGGGCCGCGAACAAAGTGGCTTCGGCCTGTTTTTCCAGGCGATCTCCATTCTTGACGCGGATAGGGAAGTGCCTGGCATGGCCTGAGATCGAATCGTAATCGCAGATCGAGCGCGAGAAGTAGAATGGGGATCCTTCCGGCGTCTTGTCGGCAGTATCGCGGGAAATGAAAAACGCGTTTCCCTCGAATCGTTGGTTGAGCAAATGAGGACTTGGCTCGCTGAACAACGGCCGAATGTTGGCCAAATACGCCCAGCGCAGATCCATCACCTTGAAGGGATAGCGCACGACGGCTTCACGACTGAAATCGTGTTCCTTCAAGAGCTTTCTTCGCGCATCAGGACCGACAATTCGGTTGCCAGTCATCATGAGAGACGGGTGAAGAACAGCGACTTCGGAATCGGGCACTGCGGAATCGAAATAAGCGCGGATGCGGACTTCGAGCGGCGCGCGGTCAATCGAGATCAATGAACCGCCGCGTCGCTCGACAGGGCCGTTGAACGGCGCGATAGCACATAGGTCCACCATCTTCGGCCATGCGGCGTAGTGGGCGGCCACGTCTTCGGGCCTGAATGTGAGGCGATTTTCCGAGCGCGGGTCGGCCACTGTGTATGCCCTGTCCACGTTCTTGGCGTTTACACTGTCCAGTAGCTCGACGCGCTTGTTCGCGCCCCAGAAATGGCGGAAGCGAACCGTTGGCTTTTTCTGGCGCACAGGCTTGCGCACCATGACGCACACTGCTGTGCCCACGCGGATTCCTTCGCGGTTATAATCGGTAGAGAAGACAGACGGGTCCGGCTTGCCTTCGGGGGTCAACTTGCCGGTTTCACGGCTGTCGCCGTTCATGCAGTCGAGCCACAGCTTGTCAAACTCGGCAAGGAATCGTTGGCGCATCACCACGAAAGACGGATCGCCAAGGTAAGAGAAATTGGAGATGAAAGATACAACTCCCTTGCCGCTCATCTCCGCGATGCGCCGCTCCGCCAGGCGGAAGAAGCGGACGTAGAGATCGTCGAGGTTGAATTTCTTGATGCCCCAGCCGCCGGAGGCTGCGGGCTTGTTCAAACCGGCCTTGTACGGGTCCACCAACCCCTGCTCTTCTTCAGGGCTGACGCCGGCGAAGGCGTTGTAGGGTGGGTTGCCCAGCACCACTAGGATCTTCTTGTCACGCTTGACTTGCTCGGCCGCGTCCCGCTCCTCTTCCATTTCGGGGAACAGTAAGCGTTGCTTCGGTCCTTTCGGCGGTTGCCAGCCGGTCAAAGCGTTCGTCAGGTAGACGCCCACGCGCTCGTCTGTTGACAGGGGCGCCCCTTGGCTCTGCAGCAACAGGCCCAATTGCAGATGCGAGACCACGAAGGGCGCGGGCATGATCTCGAATCCGAACACGCGCTCGATGGCCGCTTTTTTCAAGTCAGCGGCCACCAGAGCGTCGCCCCCTTTTTCTCGCAAGGTCTCGGCAATCTTGTGCAGTACTTCGACCAAATACGTCGCCGTCCCGCAACAGGGATCGAGTACGATCACATTCGGATCCGCGAGACCATCGGGCAAACCGAGTTCTTCGCGCAAGACCGTATCCACGCGCGCCACTTGATACTTGACGATTTCGCGCGGGGTGTACCAGACGCCCAACGCCTTGCGCAATTCCGGGTCGTAGGCTTCAAGGAACGGTTCATAGAAGTATTGAACCGCGTACTCATCCTCGAAGCGGTCGAAAAACTCGGCCCGGTTGACACGATTGAGTACGCCAGCGGCCCAGTCGAGCGTCTCCACCAGCCCTAGGCGTCCGAGTTGGTCCGGGTCGGCGACCTGGCGATACAAGGTTCGGATGAAGGGAACGTGCAGAGACCATTCCGCAGTCCGCCAATCAAACTTTGCTGTGGAGCCTGGGCTATCTTTGTGCCAGCGGACCCATGCGGAAAACACGCCGTAGAAGAGGGTTTGAACTAACGTTGATCGGAAGAAATGCTCGCCCTTTTCATCCGTGAACTTCATCCCCAACGCCTCTTCGAGGGCGGAGCGGACGTTTTGCAGGGCCGGGAGCTCCTTTCGCCGCTCGACGCGGGCTAGGGCGTCGCGGGCGTAGGACGCCAGAAACCACGCCGCGTCCTTCGGGCTGTTCAGCGGTGCGGCGTGAAGGCAGGCGCGCTTGATGAACTCGGCGAACGGCCCGCCCTTCAGGACGGCCGTACCGTGCGGGTGCGCGGCCTTGCGTTGCCAGAAGTCCGTTTCATCGTCGGCCAGGGCGAAGGCCTCGCGTTCCACCGGCTGCCCGTTCGCGCCGCGCTCCACGATCAGGAACTCGCGCAGGTTGGACACAATCACGATGCCGTAGGTGTTTAGATAGTCTTTGACCTGTTGGCTCGCGGCGATCACCTTGACGTTAGGCTTTGTTCCCTTGGCTTCTATTGCTCCCCGCGCGGGAAGCTGGCCAGCCTTCGGGGCGCCCTCCGATTGGCGTTGGAATTGGTCGGCGGTGAACAATCCGCCGTCGGGCATTCCGT
This sequence comes from Planctomycetaceae bacterium UBA4732, assembly GCA_002404095.1. Lineage (GTDB taxonomy): Bacteria > Planctomycetota > Planctomycetia > Gemmatales > Gemmataceae > UBA4732. The sequence continues at coordinate 6,982 of DHJA01000289.1, read as the reverse complement.
CCCCCAGGTTCCTGAGATTCATCACGCAGCGGACCTTGGGCTTGAGAGCGTTGCCGGCCGCGTTGAACAGGTTGGACAGGGCCGGATAATAGGACGTTTCCTTTACGCCGCCGCCGCTGTCACGAATCGCCTTTACGTCGGTAAGGTACTTCTCAAGGATGCCGCTCTCTTCGCGGCCTTCGGATACAGCCATTCCTTCGTTCGGATTGACTTCAGCCATGCGTGAGGTCCCTTTTTTGCCTGCGCCCTAAGCGTTCTGAAACGTCCGCCAGTCGAGGCCCAGCTGGCGCAGGGCCGAACGTAGCGTACCCAGCTTGAGGTCGCGGCCTCCCCAGTCTGGCAAGGAGGTAAGCCCTTGCGTCCTCGGATTGAGCAAGGTGCGGTGGGAAGTGCCGCGCCGGCGCGGGATTTCCACGCATCCCAGCGCCGCCAGCTTCCGTGTGGCGTCGCGGCAGGTCATGGGGCCGATACCACGGTTTCCAGCCACAATGGACCGTTGGCATCGGCCAATTGCAGATTTGCCGGCAGCGAGCGTCCCAAATGTTGGTACGCCTCCACCACGGCGGACAAGGCGTCGCGGGCGTTCTCCAACGCCTCCTCAACCGTGTCTCCCTCCGTGACCAGTTCCGGCAACACCGGCGAGGTCACAGTGAAGCCGCCTTCCGGTTGCGGCGAAAACACCAGCGGGAGTTTGTAGAGCATCGGCCGTCTCCTATCCACCCGGATCGGTAATCTAGTGGGAGATTATACCAGTTGTAACCGGATCCGCACGCAAAGAAAGACCCCGGGCAGGGCCGTCTGGCTCCGTCCAGGGCGTACATCCGCGTATCTTGCCGCTTCCTCTGTCACGAACAGAACCCGCGAAAGCATGGCGCCCGGCGCTTTTTCGTGAGGATGTTTTTTTACTTTGTCGCACTGATGCAGTACAAGTTGTTGAGCGTGCGGATGAACAGTTCGCCGTGCGACACGGCCGGCGAGGCGTAACACTCTTCGTGCAGCGCGTTCTTGTGCAATACCTCGAAGTTACGGCTGCCCTTCAGCACCCACATCGTCCCGTCGTCGTCCAGGAAGTACATCTTGCCGTCGATCAACACCGGCGACGCGCTGTGATGCCTGCCGAGTTTTTGCATCCACAAACGCTTGCCCGTTCGCGCCTCGATGCAGCCGAGATAGCCCACATCGGAAACGACGAAGAAGCAATCGTCGCACGCGATTGGCGACGGGACATAGGCGGCGCCCTTCTCGCCGTTGTCTTCGTTGCCGATGTGCCAGCGGACGAACGGCGTGTGGGTGATGTCGCCGGCGCCGTTGGGGTCGATGCCCATGAGGTGCCGCTCCGGAAAGCCGCAGGTCAGAAACAGAGTGTCGTCGAGGTAAACGAGGCTGGCGACGTATTGTTCCGTCGGGCCGTTCACGATCCAGAGCAGCTTGCCGTCGTCGGCGTTGTAGCCCGTTACGCATTTGCTGCCGCTCAAGACCAGCTGCGTGATTTCGGGATGCTTGGCGGAGTGAATGAGGATCGGTGTGCAATAGGAGCGTGTGCGGTTGGGCCGGTCGGCGCGCCACCTTTCGTCGCCGCTGATCTTGTCCAGCGCGACGATGTAGGCCGCGTCGTCCTGATCGCCGTTGAGGATGACAAAGTCTTTATAAAGGACCGGCGATGTGCAAAAACCGTGGGTGGAGTTAAGTTTGCCCGGCGACTTCCGCCAGATTTCTTTGCCGTCGAAGTCGTAGCAGACCACGACCATATTCGGCGGGTCGAGAAAGGCGACGTAGACGTGCTTGCCGTCGGTGGCCGGCGTGCCGCTGGCGTAGCTATTGAGGTTGTGCTTGTGTTCGAGCTTGGCCTTGACGACGACGTTGTCCCAGACGACGGCGCCGCTGACGCGATCCAAACAGAGCAGCTTGCGGTCGCCGAGTTGCTGGCCCTCATTGACGCAGGTGGTGAGGAAAACGCGATCGCCCCAGACGACCGGCGACGAGTGGCCGACGCCGGGGATGGGCGTCTTCCAACGGACGTTTTCCTTTGGGCCCCAGGCGTCGGCAATGCCGGTTTCGGTGGAAGTGCCGTCGCCGCGCGGCCCACGCCAGCCCGGCCATTCTTCCGCCTGGAGCATTGTCGCGCTGAGGCACAAGGCCGCGATCAGGCCGCTTATGCGAAGATTCATGCTATGCCCTTTTCATAAGTCGGTTCCAGAATGGGTTGTCGAAGTCCACGAGCCCGTAGCGCCAAGCAAGGGCGAGCAACCCTTGCCTGCTCGCCCTTGCTTGGCGCTGCGGGCTCGCGAGGATCCGCCGCCTTTCGGAACAGATTCTTATAAGTCCCATTAGTCCTATCAGTCCCATAAGTCTCATAGGTTGTCAACCAGTCAACCGCCGCAAAAACTCCACGCCATTGGCCACGTCCGCGACGCGGTTCTCGCCGCTCTCACGTTCCACGGCCAGCCAACCGTGATACTCCACCTCTTCCAGCACCGCCAGGAATTGCATCCAGTCGATGTCGCCGTGGCCCAGCGGCACTTCCTGCGCCACACGGCTGGTCACGGCGCCGCGGGCGTCCTTGGCGTGGGCATAAACGATGCGGCGCCCCAAGGCGCGGGCCGATGCGTAGGGGTCGAAGCCGTTCATCAAGAGATTGGCGGGGTCGAGGTTGGCGGCCAGCGAACCGGAATCGAAGCCGGACAGATAAGTATTCAACGCCTCGCCGGATTCCAGCCCCGTTTCCAAGGCCAGCATGGCGCCGACGCGGTCGCCGTGCGCGGCCAACGTGGTTAGCGCTTCGGTCAACAGCCGGCCGCGCGCGTCCTCGTTTTCGCCGGGAACGCGGCCGGCCTGGACGACCACGACGCGCGGCCCAAGGTCATGGCTAAGCGTCAGCACTTTGCGGACATGCTCAATGCGCGGCTGCTGGTCCTCGGCGGCGTCGAGGCCGCGGCGCAGCGGACAACCGAGAGCCGTCAACTCCAGGTTGTGGGCACGCAGCATGTGGCGAAACTCGCGCCGGCCCGTTTCCGACAACTGATTCGGCGCCAGGTCGCCGGCCGCGTCCACCTGGATGCCGGCGACGCCCATACGGCCGGCCTCGAAGAGGGCGCGACGCAACGGCAGACCCAGCGATTCCAGGCGAACGGCAATCTTGAGGCGGTTCATGGATATACCGAACGCTCCTCGGCGGGAGTGGAAGAACAATGGGTGAAGTGGTGCAACGGCCGCACCAGCGAGCGGAAAACGGCATGCGGCAGCGTCACCGTGTCCCATTTGGGGCTGCGCACGCGCATGAAGCGTCGATAGTCGGCCGACGGCACCGCCCGCAAGAGATAGCGTTTGCCGCGCCAGGTCCAGAGATCTTCCACGTCGTCCGGCAGCTCCACGTTGGGCAGGACGTGGTACATGAACACCAAGAGGCCGACGTAGCCGGGGCCGGACAACTCGGCCCAGCGCTCCAGGCCGTCCACATCGTCGCGCGTGGACCAACACTCCCAGACGCGCCGGGGCCGTTCGGGCTTGCCGAGCGGGAAACGGCGGCCCTTCACGTCCACGACGAGCCGGGCGCCGTCGGCGCCAAAGACGATAAAATCGAGGCTTTTAATCGATATATCATCCAGGATCGCCCGCCGCGTTTCGTCCACGGCGACGTAACAGAGGCGATGCCATTGCAGGTAGGCCTCGAAAGCTGCTTCGTAGTGGTTGCCGCGGTCCATTGCGCACCTCACATGGCTGGAATCTTATCAGAGCGCCCAGCCTCCGCTAACGAATAGGTTCCTTGGCTTTTCTAGCAACAGAACGATAACCGGCGACTTTCTACGCCTGCCCGGACGACCCAGGCAATCATATCTGGCCCACAGAATAGAGCCTTTTATCAGAAACGATCTTGCGCCATTCGTATTCTCGAAGAGTACACTACGCACCAAATACGGTTGCTGCTTCTCAGGTGCCGGAAACGGTTGGCCGGTATAAAGTCGGAATTCGTCCACGCTCAATTGGATAATAGGCCTTTCATCCAGTCGAGCGACGGCTTGCGCCTCGACTTCCTTCGATACCTCAAAGACATCCATTTTCGGCGTCTCGGTCCATTCCTGCCATCCGTTGAAGGGTAGATCGGGCGACACGTACCACCAAGCGTCTGCATCAGAGGGTTGCCATGTCTCCTGCGTTGTCTCCGGCATTGGAGTGCGGCGGCACACCATGATTGTTACTGTCGTGGCGAATCCTACGACGAGGACGCCGGCCAGAATGAGAAATCGCTTGGGCCGACTCCAGATTGGTTTGGCGTTGCTCATGGCAACCATCCTCGTTTTGCGGCTAAACCGCCAGCAGATTCCGCACCGCGCTCGCCACTTCCGCCGCCGCCGCAGTCGTTTCCTCGCGCTTTGCCAAATCCTTGACTTTCCATACGCCCTGCGCGAACTCGTCGGGCCCGGCGATCAGCGCAACCCGGAAGCCTCGTTGCTCCGCGTACTTGAACTGCTGGCCCACCTTCTTCGCCTCGGGATACACCTCGACGCCGATTCCCTCCGCCCGCAGTTGCCGGGCCATCTTCTGATAATCGCCAAGATGTTCGGCGCTGAACTGCACCACCAACACCGGCGCCGGCGTCGCCGTTTTCGGCAGCAGGTTTAGCGTCTCCATCGCCGCCAGCAGACGGTCTAGGCCCAGCGACGCGCCGACGCCGGGCAACCTTTGCTTCGTATACAGCCCCGCGAGGTTGTCGTAACGACCGCCGGAGCAGACGCTGCCGATCTTTGGCAGGTCGAGCAAAAACGTCTCGTAGATCGTGCCGGTGTAATAGTCCAAACCGCGCGCGATCGACAGGTCCAACCGCAACCGCTCTTCGGGTATGCCGGAGACGCGGGCCACGTCCAGCACTTCGCGTAGGCGCTTTATGCCGTCGGCCGCTTTCGCGTTGCCGCCAAATTCGCTGGTTAGACGATCCAATATCTCGGTATCCGTCCCCTTCATGCCAGCCAGAGCCAACACACGCTCCGCCTGCCCCGCGCTGGCGCCCGCTTTCTCCGTCATCTCCGCGATCACGGCGTCTCGGCCGATTTTCGGCAGCTTGTCCAGCGCCAATAACACGGCCGCAGCGCGATCCGCCAACCCCAGTTCTTCCAGCAGGCCGTTGAGTACCAGCCGGTTGTTGATGCGAACCGTAAAGCGCTCGAAACCGAGCGCTCGCATCAGGTCATAGATGACGAGGGCGGCCTCCGCGTCGGCGGCGTTGGACTCCGTGCCAATCGTGTCGAAGTCGCACTGCCAGAACTCGCGGAAACGGCCGGCCTGCGGCGTCTCGCCGCGCCACACGGGGCCGACGTGATAGCGCTTGAACGGCGTTCCCAGTTTACCAATGTGCTGCGCGGCGAAGCGGGCGAACGGCACCGTCAGGTCGAAGCGCAGGGCCACGTCGCGGCCGCCGTTGTCCGTGAAGCGATAGAGTTGCCGTTGAATCTCCGCCTCGGCGCTCATCTTGCCGAGGAGGATTTCCGCGTACTCCAACGCGGGCGTATCAATGGGTGCGTAGCCGTAGGAGCGGTAGACCGCGCGCGTCTTTTCCAACAACGCTTCGCGCGGAATCATCAGCTCCGGCGGATAGTCGCGGAAGCCCTTCAGCGTGCGCGGCTCAATCAAATCGGCCATTTTCTATCGTCCCTACCAGCCGCGAGCGCGAGCGAGCGGATTCGTCAAACCCGCTCGCTCGCGCTCGCGGCTGGTTCAGAAATCATTTTCTAATTGCGATTGCGATAGCGCTCACTGACGCGCTTGAGAAACCGGCGTTCCTCGTCGGTCAACGCCCCTTTGCCCTCGCGCTGAATCTTGTCCAAAAGCTGGTCCATGCGCTGCTCATCCGCTTCGCGATTTTCCATTTCCCGTTGCGTCTTTCTTGCCGCCCGCTGTTGCAGCCAGCGTTGCCACCAGCTTTGACGACGCACGCGCGGCGCCGGCGGCTCGTCGCGCTCCAGGCTCGTGTAGCCCTGCGAGAAATCGTACTGGCCCAGCAGGGCTTCGTCGCCCCCCGTCTCAAGGATCATCCACTGATTCTTGCACGAGATAAAGATGAAAAGACATAGGCCCAGAGCGATCATCTCGTTCTGCCACATGCTGAAAACGCCCAGCACGACGCAGCAGACGAAGCCCGCGAACACGGCCGCCAACGTCGCCTGCCGATAGCCGACGCGCGGCCATAGGATGCACTGAAGCAACCGGCCGGAGTCCATCGGAAAACCGACCAGGACGATATTCAATAGGAAGAGGATATAATTAACCCGAAAAGTCCAAGATAGGATGTTAGCCGGCGAGTACCAGTTCACTCTCAACTCGTCGTTGTTCCAGGTAAAGAGCGCGACTTGCCCGGCGTCGTTGATCCGGCCGATATAGGCGCCGTTCGACCACCACCAATGCGGCTGAAGGGGCGTACTATGGACCACCAGGAGCAAGAGCGCACATAAGACGCAAAGGAAGAGATTGACGGCCGGGCCGGCCGCCGTGCTGATGAAGTTGGCTCGCGGCGTGTGCGGCACCTCCACGTAAGCCAACCCGCCCAGCGGCCACATCAGGATCTCCTGACAATCGCCGCCGACGGCGCGGGCGCCGAAGACGTGGCCGAACTCGTGCGCCAACACCGACAGGAACAGCAGAATCAGTATGACGAGGATGTCGATCCAGGCGCCGTCGGGCAGCTTGGCCACGACGTGGGTGGGGTCTTCGGGAGCGAAGGCGACGCGCAGAATGCTGCCCGCGAAGAAGATCACAAACAATATGTGGATGCGGACCGTGACGCCGAACATCCGTCCGAGCGGGAACGACCAGGAAATCGGATCGCGCATTGCGGCCACTCGTCGTCCGAGGAAAGCGTTGCATCACGGGCGTTTGGATTCTATCATCGCGGAGCGGGCATCGCAATCGCCATGCTTTCGTTTAGCCGTTTAGCCGCGACCCCAAGGGGGGGGGGGGGGGGGGGGCAACCCCCTCCCCGGGCCGGCCCCGC
>DHJA01000198.1:21748-25548 GCA_002404095.1 Planctomycetaceae bacterium UBA4732 | reverse complement strand
AGCTCGATCACCTCGCGCTCGCGCGGCGTCAGCGAACGCAGCACCTCGCTAATGCGTTCCCGCAGCAAATGCTGATCGACGGCCGCGCCGGGGTTGGTTGCGCCCGGGTCGTCGAGGAAGTCTTCCAAAGCGCGTTCGCCGTCGCCGCCCAGCGGTTCGTGTAGGCTAATCGGATGGCGCGACACCGCCCGCAGAGACATCGTCTCTTCCACCGTCACGCCCAACACCGCCGCGATCTCCTCCACCGTCGGCTCACGGCCCTGGGCGATGGACAGTTCGCCGCGCACGCGCTCCACTGCCGCCAACGTGCCAACCTGATGGCACGGTACGCGGATCGTGCGGGCATGGTCGGCCAAGGCGCGCGTGATGCCCTGGCGGATCCACCACGTTGCGTAGGTGCCGAACTTGTAGCCCAAGCGGTGTTCGTATTTGTCCACCGCGCGCATCAGACCGCGGTTGCCCTCTTGGATCAAGTCGGAGAACGGCAGACCGCGACTGCGATAGCGCTTGGCGATGGACACCACCAGCCGCAGGTTGCCTTCGGCCAGCTCGCGCCGAGCTTTCTGGTACAGCTTACGGCGATGGTCCAACACGGGCATCAACCGGCCGAGGTCTTCCGGGTTGGACCGCGTTTCCACCTTCAAATCGCGCAGCTGCTTGATGAACTTGGTGCAGCGCTCCCGATCGGCGGCGGATCGGCCGCAACGGTCGATCTTGCGCTGTAGTTCCGCCATTTGCCGGCTCTTGACCGTCAACTCATCTACCCAGTGATCCAGTAGGTCGATGCGCGGCGATATCTCTTCGGCCAGCACAATGGCCTTACGCAGCTTCCGATAGAGATCGCGGCGCATACGATTACGAGCCGTGGCTGTGCTGGAGCGTTCGAGGGTCTTGAAGTCCGCGCCGGCCGCGTCGATCAGGTTGCGCAGCGTCTTGACGTTGTACGGCATCCGCTTGAGGATTTCGTCGCGGCTCAGACCCATCGTCTTTACCACGTCAATCGTCGGATCGAGGGCGCACTCGTCGCCTAGCACACGCTCGAACACCTCGACCATCGCCGCCAGCGTTCGCCAGTTGCTTAGGGCCGCATGACGATAGCGGCGCCGACGCATCTCCAGGCGTACCGCCAATGCCAGCTCCTGTTCGCGGTTCAATAGCGGAATGGCGCCCATTTGGCGAAGGTACAGCCCCAGCGCGTCGTCGGCGCCGTGCGAATCCTCGCCCTCGCTGGGAACGGCCGCGGTTTCGTCGAGCGGAGGCGCGTCCTCGGCCTCCGCGTCGTGCCGCGCGAAATATCCGCCACCGTCGGCCACTTCGTGTACGTGTTGTTCCTCTACCGCTTCGACCTCGATAGGTTCCGAGTCGATCGGGGCCGGAATGGGTTCAGGAGTGGGGGTCTTGCCGCCCTTTTTATTGATGCGTTTCATGGCCATCGTCCTGTGAGACAATGTCGTCCGTTTCCGGGGGGACGGCAGGGGGGCTAAAAGATCAGGCCGCCGAATCTTTGAAGTAGGACCATCGGCGGCAAGGGTTTGTGCTGCCAGCGCAACCAGCGACCGCGACAGCGGGCGAACTCGCCATCGGTACGGCTTGAGTGAACACGCCGCGAGGGCGTCAGAAACGGCCGTGTCTATAATACTATTATAGGCGAACGAACCAAGGGGCGCGCGCCGAAATTCTCGCGGAAAGGCGCCGCCGCCACGAAAAGAGGCGTTTGCACCTTCTACAATCATTCTACGCTGCCGAATCCTCCGGCTTTCAAGCGGCGCGTCATTTGCGTGGATATTTTTCTTCTACTAGCGAAAGGTAATCGCCCGAATCTCTTGTGAGGAGCGCCAATGAGCAAGATCATCGACCTCACCCATTCCGACGGAGGACTGATGAACCCTCAAAATCTTAGACCCAGTCCTGCCGCGCAACAGCCCGGCGATCCTTCTCCGGGCGGGCCGGGCGACAACCCAGGACCAGGCATCGCGCCGCCCATCCCTGGCCCGCCGCGCCCTGGCGACCCACACCGCGCGCCGAACCTGCCGGGTGGACCGCCGGCGTCGCCTACGCAGCCGCCGGTTCCGCCAAGCAATCCGCCAACAATGGGGTGCCCCGCGCTCCCCTTCAGGTCGCGGCTAAACAATTGAGCCACAGATGAACACAGATAAGACTGGAAACAAACTGCTTCTTGTCTTATCTGTGTTCATCTGTGTTCATCTGTGGCTAAACTGTTTGCGTTACTTTTCGCGTCAGACCGCGATCTTTGATTCGTCCAGGGTTGCCGTGGCGCGGCTTGGGTCGAGGGTGCGGAAAGCCAGCGCCTTGGCGCCAGGCCGACGCACGTCCCAAACCAGTCCGACGAACTGCATGGCGCGAATTACCATGTAGCTGATGTCATATTCCCACCAGAAAAAGCCTTGATTGGCGGAACTCTGGAAATGGTGATGGTTGTTGTGCCAACCTTCGCCCAGCGTGATGAGCGCGAGGAACCAGTTGTTCCGGCTGTCGTCGTCCGTGGCGTAACGGCGGTTGCCCCACAGGTGGCTGAGCGAATTGATCGAGAACGTCGCGTGGTACGTCAAAACAGTGCTGATGAGCCAGCCCCAGACCAGGCAGGTCCAGCCTTCATGCCAGAAAAAGAAGCTGCTTACGTCGCCGCGCCAGCCGCCCGCGACGGCGCCGATGACGTAACAGAGGACGGCGAGGAGGATGCCCGGAACCCAGTGCCACTGGTCCAACCACCGCAGTTCGGGGAAGCGACGGAAATCCTGAATCGTCTCCCACGGCGCTTCAATGGTGTCTTCGTCCATGACCCAGCCGAGATGGGCCCACCAGAAGCTCGTCTCGTGAGGCGAATGTGGATCTTTCGGCGTATCCGAATAGCGATGGTGAACCCGATGGTGGGAGGCCCACCACAACGGCCCGCGCTGCAACGCGCTGCATCCCAGGCAGGCCAGGACGAACTGCATGAAGCGCGAGGTTTTATAGGAGCGATGAGCGAAGTAGCGATGGTAGCCGCCCGTGATGCCGAACATCTTAACAAAGTAGGTGGCGGCCAGAAGCGTCAACGCGAGGGTGCTGACGCCCGTGAACAGGGCGGCAAGACAGACGACGTGCAACGTGACAAACGGAATGCACTTGACCCAGTTGGGCACCTGGACGGAGGGGGCGGGTTGGCGCCGTAGAGTGCCGACGCCGGGCCGCACGGGAGAAATCAGCGTACTCATGGCACGCTCCTTCGAGAATTCAGCCTATCATCCTCGCCTACTATGGCGTGAAATAACAACGATTGCGGCGAATCAGGGTTTGCGAGGGACGACCTTCCCCTTACGAATGGTACTTATCTTCCGAAGTTGCGCACGGCGTCTGGCTTCGCACGGCTTTTCGTAGTATTTGCGTTTCCGCAGTTCTTTCTGGATGCCGCTGCGCTCCAGCAGCTTTTTGAAACGGCGCAAGGCCAGACCGATCGGCTCTCGTTCGTGAACCCGCATCCTTAACGGCATGTCTCCTCCACCTCTTTTCGCCCTTTCCACAATAGAGTCGAGAGGGCGATGCGCAAACCTTATGCCACGCGCTCAAGAGTGAAGAAACCCTCCCCACCCCCGCGCGCGGCGGTTCACCATGCAACCTTTTTACCACACGAATGGGCCGCTGGGAAGGGCTTCCTATGAGAAGAATCGAAACGCCGCTTGCTTTTCCATTAATCAATGGACGCCGTTGGCGGTGAATCTCGCCCGCATGACGGCTAAACCAGTACAATTTCTCTGTCTTACCGGACGGCGGGGATAAACTTTATGGGCGAACGGCCGGCG
>DHJA01000198.1:11153-21626 GCA_002404095.1 Planctomycetaceae bacterium UBA4732 | reverse complement strand
CTTACGCCGGCCGTTCGCCATTTTCTTGGGAGACTGCGACATGCACTTTCTGACATCGAAGACAAAGATTCTCACCCTTGCCGTCATTTTAGCCGTCGCCGGGTCGGTTCGCGCCGACGACTGGCCGCAATGGCTCGGCCCTCAGCGCGACGGCGTTTGGCGCGAAACCGGCGTCCTCGACAAGTTCCCCAAGGGCGGCCCCAAGGAACGCTGGCGTATGCCCATCGCCGGCGGCTATTCCGGCCCCGCCGTGGCCGACGGCCGCGTCTATGTATCCGACCGGCTTCTGGCCGAAGGCGCCAAGAACCCCGACGACCCTTTCAAAATGTCGAGCGTCGGCGGTGAGGAACGCCTGTGGTGCTTCAACGAGGCCGACGGCAAGGTTCTCTGGCAGAAGTCTTACCCCTGCAAGTATCAACTTCTCTACCCGGCCGGGCCGCGCGCCACGCCGACCGTCGCCGGCGGCAAAGTCTATCTACTAGGGGCAATGGGCGATCTGCATTGTTACGACGCGAAGACCGGCGCCGATATTTGGGCGAAGAACTTCGTCACAGACAAGGCGTACAACGCTCCTGTTCCCTTGTGGGGCTTCGCCGCCCATCCGCTGCTTGACGGCGACAATCTCATCTGTCTCGTCGGCGGCGAGGGCAGCGTCGTCGTGGCCTTCGACAAAAACACCGGCGCCGAGAAGTGGCGGCAGCTCTCGATGGAGAGCGAGCAAATCGGCTATGCCCCGCCGATGATTTACACGGTCGGAGGCGTCCGCCAACTCATCATCTGGACGCCGGAAGCCGTCAACAGCCTTGATCCGGCGACCGGCGCGGTTCACTGGTCGCAGCCGTTCAAGCTCAAAGCGAATTTGTCGATCCCGACGCCGCGCCTCGACGGGGACAAGCTCTTCGTGACCTCGTTCTACAATGGCGCGATGATGCTCCAGTTGGGGAATGAGAACGGCAAACCCTCCGCCAAAATGCTCTGGAAGGGCAAAGGGCGCGGCGAATCTCCCGAACAAACCGACACGCTCCACAGTATCATGCCCACACCAGTCATCAAGGACGGCTACATCTACGGCGTATGCAGTTACGGCCAATTGCGCTGTCTCAAGGAGTCGGACGGCTCGCGCGTCTGGGAAGACCTGAGAGCGACCGGCAACGTCAAAGAGCCGACCGAGCGCTGGGCCAACGCCTTCCTGACGCCGCAAGGTGATCGATATTTTCTATTCAACGAAAAGGGCGATCTCATAATCGCACATTTGTCGCCGAACGGCTACGAGGAGATCGACCGCGCGCACCTGATCGAGCCGACCAACCACGCGGCCGGCCGGCCCGTCGTCTGGACGCACCCGGCTTACGCGAACAAGTCGATTTACGTCCGCAACGACAAAGAGGTCGCGTGTTTTTCGCTGGCGGCCGAGTAAACGTCTTTTCTAAAGCGCGGGATCGTTTAGCCGCGACCCTAAGGGGAGCGCGGGGGAAGAGCGCTCCCCTTAGGGTCGCGGCTAAACGATCCCCCTCGCTGGAGAGAAGTAAGAAGATAGGAAGAAAATACGCAACGAAGCGTTTATCCCCATTCTCTAGCGTCAACGCTTCCTCCGCATTCCCTCTTTCTTCGGTCTCTTTCGCATAATCCGACGATAGAGCTTAAAAGGCTCCGCACTCTTCAGGACGGCGCCCCTCAAGGAAGGGGGGGCGCCCTGTGGGGCAATTTCTTGCGGTAGGAAACCCATGCTCACCACCTTCCGCGGCGCCGGACGCCGGGCCGCCGCCTTTCTGCTGGCCGGATTGTGCTTGCACACCGCCGGCGCCTCGCTACGCGCCCAAGGCCCGATCATACCAGACCGGACGGTTCAGCCCGCCGCCCCGGCCGCCACCCCGGACGGCAAAAAGCCGGACGATAAGAAGAAGGACGAACCCCAGCCATTCTGGGCTAAGGTACCCGACCTGCCAGTGACCGCGCGGCCCGGCTGGTTCCTGCTGCCGCCCTCCGGTCCCGGCTACTACACGGGCCTGGACGCCATTCGCGGCGAGTGCAAGGAAAAGGCGCCGTTTTATCCCTACCGCGGCGTCTTTTACGACAATGACTTCCGCTACCTCGACACGAAGGACGGCAAGCGCTACGACGCCTTTGACGACCTGAAACGCATCCATTTAGGGCCGCTGTTCAATTCGTGCAACGATGACTGGCTGCTGTCGGTCGGCGGCGAGGAACGCCTCCAGTTCAAGCAAGAGAACGGCGGTAACAACGGCCGGATCACCGGCGCGGATAACAACTACCAGCTGCTGCGCTCCCGCGTTTACGCCGATCTGTGGTACCAGGACCTGATCCGCGTCTACGTCGAGTACTTCGACGCCCAATCCTACAATCAGAACCTGCCGCCGATTATCACCGACGTGGACCACTCCGACATTCTCAACGCCTTCGCGGACATTAAGGTCGGCGAGTGGAACAACCATCCCGCCTATGTCCGCCTTGGCCGGCAGGAATTGCTCTACGGTTCGCAACGGCTGGTCTCGCCGCTGGACTGGGCCAACACCCGGCGCACCTTCGACGGCGCCAAGGTCTTCTGGCACGGCGACAAGTGGGATGTGGACGCCTTCTGGGTGCGGCCGGTGGTCCCTAACGCGACCCGCTTCGACTCCTCGGACGACAAGCGGCAGTTCGGCGGGATCTACACGACTTACAAGGTAGATAAACACCAATCCGTAGACTTGTACTATCTCTACCTGGATGACGCCACTCCGCAGGTTCTGGGCCGCGTTGCCGGCGGTCGCGGCGGTTACGATGTGAACACCTTCGGCGCTCGCTACAGCGGCGACCGCAAGGTGGAAAGCAACTGCTGCTGTGGGAAGAGTCCGGGCAGCCTGCTGTGGGACTTCGAGGGCGGCTACCAGTTCGGCACTTACACCGCGCGAAACGACTCCTCAGGCTTCGCCACCGCCGGCGTGGGCTGGGCCTTCACCGAGGTCCCTATGCAGCCGGAGGTCTGGGCTTACTACGATTACGCCTCGGGAACGCCGGGGGTGTCCGGAACGGGACAGTACAGCACGTTTAACCAGCTCTTTCCCTTCGGACATTACTATCTCGGCGCCCTCGATGATGAGGGCCGGGAGAACCTCCGCGACCTGAACTTCCAGGGAACCGTCTATCCGGCCAAGTGGATCACCGGGCTAGCGCAGGTCCACTTCTTCGGCTTGGACCAGCCGGCTGACGCGTTATACGGCAAGGGGCCGAACTACCCCGTCATCCGCCGTAGCGTCCGCGGCAACGCGGGATCGACGGTGGGCAACGAACTCGACCTGATCACCAGCTTCCAACTGGATCGGCACAGCAACCTGTCGTTCGGCTACGCGAAGCTGTTCGAAGGCGATTTCATTCGCCAGACCGGCCCGTCGGTGTCGCCGGAGTTTTACTACGCTCAGTACTCGTTCCGGTGGTAGTGTAGACCGTTTAGCCGCGACTCGAAGAGGAGCGCGGGCGAAGAACGCTCCCCTTTCGGGTCGCGGCTAAACGGTCGGCGGCGGCTAGGTTTGTTTACCTGCACTTGTCGCACGGGAGGCCAAGCGATATAGCGGCGGCGCCATCCGGCTGCGACTGGGAAAGGAGCCATCCGTTGAACGACCTCGGTACACCTGTCGCCGCTTCGCTCTCTCTTCGCGCCCGACTCAATCAGTGGGCCGCTTCTCCGGCGCCTTGGGTTTTCTTCCTGCTACTTGGCGCCGCCATCCGACTTCGGCAATACTTCTTCGCCTCGTCGTACTGGTACGACGAGGCGTATCTGGTTCTCGCGATCCGAGAACGCGGCTTTGCGGCCCTGCTCGGACCACAGCCGTACAACCTGGTTATTCCGCCCTTTTTCCTATGGGCGGTGCGCGGCCTCTACCAACTCGGCGGCGACGGGGAACTCCTCATGCGCCTGCCGGCGTTCCTGGCTGGGATGACGGCACTGGTCCTGATGATTCCGTTGGCGCGAAGGTTCCTCGCCGCGCCTTGGTCCGTCTGGGCGTTCGCGCTGTTGGCGGTCAGTCCCCATGCCGTGGCCCACGGCTGCGAAGTTCGCCCCTATACCGTAGACCTCCTGGTCGCCGAGTGGATTCTGTTATGCGTCGTGGCGCTGACCGAATCGGACGGACGCGGCCGCCGGTGGGCCTACGCGGGGCTGGGAGCAGCCGCGATCCTTGGGCCGTGGATGTCGTTCCCTTCGGTTTTCCTTCTGGGCGGGGCGTCGGCCGCGCTGCTCGTGCGCGTGGGGACGCGCCCGACCCTTGCCGGTTGGCTCGGCTGGACAGCGTTCCACGCCACCGTCGCGGCGTCCGGAGTGCTGCTCTGGTGGGCCTCCGCGCGGGCAATGTACTATCCAGGAATGATTGAACACTGGGGCCACAAAGGCTGGGGCGGCTTTCCCGACTGGCACAGCACATTCGCCACCGGCCGCTGGCTCCTGTATCGGCCCTACGAAGTTGCCAATTACGCCAACCGCGACCTCGGCCTCTTGTTGGCGCCGCTCGCTCTTGTCGGCGCCATTGGCCTCGCTTTCCGGGGTCCCGCGCGTGCGGCGCTGCTGGCCGTGCCTTTTCTCCTCGCCGTCGGCGCGGCCCTGGTCGGCAAGTACCCGCTCGCTCACCGGACTACGGTATTTCTGATGCCCTGTCTGTGGCTGCTGGCTGCAGTCGGGCTGGCGCATCTGGCCAGCTGGATGGGTCGTCACCGCGGCAAAGCGGTCGTTTTTGGCGTTCTCCTCGCTGCCTACGCCGCGTCCTGGACGGTATCGGGAATGATCCAGCCCCTATCGGGGTTGGACTATCGCGAGGCTTACCAGTTTGTCCAAAACCAAAAAGAAACCGACGACGCGATTTTCGCCCAAATGGCCGTGGTCTATCAGACCTACTACGGCAAGGACGCCGCCGTGTTGAAGGACGAGGATTTTCCGAAGGCGGAGCATCTAGCTGGCGAGAGACGTTTGTGGGCCGTGATTGGCGCGACCCGCTTCGATTTACGGCGGCGCCTGGAGGCGGCCGGCGGTCGGGTCGCTCTAGAACACCGCGTCGGCGGGCTTGTGGTGTTGCTATTCGCGCCGGAATCATCGACGGCTGATGTGAAAGAACCACTAACCCAATCCAAGCCGTTTCAGCCGGCTGAGTAGGGTACTGCGGGCCATGCCCAAAGCACGCGCCGCTTCGGCCTTGTTCCCTGCCGCCGTCGCCAGCGCCCGCACGAGCAATTCCCGTTCGCGCCGCTCCTGCTCGACCTGAAAACGAGACGTGGAATCACGGCCGTCGTAAGCGCCGGCGCGGGCGAAGACGCCAGCCGGCCGTTGGGCTAATTCCGCGGCGGCGTTCAGCCCTTCGACCGCCGCCGCGATGTCCGGCGGCAGGTTGTGAATCGTCACCATCGACCCATCGACAAAAGCGACGGCGTGTTCCATCGCGTTCTCCAATTGGCGAACGTTGCCCGGCCAATCATAGGATTTAAGCAATACCAGAGCGTCATCGTCGATTTGTAAACCCGGCTTGTCGGCGCGCTGGCCGTAGATGCGTAGAAAATGGAGCGCCAACTCAGGCACGTCCTCGGCTCGCTCGCGCAACGGCGGCACGGCCAGGGGCAGCACGTTAAGACGGTAGTACAAATCTTCACGGAAGCGGCCCTGGCGGATGAGCGCTTCTAAATCTTGATGCGTGGCGGCGACGACGCGCACGTCTACTTGCACCGACTGGCTGGAACCGACGCGCTCGAAGGTCATTTCCTGAAGGACGCGCAGCAGCTTGATTTGCACTTCCGGGGCCACGTCGCCGATTTCGTCCAGGAACACTGTGCCGCCGTGCGCCGCCTCGAAGCGCCCTTCCTTGTCGCGGATGGCGTTGGTAAAAGCGCCCTTAACATGCCCGAAAAGTTCACTTTCGAGTAGTGAAGGCGCCAGGTCGGAGCAATGCACTGTAACAAAAGGCTTGGCGGCGCGCGGGCTGTTGTCGTGGATAGCGCGGGCAAGCAGACCTTTGCCGGTGCCGCTTTCGCCGCGCAGCAACACCGCCGACGGCGTGGGCGCCACCTTCCGCACCAGATGCAAGAGTTGGCGCACCTGCGGACTGGAGCCGATCAAGCCGTCAACCGTGACCGGCGGCCCAGCGTCCTTGTACACGACGGCGGGAATCTCGGCCAACGCTTTGCGGTTGGCAAGCTGACTCTGCAGCGCGAGAATGCGCCGATGCTGCTCGGCAATCTTTTCGACTTTGCCCTGCAATTCGCGGTTCAGCCCGTCAATGGTGCGGTGGCCCTTGGTGCTAACCAAGGCCAAGGCCGTGATCTGGGCGAAAGCCGTCAGCAGGTTGAGATCCTCCGGCGTATAGGTTCCCGCTTCCTTCGGGCCGAGTACGAGCAGGCCCAACAGCTCGCCTTCGTGTTGTAAACCGTGGGCCGTCTCACCGCCCAGGAAAAGCAGCTGCCGGCGCGCGGGATCGGCGTTGAGCAAGAGCCGTGCGGTCGCGGCGCCGTGTTCACTCACTGCTTCGATAAGCGGACAACCGAAAGACAACTCCGTCAATGCAGGGGCCGCGCCGAGAGCGTGCGTCAGGCCATAAAGTGGACTATCCCCCTCTCGAAGGTAGACGGAGCCGCGCGCCGTACCCAGCAATTCCGCCGAGGTTTGCAGCAACCGGCGGGCGAGCGTCGGCGAATCGACTAACTGTTCGATGGCCTCGCTCATGCGGCGCCAAGTGCGGTCCAGTTGGTGTTTCTCACGGCGAAAATGATGGTCCAGCACGCTCTTCAGCCGCCCGCGCATGAGGTCGAGGGCCACCAGCAGCACCAAGGCCGTGCTGCTGACCAGGAGCGCCTGCATCAACGAAGGCCATTCGCCGCTCTGGCTGTTGACCAAAACCAAACCGGCGAACGCGATGCCGTAATAGACCAGGCCGGCCAGGAAGCTGAGCAGGAAATAGACGACGCCGGAACTGAGCAGCTGATCCAGTTGCAGCAGCCGATAGCGTGTGATGCTGATCGTGAAGGCGGCCGTCAGGCACAGCGAGGCGGTGAACATCGGCCAGGTGCCCGCGCCGCCGCCGAACTTTTCCGGATAAAACCGAGCCAGGTAGAGGGTATAACCGATCGGCGCCAGGGCCGCGGCCGCGCCGATCAGAATCCACTTCACCTGGTTCTTCTCGGCGGCGTTGGCGGCCGTGAAGAAGCTGTGGAGCAGGCTGACCACGCTTGCCACGTACCAGACGGCGGCGAACACGAAGTAAACATACGTTTCCCACAACAGTTCCTTGAGCGTCACGGCCACCGCTTCCTCGTAAAGACTGTCGCTGGCGCCGCTCGGATAAAGCCATTGGAGACGTAAATAGGCGCTAAGCATCAGCAACAGGAAAATCAACGCCGGCCCATAAAGCAACGCCAATACCCAGCGCGGATGACGCTCCAGAACGCGCTTGGCCCGTGGGAAGACGAGATAGAAGTGCAGCGTCACGGGCGGCAGCAGCAAGGCGCACGTCATGAAAACGATCAACAACGCGGGTTGGGTGACGATGTGGGCGAAGTGATAACCGCCGATGAAGGCGCCCAACGACACGATACATAACAAAAAGAAATGGGCGGCCGCCGAGTCGCCGGGCCGTTTCCAAAAGACAATGACGCCGACGACGAAAAGGCCGATCTTGAGCAACAGCCACAGGATCGACGGCACGAGCGTGACCGGGGGCGTCGGCCCTACTTTCAGCCATACGGAGCGCAGCCGATTTTCTGGATCGCCTGCCCGTTGATAATCAACGCGCACGACGTGGCGGCCGTCGATGAGCAGATGAGACGATTCGGTCGTTTTGTCGTTGACGGCTTTCTGAAGCATGGCTGCGTCGGCGGGTTCGGCCGGGTCGCCGAGCAGGTGCGTCAGCTTCCGCATGAATTGCGACCAATCCTTCACCGGATGGCCGGCGACCGCGACGACCGTGTCTCCCTCGCGCATCGGTTCTTGGTCGGGTGGATCGAGGAACTCGCTATAGAAGTGATTGACCGTCTGGCTGAATACGCAGCGGACGCCGATCTCAGGCGTGGCGATCACATAGGCGAGAACGCCGAAAGCGTAGACGCTCACAAGGACGGCTGCGATTACAATTAATAGTCGATAACGAGCGCGCGGCTGGCGCGATATGGCTTCGGCAAGAATGCGAAGTCTCTTAAGGGAAGGACCGCAGACCTTGTGAAGAAACGGCAAGACGTGCCAGGGTCGTAAGCCAAAACCCATGTCGCCCTCCCTGTTTCTCAGGCGCCATCCCAGCTTCCTGTGCGCCGAATTATCGGCGCTGGCGCGCAAAACTATAGAAGAGAAGACGTTGCAACGAGCAAAGGCCAGAACCTCATGTTTCAAGTCGGCTGGCGTCCCATCTGCTCTATTACTGTACAGCCGCAGGAACTTCCCGTCAATGGTTGGCCTATCTATCTCGCCCTCAATGCTTTAGACTGTTCAGCTGCTTATCTTCGAGATGTGCTGAAGCGTTGCCCAACCAATGGGACTAACATTTTTAGTGAATCTTTGCCTATATTTTCCAATTCGCCTTATCTGCGCCGAAGTTTCGGCGCTGAGCGCCCGTCAGCGCCGAAATCACGGCGCTGCTCCAAACCGCTTCTTGTAAAAGCATAAATTCATAAAGACCTAAGTCATAAGTCCTATTACTATAATGACTTACGCAGACATACTTTTCCCCGCGCACTAGGATTGAGTTTGGTGGTTTGGTACATCAAATGCCTAGTACCTTTGCGCACGCAAAGTACAACATCAGGAAGTGGAATGACCGCCGAGGGAAAACGGCGCGTGGGAGAACCAACGTGAAGGCATCGGTTGATTGGCTGCGAGCAAGTGGAGCGGAGTTTCGACCAGAGGAAGGGCGTTCGGGATGCGCTCATCTTCGCAACTACACCGCCCGTTATTGTGTATGGGGAGAAGGGCCACCGTTAGTGCTGATTCCCGGCTTGGCGGGCGGTTTTGATTTGTTGGGTCCGTTGGCGCGTCTGCTGGCGCGCGATTTTCAAGTCATTAGCTATCAGCTGCGCGGTGAAGACGATTGCTTCGCCCTGCGGCGCCGGTTCGATCTGCCCGACCTCGTGGACGATTTGGCCGAGTTCCTCGACTGGTTCGGCCTAGAACGTCCGGCCGTGATGGGCGTTTCCTTCGGCGGTGTTTTGGCGCTCAACCTGGCCGCCCGTCAGCCGTACCGATTTCAATCGCTCCTTCTTCAGGGCGTGGGAGCGCGCTTCGAGAAGGGCTTGCTCCAACAGGTCGCGGGGATGGTATTGTCCGGCTACCCGCTGCCGGCGGACAATCCGTTCATCAACCAGTTCTTCAACCTACTGTTCGGCAGTCGGCAGAAGCCGGGACCGCTGTTCCAGTTCGTGACCCGCCAGTGCTGGCAAACCGATCAAGGCGTCATGGCGCACCGCTTCCAGCTGGTCAAGTCGTTTGCGATGGATGAGCGCCTGGCCCGGATCACGGCGCCAACCCTTATCATGGCGGGCGACCGCGATCTCCTAGTGTCGCCGCGGAGCCTGACGGAATTGTCGGAAGGCATTCGGCGCTCGCGCCTGGTGTCGCTTCAGGGTTGCGGCCATCTCGCCTTCGCCACACGGCCGGAGCGCGTTGCGGAGGAAGTACGCCGATTTCTTGCTGATCCGGACTGACCTGTCAAACTCCTGGTTCCCACGCTCTGCGTGGGGGAACCCACGGGTGCGACGCTCTGCGTCGCGTCCGGCACGATTCAGCGGCTTGCGAGTTCAGGACGCAGAGCGTCCGGGCTGCGTTCCCACGCTGAGCGTGGGAACCAGGAGGATTGAAACGTCTGCTACTCTTTCTTTTCCAAGCCTTCAAACTCTCCCTGATACGGCAGCGCCTCGCGGTCTTCGTTGTAACGACGATAGCGGGCATAGCGCACCTCGAACGTGGCGTCGGGGTCGAAGCCCGGCATCGCGCCGCGCATGAGCGTCAGCCAGACGTGATCCGGCGGCAGCACGCGCGGCGTCTTCGCGCCACCGGCGTTCTTCTCCGCACGGTAGTCAAATTGGAGGAAATTGACCTGCCACGGCAGCGTCTGCAATACGCACAACAGGAAGCCGGACGCCAAATACCCCGTAAGCAGCCCGAAAACGAGGGTTCCACCCTGACGCAGCAACGGATGGTATTCGAGGTGGGCGTTCGCCAGATTATTCGTGAGGTAACGAAGCAGCGCAAGCGTAAGCGCGAAAAGCGTCACCAAGCAGATGGCGTCCTCGTAGCCACGCAGAAAGGTGTCGGCCAAAGCTGGCCCCACTTGGGCGGCAATTGGTTCCCAAAAGCCGAACGCGACCAGGCCCGCCAGAAAGATGTTGCAGGCCGTGGTCAGCGCGGTCAACAGCCCCTCGCGCCAAAAGGCGTAGGTCACTCCCCCCATGATGAGAACGGTTAGGAAGCCGACGAGCATGAGGGATACTCCCTGGAATGTCGTTTAGCCGCGACCC
>DHJA01000198.1:3172-11043 GCA_002404095.1 Planctomycetaceae bacterium UBA4732 | reverse complement strand
CTTCGGGTCGCGGCTAAACGATTTACGGCGCTCTCACTTGCAGACGCGCAACAACTCCTGTATCGAAGTCCGCCCTTCGATCACCTGAAGCAAGCCGTCCTCTTGAAGATATTTCATACCGTTTTTGACGGCTTCTTGGCGGATAGCGCTGAGGTTGGGGTTCTCACGGAGCAGGTCGCGGATGCGGTCGTTTAGTATCAGCAACTCGTAAACGCCCGTGCGGCCGCGATAGCCCGTGCCGCCGCAGTTGGGGCAGCGGGCTTTTTCGTCTTCGCCCTGTTCCTCGTCGCCGTCGCTCGACTCCGGCGGCGGACGATAGAAGTAGTCGATCTTGTCGGCGGGCAAATTGGCCTTGCGCAGCATGTCCTGGCCCGGCCGATAACGCCGCCGGCATTTGGGACACAGAACCCGCACCAGGCGTTGACCTAGCACCGCGGTCACGGAACCGGAGACCGTGAACGGCGCCACGCCGAGGTCGATCAGCCGGGCCAACGCCGTCACGGTGTCGTTGGCGTGAATGGTGGTAAAGACCATGTGCCCCGTTTGCGCGGCTTGACAAGCGATTTCCGCCGTCTCTTGATCTCGAATTTCGCCAATATAGATCACGTCGGGATCTTGGCGGAGGATGCTGCGCAGTTCCGAGGCGAAGGTCTTGCCGGCCTTGGGGTTGACCTCGATCTGCGTCACGTTGGGGATGCTGTACTCGACGGGATTCTCGACGGTGATGACGTTTTTCTGGTAGCGGTCGATTTCCGACAGGCAGGCGTACAGCGTGGTGCTTTTACCGGCCCCGGTCGGCCCACACACGATGAGCAGGCCGTGCGGCTGCATAGCAAGTTGGTGAAGTTGCTCGCGCAGCTTGGGCCTCATGCCCAGGTGCTTCAGGTCGGCCATCTGCAAGGCGCCGTCGAGGATGCGCATGACCATCTTCTCGCCCGCGACGCTGCCGGCCGTGGCCACGCGGAAGTCGATCTGCCGCGACGCCGGCGCCTGCGGTTCCTCGGGAACGTCTGCCGCTTCCTCGTCGTCGTCGTCTTTCTTTTTCGGCTTCCGCTTGGGCCGGCTGTAGACCTCGGCGGAAAAACTGCCGTCTTGAGGTTTGCGTTTCTCGGTGATGTCCATATCGGACAGCACTTTGAAAATGTTGACGACCGACTCGCCCATGGCCCGGCTGAACGGGTTGGTCGCGTGAAGGATGCCGTCGATGCGGAAGCGGACGGACATCTCCTCCTTGGTCGGCTCCAGATGGATGTCGGTCGTGCGTTTTTCGAGGGCGTCGTGGACCATCTGCAAAGCGGCTTGGTAGCCGCGCGAATCCTGGGCGCGCCGCAAACGGTTGGGGTCTTCTTCACGGCTGCCGGCGCTCTTACCCATAAAGCGGATGGGTATTTCCTCTTTTCCGTCGTCGTCCGTTTTGGCCCGCTTCAGCCGGAGCCAACGGCTGCCGAGGTCGCGCAGGTGGTTCACCGTCAAGACGCGGCGCTCCGGTTCCAGCCCTTCGTTGCGCACGCGCACATACATTAAAGTAGGCCCGAGATAGAGCAGGAGCAGCACGGCGAACGACAGCAGGAACATCGAAGGCGGGAAGAGCCAGACGACCACCAAACCCAGGAAGCCGCATCCGAGGAGGATCGCGTTCCAAAGGGTGATCGGCAGTTTGAGATGACGGGCGTCGCGGTCCACCCACCAACAGGTGCGCACCCAGGCGAGATAGACCGCGACGACGGCGACGACCGCGACGACGGCGGGCAGGCTGAGGTAGAAGCCGGGGCCGCGCGGGAAGTCCATGGCGGCGAAGACGGGGTCGCTGCAACGACACAAAGAAGAAAGCGAAAGCATGAACCTGTCCCTTTTGCGCCTTTCCTGGTCTCTCTATGGTGAGGAATGAATAGGTGGCACGGGCTTCTAGCCCGTGCAGTGACACGGCACGGGCTAGAAGCCCGTGCCACCCATTCGGTTCAAAGAATACCAGGCGCCGACACCTTGATGCCCTTGAACGCCATTTTCAGTTGCTCCGGGCTGGGCGCGACTTCCAAAGCGGCCGCCTTGTCGATGTCGCCGCGCTCGACGAGCTGCCGCAGGTTCTCGGTGAAGTCCACCATGCCTTCAAGGTAGCCGATGCGGATGGCGTCGGGGATCTTGTTGTCCATTCCCTCGCTGATTAGCTTACGGATCGTCGGATTGACGATCATGATTTCGTTGGTCGGCACCCGGCCCTTTTTCAATCCCTTAATGAGCTTTTGAGCGACCACTGCCTTGAGGTTGTTGGCCAGCGCCTGGCGGATGGCGCCATGCTTCTCCGGCGGGAACAGGTCGAGGATGCGGTTAATGGCCGTGCCGGAACTCGCTGCGTGGATGGTGCCGAACACTAAGTGGCCGGTCTCGGCCGCATGGACGGCGGCCTCGAACGTCTCCACGTCTCGCAACTCACCAATGAGGATGATGTCAGGGTCTTGACGCACGGCGTCCTTGAGCGCCTTGGACCAGTCGCGGGTGTCCAGGCCGATCTCGCGCTGATTGATGTAAGCCTTCTTGTCGCTGAACGTGAACTCGATGGGATCCTCGACGGTGAGGATGTGCAGCGGTTCGCGGCCGTTGATGTAGTCGATCATCGACGCGATGGTGGTCGATTTGCCGCTGCCAGTCACGCCGGCAAGGATGACCAACCCTTCCGGGTAGTTGCACAGCGATTCAATGGACGGCGGCAGGCCCAGGTCGGCGAAGTTGGGGATGGAGTTGTTGACGCGGCGGGCGACCAGCGACAGGCAATTGCGCTGCTTGAAGAGGCTAACGCGAAAGCGGCATTCGTCGGCGCCGATGACGTAGGAAAAGTCCACACCGCCTTCCTCGTCGAGGATCTTGCGGTGCTTGGGTTGCAGCTGGGTAAGCAGCAGCCGTTCCATGTCTTCCTGAGTGAGCGGCCGCATCTTCATGCGGCGGATGTCGCCGCGGATGCGCATCATAGGCGGTTGGCCGACCTTGAGATGAAGATCGGACGCCTCGTGTTCCATGACCATGCGAAAGAGCTTGTTGACCTCCGGCTCTTTGCGCGCCAGCTCTTTCGGCGGAGCGGTGAACTTGGGTTCCAGCGGCGCGTCGTCCGCGGGGCGCGCGGGGATGGATGGAGCGTCGAGGGAAAGCGAGGGAATGTTGGCATGTGCCATAGTTGAATCTCCCCAATCGGTCTAGTGTGGCCGACTCGCTCCGCGAGTCGGATGAGAGAAAGCCACTCGCGGAGCGAGTGGCCCACCTTGCTAGTGCGGGGCCATGCGAACCGGGACGCCTCGCTCGGCCAGATAGGCTTTGGTTGCTTGGATGCCGTATTCGTTGTAGTGGAAAATGCTGGCGGCGAGCGCGGCGTCGGCGCGGCCTTCGGTGAGAACTTGAACCAGGTGTTCGGGCGAGCCGGCGCCTCCGCTGGCGACGACGGGAATGCCCACCGCTTCGGCGACGGCCCGCGTCATTGGCAGATCGTAGCCGGCCTTGGTGCCGTCGGCGTCCATCGAAGTCAGGACGATCTCGCCGGCGCCGAGTTGCTCGACGCGCTTGGCCCAGGCGACGGCCTCCAGGCCGGTCGGTGTGCGGCCGCCGTTCACGTGAACTTCCCACACTTCCCGGCCGTCGCGCTGGACTCGACGCGGGTCGATGTTGACGACGGTGGCGCAGCGGCCGAACTTGCCGGAGACGGCGGTGATAAGTTCGGGCGTCTTAACGGCGGCGGAATTGATGCTGACCTTCTCGGCGCCGGCTTGGATGAGGCGCGTGGCGTCTTCGAGTGTGCGGATGCCGCCGCCGACGGTGAACGGCATGAAAATCTCTTCGGCCACACGACGAACCACATCGAGCATAATGTCCCGGCCCTCGTGGCTGGCGCTGATGTCGAGAAAGACCAACTCGTCGGCGCCCGCCTCCTCATAGCGGCGGGCGACCTCGACGGGATCGCCGGCGTCGCGCAGCTGAAGGAAGTTGACGCCCTTGACCACCCGGCCGCGGTCCACGTCGAGACACGGAATGATGCGCTTGGTCAGCATGGGGAAGGCAAGCCGGGGGACCGAGGAGCCGACGATAGCTTTACTGTACGCGATGCGATTCGCGCGGTCAACGGCGCGACCGGCCGACGGATGTAGGGGCGGGGTTTCCCCGCCCTCCTTAGGTGATTTCCGGCAGTGGAAGGGCGGGGAGACCCTGCCCCTACGGTTGTAGGTTGTAGGGGCGGGGTTTCCCCGCCCTCCTCAGGCGATTTCCGTTGCAATAGCCAACGGCTCGGTTATCGTAAATGGGGCGGCCTGGGCAAACCTTGATGAATTTACGGGTGGACTGTGATTTCGCGCAGACGAGTCGGCGGCGTAGGCGTTCTAGCGGCAATAATACTCGGCTTAATCCTGGCGCCGTCGTCCGGCCGGGCGGAAGAGAGGAGCCGCGAACAGCTGATTGCCGACCTGGAACATCAAATCCAGGACTTGACCAAAAAACTCACCGACCTGAAGAACCAGCCGCCGCCGACCCCGCACATCGGCATCCCCGCCGACTGGGTGAAGGCATTGAACTGGCGCTGCATCGGCCCAGCCGCGATGGGCGGACGCATCGTCGCTTTCTCCGTATTCGAGTCCGATCCCAGCACGTATTGGGTCGCCACCGCTTCGGGCGGCCTGCTCAAAACCATTAACAACGGCGTCACTTTTACGCATCAGTTCGACCGCGAAAGCACGGTTTCCATCGGCGATGTCTGCGTGGCGCCGTCGGATCGCAACGTTGTCTGGGTTGGCACTGGCGAGAGCAACCCGCGCAACTCCGTCTCATACGGCGATGGCGTTTACAAGTCCAGCGACGGCGGCAAGACCTGGCAAAACATGGGTCTAAAGAAGACTTTTCAGATCGGCCGTATCGTCGTTCACCCGAAAGATCCCAATATCGTTTACGTCGGCGCCCTTGGCCGGCTGTACGGGCCGAACCAGGAGCGCGGCCTTTATAAGACCGTTGACGGCGGTAAAACGTGGCAAAAGGTGCTGTTTATCGACGATAAAACCGGCGTCATCGACGTGCGCATGAACCCGGCCGATCCGGAGACGTTGCTGGTCGCGGCGTGGGAACGGCGCCGTGATGAGTTCGACAGCCACCGCGGCGAGCCGCCTCTGGTGGACGGCTACGACGCCTACGACCCGGCAACCAAATGGGGCGCCGCGGCCGGCGCCTACAAAACCAGCGACGGCGGCAAGTCGTTTCACAAGGTAACCAAGGGTCTGCCGACCGTACCTCTGGGCCGCATCGGCTTGGATTACTACCGAAAAGACCCTAATGAGGTCTGGGCCGTCGTCGATTCGCAGAAGATCGGCATGGGGACGCCGCCGACTCAGGTTTTCCTCGGCGTCCAGGGCGAGGACGCGGCGGGCGGCGGCGCGAAGCTCACTCACATCGCCAACGATACTCCGGCCGCGAAAGCCGGCCTCAAATCGGGCGATGTGGTCCATTTGGTAGATAAAAAGGAGATTAAAACTTATAAGGAGTTGGCCGAGCAAATCACCTCGCGCAAAGCCGGCGACCCCCTGCCGCTGACCGTCCTGCGCGACAAGGAGACGCTGGAGATAACGGCCACGCTCGGCAGTCGCCAGCTGCCAATCGACGCGGCTCATAAGACGCGACCCTGGGGCTTCTGGTATGGCGGTCAAAGGGAAAACGCCCAGGACCAACAAGGGCCGGACGCCTCCGAATACGGCGGCGTCTACAAATCGACCGACGGGGGCGAGTCGTGGACGCGCGTCAACAGCGTAAACCCGCGGCCGATGTATTTTAGCCAAATCCGCGTCGATCCGACCGACGACAAGTACCTCTACGTTCTCGGCATCAATCTCTACCGCTCGGCCGACGGCGGCAAGACGTTCAAGGACGACGGCGGCAACGGCGTCCACCCCGATCAGCACGCCCTGTGGATCGACCCGCGCGACGGCCGACATATGCTCGTCGGCTGCGACGGCGGCTTCTACGCCACCTACGACCGCATGGACCATTGGGACTTCCTTAACCAGATGGCAATTGGGCAATTTTACAGCGTGTGCGTCGATTCGCGCCAGCCGTACCGGGTCTACGGCGGCTTACAAGACAACGGCAGCTGGGGCGGTCCCAGCCGATCGTTAAGCGGCGCCATGCTCAACGAGGATTGGATCAGCGTCTTCGGCGGCGATGGCTTCGTCTGTCAGGTCGATCAAACCGACCCAGATATCGTTTATTTCGAGATGCAGGACGGGGGCATGGGCCGGCGCAACCTGAAGACAGGTCAGATCGCCCTGTTTCGGCCCAACGCGCCCAAGGGCCAACCGCCCTACCGCTTCAACTGGAATACGCCGTTCATCCTGTCGCACCACAATTCCCACATTTTGTACGCCGGCGGCAACTACGTTTTTCGCTCGGTGGAACAAGGCAATGACCTGCGCGTCATCTCGCCGGAGATCACGCGCACCAAACGCGGCAGCGCCACGGCCTTGTCGGAATCGCCGCGCAATCCCGACATCGTGTGGGCCGGCACGGACGACGGCGCCCTATGGGTGACGCGCGACGGCGGCGTGAAATGGACCAACATCGCCGATAAAGTTGGCCTCCCAAGTCCGCGTTACGTCGCCAGCATCGAGGCGTCGCGCTATGCCGACGGCCGGGCCTACGTCGTCTTCGACGGCCATCGCTCTAATGACGACGAGCCGTATGTCTTCGTCACGGAAAACTACGGCGAGACGTGGAAGCCGTTGCGCGCCAATCTGCCAACGGGGTCCACGCGCGTCCTGCGCGAAGACATCGAAAATGAGAAATTGCTCTATCTCGGAACCGAGTTCTCCGTCTATGCGTCGCTCGACCGCGGCGAGTCCTGGACGAAGATCAACAATAATCTACCGACCGTGGCGGTATTGGATTTCGCGCAGCACCCGACGGCCGGCGAACTCACGGCGGCGACGCACGGCCGCAGTCTGTGGATATTGGACGTAGCGGCGCTGCGGCAGATGACCGCCGACGCCGTGAAGGCGAAAGCGTTTCTGTATAAGCCGAATGACGTGATCCGCTGGCGCTCGGAGCCGGCCCACGGCCCGCAGATCGGCCCCGGCAGCCGGCGTTTCGTCGGCGAGAATCCGCGCTTCGGAGTACAGATCATGTACTCCCTGACGGCGAAGGCGAGTAAGACGCACATTAAGGTGCAGGATTACGCCGGCCGGACGGTGCGCGAACTGGAGGCGAGTCCGGAGCCGGGGCTGCACCGCGTCGAATGGAACCTGATGATGGAGGAGCAACCGTCGTTGCTGACCGTGGCGGCCGGCGGCAGGAAGAAAGACGTGCCCGCGCCGGCCGGCATGTACCGCATCGTCCTCACGGTGGACGGCGATGAATACAAGCAGGGGCTAAAGGTGGAAGCCGACCCGACGACGCCGAACGCCGTCTTCACGGATGCGCCCGAAACGGACGACGACGATCAGCCGATGGAACGTGCCGGTTGGATTGATGATTGAAGGCCAAAAACGAATCACGAAAGCACGAAAGACGAAAACACGAAACGGATGAACAGAAATACCAAATCTCTCCTTGTCTTTTTCGTGTTTTCGTCTTTCGTGCTTTCGTGATTCGTCTTCCTCCCTTGACATCGCCGCCCGGCGGTGTGAGGATAAGTTGGAGGGTTTATGGGCGGACTTGCCCAGGTTGGCCCGAATGACCTACAATAAACAAAACGAATCGTCGTGCCCGGCCGTCGCGGCCGCGCATTCCTAGCCGGACTTGGTTGTCCGGCGTGAACTCATCGTTCCTCGGGGGTAATTCTCATGGTCAACATCCAGTTCTCGAAACGGCGACAGGGTTTCACGCTGATCGAGCTTCTGGTGGTGATCGCCATCATCGCC
>DHJA01000198.1:0-3081 GCA_002404095.1 Planctomycetaceae bacterium UBA4732 | reverse complement strand
GCCATCCTCATCGGCCTGCTGCTGCCCGCGGTGCAAAAAGTGCGCGAGGCCGCGGCACGCATCAGTTGCGGCAACAACCTCAAACAGCTTGGCTTGGCCACACACAACTATGTCAGCGCTTCCGGTGTTTTGCCGCCCATGTGGGGTGGGCCTACTCCTCAGTACCCATCGACGCAATCGCAGTTCGGCTCGCTCCACTTCTACCTCCTGCCCTATCTTGAGGGCGCGGGCATCATGAGCGCAGCTGGTGGTAACTCAGCATCGGCAGGCTCGAAGAATCAACCGGTCAAGTTCTTCCTCTGTCCGTCCGACCCGACCCTTCTCGGCAACACCTACCTCGACCCGACAACCGGACCATGGACGCCAACGGATTACGCCGGCAACGTTTGGATTTTTGACTTTCGGGGAACAGGCGATCTTATCACCGCTATGCCGCGCGGCACATCGAACACGGTAATGTTCTCGGAGCGATACAAGGAATGCAAAACGGCCGGTCCTAGCCCGACCGCTGGCCAAACGGACTCGGTTTGGGCGGCCTTCCCTTCCGTTACACCCAACCCTCCAAACCCCACCATGACTACACCCGGCGGCCTAAACTCGGTTGCTGGCTTCGGGTGGAATTCGTTCAACGGCGCGAGCGGTTGTAACGGTTGCTTGGGGGCCGGTCCCTACTACCCCGATTACGTCGGCACAGTCTCCGTCTTCCAGACCACGCCGGGGATAACCGCCTGTGATTACACCGGGCTTCAAAGCGGCCACACAGGCGTTATGCTGGCCGGTCTTGGGGACGGCAGCGTAAAGGCGGTGAACGGAGGGATCTCAGCCGGGACGTGGGGGACCGCTTGCAACCCGACTCTCGTTGTTCCTCTCCCTAAAGATTGGTAAACGCAACGCCTGTCCGGCACTGTCGCCGGCCGGAAGCGATACGAAAAGGGCGGACGGGGACAACCCCGCCCGCCCTTTTTCCGTCTACGCCGGTTGCCCGGCGAACGGCCGGCGTGAGCCGGCTGGTACGTCACGTTGTCGGCGACAGCATCCAGTACCAGCCGGCTTACGCCGGCCGTTCGCCTCACTCAGCGGTGAAGTTAGCCAGGAAGTCCTCGAACTCCTTCTTTTGTTGGTGTTCGGTTTCCTGTAACTTCTTCACGGCCGCCTGAAACGTCTCGATCTGCGTTTCCTGCTGGTCGAACTTGTCCAGGTAACGCTTGTACGCCGCGGCCGTCGGCGGCATCTCTTTCAAGTTCGCCCGCAGCCGCGTTTGGTCGGTCGTGATCGTCGCAAGCTGCAGTTGCTGCTCGGCGATGTCGCGCTGCGTCTTGTTCATCGCCGCCCGTAGGTCGATGGCTTGTTTCAGGCCGGCCTTGACCTTCGGGCTGGCGACCGTGGCGTTAAGAAAAATTCGTATCTGGTCGTCGCCGCTGTTGGTGAGCGAAAACTGCTGGCTGAGGACGCGCTCTTCCGTGACCGTCTGCGCGGCCGTCTTGCCGGCGGCAACCTTGACCTCGAAGCGGTAAACGTCGCTGGCCGTCTCGGCCGGCTTGCTCGTGTCGTCGGTCAAATGGAAGTCGTTGCGCACGGGATGTTCGACCAACACGAGCCGTTCGGCGTCGTTGCGATTAACGATGGTGTAAGTCTTCGTCTCGCGCAATTTGGTGATCGACTCCAGGATGCCTTTGACGACCTTGATCGTGGTGATCCGGCCGTTGTCGTTGGAAACCACCGGGTTCACTTCCATGCCAAGGTCCACGGCGTAAGAGAGCAGCCGCTCTTCGTTGGGCTCCACGTCGAGGATGCGCGAGTCGCCGGCGTAATTGGAGCCTTCAAAGACCGTAATGGGTCCCTGTGATAGATGCAGCCCGCTGGTGTTCTTGAATTTGAGGCCGAGCAACGGGAACTTGGCTTGCGTCCGCTCGTTGTAGATGCTGACGCGCGTGCCTTCCACATCCTTGTTCACGATGGGCAATAGCGCCGATTTCTGCCTCGGCAGGCTGACCGGCTTGTCGAGGGCGTACTGGAAGAAGTCGCCGAGTTTGGTGGCCGTCGCCATCGTCGAGACGCCGGCGGCGCCTAGCTTCATCTGTTCACTCAACTTTGCTTTGACTTGGAGGCCGAAATTGAGGTTTTTGGCTTCTGCGGGCATGGCAAGGCCTCCCCCTCCCCCGAAACCCCCTCCTACCGACTCGTCGGCCGACACCGCTCCTGCCGGAGCCAGAGGCGGGGTAGCGGCCCCGGCTTCACTTCTAGTCCTCTTCAGGTCGTCGTTGTAGGTGACAGGCCGCAGCGAAGCGAACAACTCGGGCACGACCGTCGGCCGCGGCACATAAAGCGGAGTATACAGGTCCATTTGGAAGGAAATGGGCCGGCCCGACACCAGGGCCATGCGCACGTCCTTCCAATCCTCATCGGTGGCGTTTTCGACCACGGCCCAGCCCTGCAAGAACGGCTTGTCTTCCTTGGCTTTACCGAGAACGAGCCGATAGCTCGTCTTCCAGATGGGGTTCTCGATGACGTAGCCGACGCGCACGTTGCGCTTGCCCTCGCCGACGAAGTTCAGGCTGACCGCTTTCTTCTGCGTGTCGTGCGACAGCGTGAGGGTTTCCAGCGCTTTCCGCACTTCATTGTCCATGATCGGATTGAGGAAACGCACACGCTGCACGTCGGCCAGCTTCACGCTCCTCATGCCGTCGGCGCACCACATATTCAGCTGCTCCACCTCGACCGGAGGCTCCTTGCCGGCCGCGATCCGCTGCTTCTCGACGCCCATGACGGCGCCGGTCATCGTGCCGGGTTGGGCGGCGTTGGCCTGCTGCAAGACGACCTCGATCTTCTCGCCGCGCGCTTGATTCAGCACTTGGGCGAAGGTCGGATTGGCCGAAAGATTGATGGCGAAACTCTGCAACGTCTTTTCGACGGGCGCGTTGCTGTCATACGACACGGCGGAGACGTGGCCGCCGTCCATATCGCGCAGCACCATGCTCTTGATGAGGTCGTTGATGTCCTGCGTCGGAAACGACAGGTCCACGCGCGCATCGCCGTCGATCTGACCTTCGCGCTGGAAGTAACCGACGCCGCTGCTGAATA
>DHJA01000212.1:12109-13996 GCA_002404095.1 Planctomycetaceae bacterium UBA4732 | reverse complement strand
ATGATTTTTCGCACAGGCTCTGAGATGCGGCGCCAAGTTTTTGCGCTCCGCTCAATAATTTTATACCACTTTAACTCGCCCAACCGCCATGCTCATCTGCGAAATCTTGGCCTCTTTGTGCAGCATCTTACGCGCCGCATTGAGTTGCTCGGCCGCGTCGACGATCGCTAAAAACTCCGCGCGGCGACCATCGGTATCAGCCCCCAGCGCCTCGCGGGCGGCGATGCGCACAGCGTCATAGGTCGCATCGCCGCGGTACTCCGACTCGCGCAGTAGCAAACCGAACTCCGCCGCCGCCGCCGCGAAGCGGAAATCCGCCGACGCCTCCGTCAGCTTCTTTGCTTGCCCCGTAAGCGAACGGCTCCGCCGACCGCCTGGTTCCCGATAGCGCATTTTCACCGTCAACCACTCGGCTTCCTCCGCGTCATTCGCCGGCACGATCTCGTACAACGCCGTCACCGCTTGGCCGGCGCCGAGGGGTTCGCCCACGGCGTCCGAGTCGCGTGATTGTCGGCCTTCGTAACCGATTAGGCGGTATGCCGACACACGCCGGACGTTAAACGCCACTTGCACCTCGGCGCCCAGCACGGCCGCGTCCGGCCGAGCGCGCAAGCCGATGCGGGCCAGGTGATGCGCACCGTTCCAGGGACATTGGGCGAGGTCGAGCGTGAGCGAAGCCGCCTCGCCATTCGTCGGTTCCGGATACGAATACGTGAAGGAATTGACCAGCCCGGCCACGCGCACCGCGTCGGCGGCCGGCAAGCGCTTTTCCTCCAGCAGAGTGCGGCGCACATCATGGAATGCGGTCGCATCGACGGACAGGGGGAAGGTTGAAACTGGGTTGCGCGCGGCGTCCAGGAACGGTTGTTCGGCGCGCGTCGCCCCAGTAAATCCGCCTAGCCGCGCTCGGCCCGGCCCGTGACCCACGAACACGGCCACATCTTCCCCGCCGTCCTCGTGGGCTGGTGAAGAAGGATGGCGAGTGCCAGGCTCGGCGGTCTGCGATTCGCCGCCAGGTTCGTAATGCCAGCAGATCAGTAACAGACCAAACGCCAGGAAGAGTACCGCCGCGACCGCCGCCGCCGTTGCCGCCCGGTGATACCGTAGCCACGGGTTGGCTCTGCCGGGGCCGAGACGCCTGGCGCGCTCCAACGACCGCGCCAGCGAATGGGCCGGCGGCAGCTCCGTCCGCGTCTGCTCCACGGCGGATCGCAGTACGTCGCCCAACTCACGCGCGAACGGGCGCTCCTCCATCGGGCTTGTTGTCTCGTCCACGGCTATTCCCTCTTGGCGGCTTCAGTCAGCGCGGCTTCCAGCTTGGCCCGCGCCTTGTGTAGGGCCGCCGCCGCCGCGCCGGGCGTGATCGACAGCGTTTCCGCTATTTGTTGGTAGGTAAACTCTTCAAAATAGCGAAGGCAGAATACTTCGCCCTCGCGCCGTGGCAGCTGGGCGATCGCCTCGCGCAGGCGATCCGACGTTTCGCGTTCCAACAACGCCGCATCCGGCGCTTCCCCAGCGGACGCCAGCTGAAGGTTATCGAACGCCACCGTTTTACGCCGTTGGCGTAATCGGTCCAGCGCGCGGCAAGACGCCAACCGCCGCAAAAGCGCCACCCAGTAGCGCACCGGGGTCTTCTGCTGGATCTGGTGGACTTGCAGAAATACGTCCTGGACCACGTCCTCGGCGTCGGCGGCGCAGCCGAGAATGCGCCACGCCGTCCCGTACACCATTGGCCCGTGTTCGCGGACGATCCGATCCCAGTCGGTCGCCACGCCGACCTCCTCATCCTCGCGGGAAAGGCGGCTACCCTTTCCAGTCGCACAACCCGCCTTCATGTTACCTCATGCAGCAGGGAATTCCGCCTCTTGCTCCCTCCCCCCTTGCGGG
>DHJA01000212.1:7387-11997 GCA_002404095.1 Planctomycetaceae bacterium UBA4732 | reverse complement strand
CCTCCCCCGCAAGGGGGGAGGGGGGCAGAACACCCTGAAACGCCAAGAGCCGGCCGGGAGGCGCGGGCGCCTCTCGGTCGGCTCTTGTTGGTGATTTCACAAGCGAATCGGCGCTTACTTCGGCAAAATGCCCTGCGATGCCAGTAGCCAGGACACCGCCCAGGACGCCGCCGCGGCCAGCAGCGCCACGAGGACAATGCCGAGTGTGCCGAGGCGTGGATTCGTCTGCTCCGGCGCGGGCGGTGCGATTTGCGCGACGGGGTACACGGTTTTCGTAACCGGGACGGGAATAGCCGGCGGCGGCGTTGGCCGTGCCGCGGGCGCCGCTCGCAGACCTGGCGCCGCGCTATAAGCGGACGGCGCCCGTGGCGGCAGCGGCGAAACAGGCCGTGGCGTAAGGCGCGGCGCGGCCTCCCGCGCGGCCGGAATGACGCTAGCAGCGCGTTGAGCCGGCGTCGGCGGCGCTTTCAGACGCGGGATCGACAGGGTGGGCTGATTTCGCACGGCACCCGTCGGCGCGAACGGCCTCAGCGCTTCCATGAATTCCGCGCAGCCCGAGTAGCGCGACGCGGGAGACTTGTGCATCAAACGTTCCACCACCGCGATCAGTTCGTCCGGCGTATCGGGCGCCAATGTCTTGATCGGCGTCGGCTGCTTGTGTTGATGCGCCATCATCTTCTCCACGGCCGTGCCGTCCGGGAAGGGATACTGCCCGGTCAGGCAGTAGTACATCACGCAACCCAGACTGTACTGATCGCCGATCGGCGTCAGGTTGGTCGGATCCATGATGCTTTCGGGGCTGGAACAGTCCAGGCCGCTGTTGACCGAATTGGCCGTGGACATGGTGTCCACCAGCGATTCGCCTTCGGTCTCGGCCAAAAGGCAGCCGATGCCGAAGTCGAGGATGCGGATCTGCCCTTCGGGACTGACCATCAGGTTCGACGGCTTCAGGAGGCCGTGGAACAGACTCTGCTGGTGACACAACGCCAAACCTTCGGCCGTCTGCAAGGCGTATTGAACGGTCAATTCCGGAGTTAATTTTCCCTCATTCGGCACGATCTTGTCGAGCGTCTCGCCCTCGACGAGCGGCCAGGCAAGGTAATGCATTCCGCCGGCCGTGCCCACATCCACGAAGGGCACCACGGCGCGGTGTTGGCACTGCTCGAACAGGCGGACCTTGCGACGGGCGATGCGCACGTTCCACATGCTGCGCCGAGGCAACACCTTGACCGCATAATACTTATTGTCGGTCTTCGATTGCGCTTTATAGACGGTGCCCATGCTGCCGGAGCCGAGGGCGTCCATGAGGGTGAACGGCCCAAGGACGAAACCCTGGGTCTTGCCCTGGAGCAGACGTTCGGCCTGGAACTCGGTGAGGACGTTGTGGTTTTTGAGGTATTCGGCAAGCGCCGGCGGCTCGGCGCCGGGGTTTTTGCCGAGGAATTCGCCAATGACTTGATCGAGTTGTTCGCGTTCGATGAGGTTGCTGCGGCGTAAATCCCAGACAAACCACTCGCAAGCTCCGAGTTCCGTAGTCAACATTGTCAGCAACGTCCTTTGTGTAAGGAGGGAACGCGCGGCCCACAACTTCCGCGCCCTGCAACCAACCACGAACGGCCCGGAGGCGGACAAAGCCGCTCTAGGCGAAGGATGGGACATTAATTGGCGGCTGTCAAACGGAAGATGCAAGAGACTTGATCACGGCGAGCGGCGGGCTTTACGCCCGCCGTCCGACCCGCCGGGCCGCGCTCCACAAGCCGGAATCGTTGGACCTAGACCCATATCGGCGCTAGAAAGCCGGACTTGTTGTAGGATATGCCGGTCCTGATCCGTAGAAGTTGCAATGTGTTCGGAGAGTGTTTTTGTCCGTAATTTTTAAGATAATGGCACAACTATCAACTAAATAAGGACTTCCGACGCCGAATTAAGGCACGGACAGACGCTTCACATCGGCGCGGCACGACTGTTGCTATGTACATCACTGGTATCGATCACATCCGAGCAGGAGGCAAAGCGATGACCGGAACTTTTACCCACTTCCCGCGCAATCAATTCCCGCGACCGTTTTCATCAAAGCGCGTACCCACGCCGATTCAGCCGCGCCCCGAAGCCGAGGCGATGTTGCGGGACATGGCCTATGTATTTCACATTACCCGCTCGTTAAAAGAATCTATTATGGCGGGCCGAGACGAATGACGGTCCCGAGTTCAATGACCCGGCATCTAAGATTTTCAAGAGAGAAGAAGTGATTCAAATACGCGAAAGGGGCGCGTCCTCCGCTCTGGCTTCGCGGATGACACGCGCCAGGAACTGGCGCACCTTGGCAGCATCCTTTCGCGCTAGATCGGGGTTCTCGTAGGGGCCGAGGAGGATGGAGCCTTCAGGCGATCCCGTAAGTTGAAGAAACAAAGGGCCGCCCGGCGTCGCGCTGTCCACAACCACCTGGGCGTCGGCCTGTTCTTCCGGCGTCGGCTTGTTCATGGCCTTTATGCTTCCGTGCGGCGCTAAAGGTCGGCGATGGCGTCGGCGACGACCGTGCGGGCGACTTCAAAAAGTCCCATGCGTCCAATATAGGCGATAGGATGGGCGAAACTTCGGGGATTGCCGAATACCCAGACGTATCCGACCTCGTCGGGGCCGCCGTCGGCCCGGTCGTTGGCAACGCAGTCCACCAGATCGACGACGCCAAGTAGGGCGCCATACGTCGGACTGGCGACCTTACCGGCCGGCGGGTCGCCCGCAAGTCGCTTGGCGGCGTGGATCAAAAGCGGACCACGATAGTCCGTTCGCCAACCGGGGTGGCGAAACGGCCCCGGATGAGCCAGCACCGCCGTCGCCTGCGGTTGCCGGATGCTCACGGCCGGTACGCCGCGACCGCCATCGACTTTCACTTTCGCTTCCTTCATTGCCACGGCCGCCTCTCCGGGACGAAAAATGGAGTAGTGTCCCAATTGGTGCATTAACGCAAGCCCGACGGCAGGGTGAGGACCGCCTTTTCCGCGGGGCGGAGATGGCGCCAAGCCTTCTGCAACCCCGTCCGCGCTACGATCACGACCTCCAGATGGTCGCCGATCTGTTCGGCCAACGGCCACCCCTCCATCTCCGGGACCGACGACCGGCCCGACCGGGTATCAACGGATACAGACCGGAGCCAATTCCTTAGGGTCTGGCCGCGGGTGGGGTCCAGGTTCATCAGGAAGCGTTCCATGCCCTGCACGGCGCCGTCGAACTCGCGCCGGGCGGTTTTGAAATCCGCAACTCGG
Source organism: Planctomycetaceae bacterium UBA4732 (assembly GCA_002404095.1). Taxonomy (GTDB): domain Bacteria; phylum Planctomycetota; class Planctomycetia; order Gemmatales; family Gemmataceae; genus UBA4732. The sequence continues at coordinate 8,734 of DHJA01000212.1, read as the reverse complement.
TCGTCTGCCGTCATAGAAATCACTCCTGTTTTCGCCTCGGCGGTCTCGCGAAGGCTCCGCATTCGACGCCCAGGGCGGATGCCAAGGCGAGGACCGTCGCCCACGTCGGTTCGCGCACGCCCTGTTCCAACTTCGCCACGCTGAACTTGTAGAGGCCGGCGCGTTCCGCCAGCCCTTCTTGGGTGAGGTCGGCCGACTCGCGCAATTCTTTCAGTCGCGCGGAAAAGCCCGTCGGGGCGGCTCTCTTCGGCATTGCTTGCCTCTAGCGTCGGGGGCAAAAGCATTCTAGTCTATTTGGGCTATCGGGTCAATGCGATATGCCCGAAGTCCTTAAAAGATGGTTTTACTCTCTGTGAACTAGACTTTTTGGGAAGTGAATGGCGAAGGCTCGATATGGACCAGTACATCTTTCACAGTGACGATGTTTCCGGTCAGACGGTCTTTGACCGCATGGCCGACGGCGTGCCCGTGACGGACGCTGGCCTCGGCGTCAACCTCAATGTGAATGTCCACCAGATACTCCAGACCCGTTTTGCGCGCTAAAAGCTTCTCTACGCCCCGGACGCCTGGCACGGTCAACGCCTCGCGCCGCACAGCGTCCAGGACGGCCGGCTCCGCTTGCCGGTCCATTAGCTCCTGTACGCTGTCCCACAGCAGACTGCCGCCGGCCCAGAGAACCACCAAGGCGACGGCCAACGCGGCCACATGGTCGGCCGCGTGCCACGCCGTCCCGCCCCAGTAGAAAATGGCCAGGCCGATCAGCACGGCCAACGATCCGACCGCATCCAGTCGGTGGTCCCAGGCGGCCGCGCGCACGGCGCTGGACCCTGTCCGGCGGGCGACGTTGCTTTCATAGCGGTAGAGCGCTTCCTTCAACAAAATGCTGGCGGCGGCAATGGCGAGGGTGTAAAGTTCCGGCGCCTCAGAGGCTTCGCCGAAGGTTCTTAGCGCTTCCCAGCCCATTCCGAGGCCGGATAGGATGAGCAGCAAGGCCACGTTCGAGCCGGCGACCGCCTCGACGCGCGTATGGCCGTAAGGGTGTTCACGGTCGGCCGGCCGCTGCGCCCACAGCAACGAAGCCCAGACGACGGCAGCGGTCAGGGCGTCGCCGAAGGAGTGGACCGCATCGGCAATCAACGCTTCGGAGTGGCCGAACACGCCGCCGGCCAGTTTGATAGCGCCCAGGCTCACGCCGAGGCCGACGCCCCACAGAGCGGCCCGGCGGCACTGACGGTACAGTTCCTTCATGTGCTTGCCGGACATTCGACCGCCTTTCTTCCTGGCGAGCGGGGTCGCGTGAGCGCCCCGAGTTCGACGCATCCGCTGCATCGAACTCGGGGCGCTTAC
>DHJA01000212.1:2953-7310 GCA_002404095.1 Planctomycetaceae bacterium UBA4732 | reverse complement strand
GGCGCTTACGCGACCCCGCTCGCCGTTGCGTTAATGCTTATTACTCCGCGGAGAAGTTGTTGAGAAAGTCCTCGAACTCCTTTTGTTGTTTATGTTCGGCCTCTTGCATTGTCTTGATGTCCGCTTGATATTTCTCGATCTGCGTTTCCTGCTGGTCGAACTTGTCCAGGTAACGCTTGTACGCCGCCGCCGTCGGCGGCATCTCCTTGAGGTTGGCGCGTAGTCGTACCTGATCCTCCGTGATCGTCTTGAGTTGCAGTTGCTGCTCGGCGATGTCGCGTTGCGTCTTGCTCATGGCCCACCGTAAGGCGATCCCCTGTTTCAGACCCTCTTTCACTTTCGGGCTGCTGACCGTGCTGTTAATGAAAATACGCATTTGGTCGTCGTTGCTGTTAGTCAGCTGGACCTGCGAGCCGATGACGCGCTCTTCCGTCACCACCTGCGTCGCGGTCTTGCCGGCCGGAACCTTCACCTCGAAGCGATACACGTCGCTGGCCGTCTCGGCCGGCTTGGCCGTGTCATCGGTCAGGTGAAAGTCATTGCGGACAGGATGTTCGACCAGTACCAGCCGCTCGGCGTCGTTGCGATTGACGATGGTGTACGTCTTCGTCTCGCGCAGCTTCGTCGTACTGTAAAGGATGCCTTTGACGACCTTGATTGTCGTGAGCCGGCCATTGTCGCTGGCGAGGACGGGGTTCACTTCCATGCCCAGGTCCACGGCGTAAGAGAGTAGTCGCTCTTCATTGGGTTCCACATCGAGGATGCGCGAATCGCCGGCGTAATTGGAGCCTTCAAAGACCGTGATTGGTCCCTGAGATAGATGCAGGCCGCTGGTGTTCTTGAACTTCAGGCCCAGCAATGGGAACTTGGCTTGCGTCCGCTCGTTGTAAATGCTGACGCGCGTGCCTTCCACGTCCTTGTTTACGATGGGCAAGAGAGCGGACTTCTGCCGCGGCAGGCTGACCGGCTTGTCGAGGGCGTACTGGAAGAAGTCGCCGAGTTTTGTCGCCGTCGCCATTGTGGAGACGCCGGCACCGCCGAGATTCATATTGTCGCCGAGGGATTTTCGTAAACCGTCGGCGGCGCTGGCATCATATGGGGTCGCAGAGAGAGGAATATTCATATCAGATTCCGATACAAACCCCTGCCGTTTGGCGCCTTTGCCGTCTGCCTTAGCCTCTTTCTTGAGTCCACCCATTATCGCGGCAGAGCGGTCGTCGATGCGGCCGTTGCCGTGAATATCAATGTGATTGACATCGCCGCTGTATGTAACCGGCCGCAGCGAGGCGAACAACTCCGGCACGACCGTCGGTCGCGGCACATAAAGCGGAGTATACAGGTCCATCTGGAAGCTAATGGGCCGGCCTGACACCAGGGCCATGCGCACGTCCTTCCAGTCCTCATCCGTAGCGTTCTCGACCACCGCCCAGCCCTGCAAGAAAGGTTTATCCTCCTTCGCCTTGCCGAGAACGAGGCGATAGCTTGTCTTCCATATCGGATTCTCGATGACATAGCCGACGCGCACGTTGCGTTTGCCCTCACCAACGAAGTTCAGGCTGACCGCTTTCTTTTGCGTGTCGTGCGATAGAGTTAGCGTTTCGAGCGCTTTCCTCACTTCGTTGTCCATGACCGGATTGAGGAACCGCACGCGCTGAACGTCGGCAAGTTTCACACTCCTCATGCCGTCAGCGCACCACATATTCAGCTGCTCGACTTCGACAGCGGCATCTTTCCCAGCCGCGACCTTTTGCTTTTCGACGCCCATGACGGCGCCGGTCATCGTGCCGGGCTGGGCCGCGTTGGCCTGCTGTAAGACGACTTCGACCTTCTCGCCACGGGCCTGATTTAAGACTTGGGCGAAGGTCGGGTTGGCGGACAGGTTGACGGCGAAGCTCTGCAACGTCTTTTCGACGGGAGCGTTGGAGTCGTAGGATACGGCGGAGATGTGACCGCCGTCCAGGTCGCGCAATATCATGCTCTTTATGAGGTCGTTGATGTCCTGAGTGGGGAAGGACAAGTCCACCCGAGCATCGCCTTCGATCGCGCCTTCGCGCTGGAAGTAACCGACGCCGCTGCTGAATAAAACCACTTGCCCGATCGGCAATTGCACCGCTGTTTCTCCAGGCGTGGCCGCGACGGCCGCCTGGACGGCAGGTTTGGGCGGATCGGCCGGCGACTTCGATGGCCAGCCGACGAAGGCGCACGCGGCGGCGATCAAGACCGCCCCGCCGGTAAGCGACGCCACCAACCACGTTCGATTCATAACCTCACTCCTCTTGGAAGGCCCAGGATGTTGCACGAATGGTAATGCGGAAGGCATCAGATACTTTATAGACGAGTCCTCCTGGTTCCCACGCTCTGCGTGGGAACCAGGGTTGACAGATACTTTATAGACGAGTGAGAGGCTGCGGCAGTTTCCGGAAGACTCGCAACGCCTTGGGCAGTAATTGCACTTCCAGGTCATGTAGGCCGTCTTCGGGCAGGCAGAAGAACTCGCCGTCCAGGTGGGCGATCAACGGCGTCTCGGAGTGCAGCGTCGCCCGGCCGCAGTGACCCGTGCGGACAAACGGGTGATCGGTCGGCAGTCGTTGCGCCGCCATCTGAGCCATGAAAACCAGCAAACCCCAGCGCGTGACCTTGCCGCCGTGGACGTAATCGAACAGGCCGTCGTCCAGACTGGCGTTTGGCGCGACGACGAAATTGCCCTCGCGCCGGCCGAGGGCAAGACTCAGAGCGAGCATCGGCGCCGTGCGTGCTTCACCGTCGTCAAAGCGAACCGTAGTATGGGGAGCGGTATAGTGGAGAAAGATGACGCGGAGTACGGCGAGACCGTAAAGCGGCAGCCCGCGCAGTCGGCGGATGCGTCTTGCCTCGCGCGTCACTAGCGCGTTGAAACCGGCGCCGAAACCGTTGACGAAGTAACGGCTGCGATTCCCAGAGCGAACCACGCCTACATCCACCAAACCCGGGCCAACGGCAGGGGCCGGCCGGCGCCACCAGTCGTCGGTCAGACCGAGGCTGTGAACGTAGTCGTTGGCGGAGCCGGCGGGCAGCGGCGCGAAGATAACGTCGGACTTTTTCGATCCTAGAACGCCGTTAGCGACTTCGTGGATGGTGCCGTCGCCGCCGGCGGCCGCGATGATGGGGAAGCCTTCCTCCGCAGCGCGAAACGCAAGCATCTCCGCGTCGCCAGGCCCGGATGTGGGCCGGAACTCCGCCCGCGCGCCGAGGTCGCGCCGCAGCTGATCGACCCGACGCCGGGCCTTGCCTCGTCCCGCCGCCGGATTGTAGATCACGCAAACGTCCGCTTTGGATAGCGCCATCCCCCCGCCCTCTCCGGTTGGTTGCCGTGTTAGTGTGCGTTATACTCCACGGACGCCCTCGCTGTTAGAGAAACCCCGCCTGATGAATCTTCCCTCTTATGACGGTTTGCTGGTTCTCGACAAACCTGGCGGCGTCACGTCGCGCGACGCGGTAGACGCCGCCCTCCGCTGGTTTCCGCGCGGCACGCGCATGGGCCACACCGGCACCCTCGACCCACTAGCCACCGGCGTCCTGGTACTCTGTCTTGGCGCCGCCACGCGCCTCGCGGAATACGTCCAGCGCATGGGCAAGACTTATCGAACCGAATTACGCCTGGGGGCGCGCAGCGACACCGACGACGCCGACGGCATGGTCACACCCGTGACAACGGCGCCGCCTGACGCGGCGGTTGTCGCGGCCTGTCTATCCGGCTTCGTCGGCGCCATTGAGCAGACGCCGCCGGCGTATTCCGCGGCCAAGGTCGCCGGCCGGCGCGCCTACGATCTCGCGCGGCAGGGACAAATAATCAATCTGAGATCGCGAATTGTTCATATCTATGGCATTGACGTGCTTCAATACGATTATCCCTCTCTAAAGTTGGAAGTGCGCTGCGGCAAAGGGACGTACATCCGGTCGCTGGCCCGCGACCTCGGCGAGCGGCTCGGCTGCGGTGCGCTCGTACAAACATTACGGCGAACGTGCGTCGGCCCCTTTACGGTGGACGACGCGGCGACGCCAGGGATGGAGGCCGCTTTAGCACTGGCACGACTGCGGCCGTTGGAAGACGCGGTTGCCGAGTTGCCGCGCGTGATCGTGACGGACGAAGAAGTGCGGCGACTGTGCCAGGGTCAAGCGCTCTCCCGCGATGGTTTTGACGGAACCGAACTCGCCCTGTTCGATGCGGCGAATCGACTTGTGGCGATTGCGGCCTGGGACGCCGGGACGCGGATGATACGGCCGGACAAAGTGTTTCGGCGCGCTCCGTGAATCGTTCATTGCGAACAGGCGAATGCCTTCGGAATGGGGCGGTCTTTGCAACCCCGGCATACCCCGG
>DHJA01000212.1:0-2870 GCA_002404095.1 Planctomycetaceae bacterium UBA4732 | reverse complement strand
CCCCGGGCGAAGGTACTCCTGAGTCCGGGGTATGCCGGGGTTGCAAAGACCGCCCCGCGCCCGGAATCCCCCTGGTCCGGCCAGGCGGCGCGGACTACAATTATAGGGAAGCGATATAATGGTTAGGCCGTGGCGCAAGGGCCGCGGATGTGTGCGTTTCGCCCGGTTCGTTTAAGGAGATGATATGGCGAAAGAAGAATCGATTCAGGTGCAAGGCAAGGTGGTTGCCGCGCTGGCCAATACCCAGTTCCGCGTGCGCCTCGAGAACAACCACGAAATCATCGCCCACATCGCGGGCAAAATCCGCAAGAACTTCATCCGCATTCTGCCCGGCGACATCGTAACGGTTTCCATCTCGCCTTACGATCTGAACAAGGGCCGAATCACTTATCGCGGGCCGCTGCGTCAGAAGCCGGTTGACGCCGTCGCTCCAGAGTAAGGCAAAGCAAACGCGGGGCGCTTGGCCCCGCGCTGTTGGCGCGGGTTAAGATTCACTTGTCATTTCTCCTCTATTCCGCCCGTTTTAACTCCAGTACGCTCCAAAGCGACGGGTCTTCCGCGTATGGGAAGTCCGGCCCCACGGCGAGCGTCTGTTCTCCCAGTTCGGCGTCGCGGATCGCATAGTAAAAGCCGAGGCGCGGGTTCTGTTCCGGGTCGAAGCCGTTCAAGACGGCCGCGGGCAGGAACGCCTCCAACCGCCAGCCTCCCGTCCGCCGCAGAAATTGGAAAGGGACCGAACCGGGCGGCGCCAGCGGCGCGTCCTGCGCGGCTCGGTTGATCTTCGTCTGCGCAAACGCCGGGTCTTCTTTTTCCGGGCCGCCGCCGGTCGGCAAGAAATGAAACTGCTGACAGTGACGGCTGGCGCGATGGCCGGTACGGGCGTCGCGCGTGTCGATCCATAGGGAAACGCCGTCGGAATGGCGCGGCCGCGCGGCGTCGCCGACCGGCGGTTGTTCCTTGCCGCGCACTTCCACTTGTAGGGCGACGCCCTCGTCGTTCCAGGCGAGGCGCACCTCAGCGAAATCGCGGCGGCCGTCCATGTCCGTGTAATTGTCGATGCGACACTCGTCCGGCAGATCAAGCAAATCGTCGCCGTCGCGCGGAACCTCGGCGACATAGCGACATGGATAGGCAACGCGAAATAGAAAGCGATTCGGGATCAGGTTCATGGTCAGCCGTCGCGCTCCTCGCCGGAGAGATGAGTGCGCAGCTTGCGCACCGCCTTGTATTTTTCGTCGCTGACGCGCTCGGGCGGCAGCGTCAACTCATCGGCCATTTCCTGGACCGACCAGCCTTCGCAACTCATTTGCAAGATGCGCTGTTGCCGAGCGGTCAGCACTTCCTCAGCGGCCTCGCGGACGGCGGCGCGCTCGTCATAGACCATGCGAGCGTGCAGATCGCGGCGGTCGGCCACGCCGTCCAGGCTGCCGGTGTTTTTGCGGGCCCGTTGCGTCCGTTTCTTAACAGCGTCGATGGCACGGAGGAATTCGCGGTGTTCTTCGCCTTCGTCTTGTAGGACTCGCGTCCAGGCGTGCGTCGGCACGCGCTCGAGCATTCGGCTGAAGACTTCTTGGGTGCAATCGCCCCAAAAGTCGATAGGGAGGCGAGCGTTGCGCCAACAGGTGGTGCAGTAACGGCCCATGTCGTTAACGGCCCGTCCGGTCGTTTCGGTGACAGCAGCCCCGGCGGCTTGCGGTCCAAGCGCCGTCAATGCGGCGCCGAGCGCCATGGCGACGATGTACGGGCGCCGAGACCCGGAGGAAGGCGTTTTTCGGCTTGGCATTTGGACCAATCTCCCACGAACAATAAGTCGATTCGCAAATACTCTCAACCAACGGACGCGCCGGCGAGCGAATCTCGCCGCCTTGTACATTCTACCAGAAAAAACGTCTGATTGCTGTGCCAAGCATACGACCGGGGCGATATTCCGCGGCTTTTCACTGGGAACAAATCCAATACCGGCCTAGCCGATTGCATCACCGCGATGTATAGTGATGCACGAAGGAGAACGGCATGAGCAAGAAGAAAAAGCACGGGTCAGCCGGTAAAAACGGTAGGATGCCGCGCACGACGGTCAGCTTTCCAGCTCCAACCTACGAGGAATTGGAGCGACTTGCCGGCGGCAAGAAGGTTTCGGTGGCATGGGTCGTCCGCGAGGCCGTGGATAAGTACCTCTCGGCAGAGTCGCCCTTGTTCTATAAGACTCAGTGACTGTGGACGTATTTACAAAAAAACGCCGTTCGGAGATCATGGGGCGTATCACCGGCAAGGACACGAAACCCGGACTGACTGTTCGTTGCATCCTGCACGCCCTCGGCTTCCAATTCCGCCTACACCGGACCGATTTGCCTGGGAAGCCGGACGTTGTGCTGCCGAAGTGGAGAACGGTGGTCTGCGTGCAGGGCTGTTTTTGGCACGGCCACTCGTGCCGGCGGGGCAGCCGAAACCGAAGGCCCAAGAGCAACACCGATTACTGGACCGACCCAAGATCTTAGATAGAAGGTCTTGCAATGGACAAACCCTCGGGCGTAAAGCACACGAACTACGAAATTCTGAATCTCATCGGTTACGGCTTGGCCAAGTTTGAAGGTCAATTGGTAGCTGCCCTTAGTTTCAAGACAAAAAGCGCCTTGTTCAACCACTTGATCGTGCGGGGCGTTGCTACGACGCGAGGTACGCTAAAGAATCGGCAAGACCTTTTCAACCCCTTGGTGAGAAACGCGAAAGTTGGTTGGTGGCAAAACGAAAACCGTTACCTCCACAGAAAGGTTCTTTTGGATTCGCTTTTCGGAGAACTCGACGCAATCCGTTATGCGGCCGTCGTTGAAAACTACCTGCAATTCATTTGAGAGGGCGTCTTGAAATCAGGT
>DHJA01000261.1:18647-26836 GCA_002404095.1 Planctomycetaceae bacterium UBA4732 | reverse complement strand
TTTCACGGCGTGAGGTAGACGCTGCCTTTTCTAAATTACTAGTGCTTTGTCACGCATGGATTGGTGGGTGGGACGGGCTTCTAGCCCGTCCGGTTCCGCTGGACGGGCTAGAAGCCCGTCCCACCCGACCCATCAAAGCACGAGTGACGTTGCACTAGGCCGTCAAGCGGGCGATCAGCTCCATCACCTCGCGCTCAACGTGAGGCAGTGCTTCGTCGTCGTCCTCGACATGCCAGTATTCGACTTTTTCAGCCCAGGCCGGAAACCGTTCAAGCAAAAGGGGACGATGTTCCGCCTCTTTCAAGGCGACGACTCGGTCGGCCTTGCTCAAGTCGTCCGGCGTCGCCGAGGCTGGCATACGGTCGCAGGCGTCGCCGTGGGCGCCCAGCGCCCGCAACACCTGGACGGCCGACTTCGATATAGGGCCGACGTTGTTAAATCCGCGCTCAAGCGCCAACCCCTTGGACGTGGCGGTCCAGGGCAGCCCCATTTTCCCAGCCACGGAGTTAAACAGGCATTCGGCAAAACGGCTGCGGTAGTAATTGCCGGTGCAGAGAAAGAGGATGGACTTTTGCCGCAGCGCTTTCATCGCTATCGAAGCTCTCCCAATGCGGTAATGCCTCGGGATAGTGGGCTGCTCGCTCCGCGAGCAGCTTGGCCTCTCGCGCAATAAGTCGGTTTCCACAAACGAGCCGCTCGCGGAGCGAGCGGCCCACCATGGGCAAGCGGAGCCTCTTTAAGCCCCGCATGTGGCGCCGTCCAGTTCCTCAGCCAGGTCGTGGAAAAAGACAGCCGGGTCGAGCGGCTTTTGAAACCAGCGGTCGATGCCGCGCGGGCCGTGTTCCAAATCGAACTCCTCCGGAAGCCGACCGGTGACGCCGAATATCTTGAGGCCGCCGAAGTCGGGGTTGCCACGGATCTCGCGCACCATGGTAGGACCGTCCACGCGCGGCAAACCCATGTCCAGCAGGACCACGTCGGGCCTGGAGTGCGTCCCCAGGTAGTCGAGGGCGTCGGCGCCGTCGCCGGCAGTGTCAACCATCAGGCCGGATTGGCGCAGGAAACCGGCGAGCAACTCCCGCTGGTTGCGGTCGTCCTCAACGAGCAAAGCTCTACGAGCCTTGCGCGCCTTGGGCCGCGGCATTGCCACCGCGTCATCCATTTCGCCTTCCACCCCGTAACGCAGTAGCTGAAAATCATCCCGGATCTGAACAAGGGCGGTTTGCACTTCCTCAATCATCCCGGCGTCCAATTGCAGCCGCAACAGCCCCAGCCCTTGTGCCGTCGTCTTCAGCCGTTCGCATAGCTGGCGCATGAAACGAGCCTGATTTCCTTCCATGGCCCGGCCCTGCGCGGCTTCGCACACGACGGAAACGTCCGGCGGCGCGTCGATGCAGAGTTGGACGGATTCGCGGCCAATTTTCACCACCTCGATGGTGATGTTGAGGGTGGGAAAAACGATCTTTTCTTTCGACTTGCAGGAGAACTCGGTCATGATGAAGCATCCCTTCTAAACGCAACCCGGGCGACGTATCCGGTACGCAGCGCTCTTCGCTGAGCGGATTCCTCGTCCATGAGGGATGCGAAAAGAAGCAATCGCGCCCCGGCTGGGAGCGTCGAATGGGCGAAGCGGGCGGAGTGGTTTAGGGTAGAGCTACACCCTTTCCGCCGCTGAAACGGACTTCTCCATCGCTCGCGACTCCTTGCGAGCCGGGCGATTGTTATCTATTAGGCGTAAGACTGCAATACCAATTCTCCCGAGCTTGCGCCCTCATTTTTGCAATTCATACTGCCGAACCTTATCAAACAATTGTCGCCGGCTAATCCCCAACACCTCGGCCGCCCGCGTTCGGTTCCACTTCTCTTGCTCCACCGCCTGCCGGATTAGGGAACGAACAGCAGCCAGGCGATCCCTATCGCAAGGGTAAGAAGCGTCACCGGGACGCCGACGCGGCAATAGTCCCAAAAGGGGATCGTCGTCCCCTCGCGGCGCGCTTGTTCCACCACGATCAGATTGGCGACCGAGCCGAGGACCGTCAAGTTGCCGGCCAAGGTGCTGGACATCGCCAACGCCAACCAGGCACTTTCCTGAACCCTAAGGGGCAGGGCTGGGACCACCGGCTTGAACAGCAGCACGGCCGGCACGTTGCTGACGATGTTCGACAGCACCGCCGATACAACGCTGAGCAGGCCCACCGGATGTTCGCGCAGCGGCGCCCATTCCGCTAATCCGAAACGCTCGACGACGTTGACCTCAAAAGCGTGGACGACCACGAACAGGCCGGCGAACATCAACAGCAGACCCCAGTCGATATGGCGATAGACTTTGGCCGGCTTGAGGCGGTCCAGCAATAACACCGCCGCCGCTCCGAGGGCGACCAGGTGCATCGGCGCCCCCAGGAAGAACAGTACCACTGCGGCCAGCGTCACGACGAGGCTTTTCACCAAAAAAGGCCTCTTTTTGGCATTTATACGCGATGCGTCCTTCATCGGCTCTATCGCGGCGTCGCCATTCGCGACGGCCTTCAGCGCGCCACGGTAGATCCAGGCCGTCAGGAGAAACGCCGCGACCAATCCGAGAATCGCGATGGGCGCCAGCCGCTCCGCGAAGCGCAGATAGCTGATGTGCGATAAATTGTCGATGATGACGTTCTGTGGATTGCCGGTCGGAGTGGCCGTCGAGCCGATGTTGGAGGCCAACGCCAAGCCAATTAGGTGCGGCCGTGGGTCCAGACGCAGCCGGCGCGTCATGTGCAACACCAGCGGAGTAAGGGCCAGACAAACCACGTCGTTGACCAGGATCGCGGACAGTGCGCCGCTGAGGACGAAGACGACGGCCAAAAGCGACAGCGGGCGCTGGAAATGGGCGCCCACCCAGTCGGCCAGCCGCTCGAAGAAGCCGGCCTCGCGCAGACAGCCGACTACTATCATCATCCCTAATAAGAGCGCTATTGTGCGAAAATCGACGGCCTTAATCGCTTCGGCGAAGCCGGCATCGCCAAAGCCCAGCAAGCCGGTCAGGAGTACCAGCGTCGCGCCGACGAGCGCTACGCCGGTGCGGTCGGTGCGCAGCCAGGGCAGCTTGCCAAGGGCAAGGCCCGTGTACGTCAGCACGAACCAGGCCAATGTCAGCCAGAGTTTCCAATCATTCACGATAAACATCTTTTAAGTCGGCGACAAATCCACGTCCAACTTCCGATCGAGTGCTTCCGTGTTTTGAAATGACAAGACCCCGCGATTTATCGCGGGGTCTTGTAAAATGGAGCCGAGGGGGATCGAACCCCTAACCTCAGCATTGCGAACGCTGCGCTCTCCCAATTGAGCTACGGCCCCGCTCCCTCGTGCGGCAAGGGGGAATTATAGGGAACGAGCCAGTCCATCCGCAAGGGCAGCGCCGCTCGAAAAAGACCGCGACCATCGGGCTCACGGTGCCTTTTTCGCGCCTTCCGTCTCCTTGATCGCGCGCGCCTGGTAGTCGGTCCCCGCGAAAGTTTTGTCCTCCAGCTTTTGCAAGCACTCGTTGGACCGCTGCTGGTCGCCGCGAACCGCCTCGAAGAGCTTCCATAAGTTATAGAGCGCCCGCGCGTGTTCCTCGCGGTCCTGGTTGTACACCGCGTCCACCCGGAGGTACTGCCACAAAGCCTCGTCCGGCTGCTTGTTCTGCTGGTAGTAATCTCCTAACGCGTTGTACGCCAGCGATTTGAGGTGGTCGTCGCCGGTCCCCTTGACCGCCGCCTTCAGCGGCGCCTCGGCCTCCTTGACTTTCCCCTGCGCCACCTGCGTCTGCGCCAGGGCAACCTGAACGTAAGTCTGCTGCGGATCGTCGGGCTTCATCCCCGCGGCCACCGCCTTCAGTTTCTGTTCCGCATCGGCGTACTTGTTGTCGCGCGATAGGATTCGCGCCACTTGCAGGTTCGCGGAGAGCTGAACGTCTTTCGGCGCCTCTGGATTGGCGCCCAGCTCTTCATACGCCGCACGGGCGCCGGCCTGGTCGCCTTTGGCCTCCAGCAGTCCGGCGAGCGCCTTGGTCGCCGGCACAATCTCCCAACCGCCGCTGTTGGCCGTGCGGAAGTCTTTCAACGCGGTCACGGGGTCCACCGCTGGGTCCTCTTTGGCCCGGTCCAGGGCTAGCATGGCCTCGCGATACTGGATGTAGCGCAGTGCTTCCGGCGATCCCTTCACCTTCTTTTCCAGACCTTGGTACAACGTCTGCACCTCCACCAGCTCCGCCTTGCGGGCGGGGCCGGTCTTTGTCATCGCCTGCTGTTCCTTGCCGTAGGGCGTACCGAATTCAATCTCACTCACGTTGCCGAGGTGATAGGCGATATGCACGATGTCTTCGGGAGGAATAAGCACCGACTCCTTGCCTACTTTAATTTTGACGCCGGCGGGCGACTCCTGCTCAATCACGCCGCTCACGTTCACGTCTTTGCCGCCCTTGGGATCGCGGCGGTGAATGGTATCTTGCGCACGCGAAGGCGCGGCGGCGAATAAACTGAAGCACATGGCAAGGCCGGCGGCGAACATAGTACGTTTCATGGCTGTAGTTGCCTCATGGAACTGTTCGAGAAAGTTTAGCCGCGACCCGAAGGGAAGCGCGTCTCCCCCGCGCTCCCCTTCGGGTCGCGGCTAAACATACGCAATAGAATCTCACCGCAAGGCCGACCCCTTTTGTTGATCGTAGGCCGCCTTCAACTCGGCGTTGCCCAGAAGCGCGGTCACGCGGCCTTTCGCCGACTCGCCTCCGTAGTCCGGCCACATCTTTTCCAGATCCACCATCATCGACGCCACGTCCGACACAGCCTTATCGTGTGCGCTCTTATCCTTCACGTCGTCGGCCTGCTTGGCCGCGGTCTCCAGCGCCGCCACGTCGGCCGTCACGAAAGCGTCTTTCAATTCCGGCTCGGCGTCCATCAGGTCGCGGAAGCGGTTGCGCGTCGCGTCGTTCACGAAACCCGCCTGCTTCTTCGCCAGTTCCACGGCCAGAGTCGCCGCCGTCGTCACGCCCTTGGCGTACTTCTCCGGCGCCTTTTCCTTCAGCTTCTGAGCCTGATGGAACACGTTCTCCACCACGAGGTAATAGAGTTGTAAGTAGATTTCTTTCGTCTTGTTATCGGAATCGATTTTCGGCAGCAGCTTCTGGATGAGGGCGTTGGCGAATTCGGCGGCTTCTCTGTTCTTGCCCTCGGTGCCAAGCACCTCGGCGTTTTCCATCAGCGCGTCCACCTTTTTACGGCCCCAGCCAGCCGTTTTCGGCGTTCCCATGATGGCGTCCATCACCTTCCGCGCTTCCGCCGTCTCGCCACCCAGGCGCCGCTCGCGCACCAGCATCACGCGTGCCGTCTGATATAGGTCCAGATCGGTCTTGGCCGCGTCCTTGGCCGGCTCCGCCACCTTCTCCAATAGGTCCGCCGCCGCTTTGTGGTTGTCCATGCTGGAGTAGATTTGCGACGTGAAATAGATCAATTTCGGCGTCAGTTTGTCGCCCGTCAACGGCTTGATCGTATCTTCCAGGATCGCGCCGAACTTTTCCTTGGCGTTCGCCAGGTTCTTCTGGGCCTCCTCGCCGCTCTTGTGCTTCAATTCCTCCAATTGCGGAGGGATGAACACCACGAGTTGTTTCAACACCTCGGCCGCGCCGGCGTCGGCCGCGTTGTCCGTGGTTAGCTCTTTGTAACCGTTGAGTATGACGCGCGTCCGGTCCAGCTTGCTGAGTTGAATGCTCGCCCGCAGATCGTTGTCGAGAATGCCGCGCGCCAGCGCCAGGTTGGTCTTCAGTTCGGGATGCTGTTTGGCGAGGATTTCGTCCACAATCGGGTCGAGCAACTCCATCACCTTGGCGTAATGCGCGGCCTTGCCGGCGGCGTCCACCTTGGTCGCGGCCTTGGCCTCGTTGTCGGCCTTGGCCCAATGGGCGTACATCTTGAAGCTCTTGAGACTATCGCCTAGCTGCCCACGAAGTTCCTCGCCTTTCGCTTTGTCCTCGTCCAAATCCACGCCCGCCAGCTTCGGCACGGTCGTTTCCGAGAGCTTTTCCATGTCGTCGTAGCGCTTGAGCGTGAAAAGCTCTTGGCCGAGCCGGACGTTAGAGAGAAAATAGAACTTATTTGTCGTCGGATCGGCGCCGGCGATCAACGGCGGCGTGTTCTCCAACGCCGCCATCGCCCTCTTGCGGTAGCCGTCCGGCGCATCGCCCGTGATCGGCTTGATCTTATCCTTCTCGGCTTGTAGCGCGAACTGAGCCAACTGGTACTGCGTGACCATGTAATTGCCATAGCCGGGCGTGATGCGCGACAGCGCCAGGATGGCTTGCTGGACGTTGTCCTCACGCTTATCGGGATCTTTTTCATTGATATACAGTAGCGCGAGCTGATTGCGCGCCATGTCGCCGGGCGGCTCTTTGGGCCAGTTCTTCTCCATAAAACCGGCCAAAGCGATCAGTTTGTCCCGTTGCGCCTTGAGTTCGTCCGGCGTCGCACCTCCCTGTTCTTGATGGCTGATCATCTCGGCGTAGCTCTGCAAAGCGTAGACGGCGGCGGCGGCCGCCTGCGCCGAACGCGGGTCGCCGTGGGCGAACGGCTCGGCGATGGCGATGGCTTCCTGGTACTTCTTGGCGTTCATGTAATGGAACGCCAGCATCGCCTTGGCGTTGCCTACCTCCAACGGCGCCTCGCCGGGCTTGGCCAGTTTCAACCCCTTTTCCAGCGCGGCGGTGATGGTCGCCAGACGTTCCTTTTTCTTCTTTTCCAGATCGTCGGGGTTCTTGATGGTCTTTTCTTCCTTGCCCAATTCCATCTGCTCGAACTGAGCGCGGACATAACAGTCCTCGAAGTCCTTGAGCTTGGCAACCGGCTCGGTGAAACCGCCCTGCTGCTTGTAGATCACCTTGATTTTCAACTGGCGGGCCTGGTCGGTGAAGTCGTTTTCCGACAGTTCCACCTGACGAAGCAGGTTGCGAGCCTCTTTCAGATACGTCGCCTTGTCGGCGGCCAGGAGCTTCGGATTCTCGTTGGTTTCATCGTAATAGACCTTGCCCAGCAGGAGGCGAAGACCATAGCCCTCCGGCGTCTTCCGATAGCCGGGATAGTCGACGATCCATTCCTTCGCGGTCTTGATGATGTAAGGAGCTTCTTCGCCTTTTTCCGGCTTCTCCCGAATGGCGAGCAGTCGGAAATAGCGGGCCAGGCGCTTGGCGTCGCTGGCGAACTTGCCCGCCTCCAGGATTTTACCGTATTCGGATCGCGCATGGGCGTTGTCGGTTTCTTCCTGATAGCAACGGCCGTACCAAGCTCGCGCCACCCAACTGATCGGATTGTTCTCGTCTTTCGCCATGACTTTTTGAAAGACGACTTTCGCCTCGCCGATCTTGTCGCCGCGGTACTTGCGTAAATCGAGGCTTTTGGCGTTCAACGGAAACGTCTGGGCTTGATCGAAGAGGTTCAGGCCGACGTTCAGTTCCGCCTGAAGCGCGTCGTTCTCCAGCTTCTTTGTCAGGGTCTTTTCCGCCGGCGTCTTGGCGTCGCCGAGCTTGGCGAGTTGAGCGCCCAAGTCCTTGGCCGCCTCTCGCGTCTGGGCGCCGGCGTCCTCAAGCAGAGCGCGGGCCTTCGTCGCGTCGGGCGTCATGACCTCACTGAAGTCAGGATTCATCAGCGCCCGGCTCAACTGCGTCCGGCCCTGCAAGACGGCGACCTGGGCCATGTCTAACTTGACTTCGCCGATGCGCGGGCTGGTGGGATTGGCGGCGAACCAGCTCTGAAGTTCTTCGCGCGCCTGGTTGTACAAGTTCAGGCGTTTGCCGCTGTCGGGTTCCTCGGCGGCCGCTTCCAGCCGGGTCATGGCCATCTCCAACGGCAATTCCTTCGCCAGTTCCGGCGAAGGATTCTTGGCCAGCCGTTGAAGGTATTCGAGCGCCAGGTCGCTCTTACCCTGGTTGCGCAATTCCTGAACAAATCGCATATCGTCCTGGATTGACGCCTCTTCAGCCGCTGGCGCGACGGCGACGAAGACAAGGACGGTCAACACGAGAAAGAATCCACGTTTCATGGATGTTAGCCCCGAGCGTTTGAGAGAAGCGGGTGACGCAGAAGTTAAGACGGGCGGCGACCGGGAAACTTTACTCAGTATGGGGATGATGCGCGAGCGTGTCAAACGGATTTGGGTGTCCCCTCGATTTTGGAGGTAGGGGCGGG
>DHJA01000261.1:13135-18542 GCA_002404095.1 Planctomycetaceae bacterium UBA4732 | reverse complement strand
GGGGGGGCGGGGGGGGGGGCACCCCCCCCCCCCCTCCGGCCCCCGCCTCCAAAATCGAGAGGCGCAACCCTGGCGCCGTTTGTCGTTGACTGCCCGGCCCCCTTCCCGTATTGTTCCGCCCGCGCCGTGGCGGTCCTTCGTTGAACCGCCGCGCTTCCCCAAACCACCGAACCGGGTGAGGCATGGCCTGGCGGAAGTGGCTTGTCCGTGGTCTGGTCTTCTCCGTCCTGGGCCTTTCGGTCCTGGCGGCCGTCGTGTATCAAGCCTGGACCAATCCCATCGCCATCCGCGCCCAAGTTCTCAACCACATCCGCGGCCGCTTCGTGGACCGCGTCGGCGTCAGCCTGTATTCCGCCGAGCTGCGCCTGTTTGGCGGCATCGCCGTCAGCGAACTGCGCGTCGCCCGCATTGATGGGCTGGATCGCAAGGACTTTCTTTACGTGCCGTCCGGCGTCATCTACCACGACAAGGAACGGCTGGCTCGCGGCGTCTTCGCGATCCGCAAGCTCGAATTGCATCGGCCGCAATTTCGGCTGGTGCGCGAGCGCGACGGCCGTTGGAACCTCAGCGGCCTCTTCATGGCCAGCGACCCCAAGGAGCCGTTGCCTGCCGTAGTCGTACAACAGGGGACGCTGATTCTCGAAGAAGGCGGGGCGTCCTCGGATACGCCGATGCTGGAAATCAAAGACGTCGCCATGACGGTCCTCGAAGACCCGCCCGGCGTCGTCACCGTATCCGGGACCGGACGAACCGATGTGGCTGGCCCCGTGCGCTTCAATGGCGTAGCCCAACGCGGCACCGGCGACTTCATCGGAAGCATCGACGCCCTGGACATTCCGATTGGCCCAGAGCTAGTTCAGCGCATCGCCGCCTTCTATCCCGCCGCTGCCGACCATTTGCGTTATCTGCGCGGCCTCGGCAAGATCCAGGCGTCCGTCGCCTATCACCCCGCCTCAACCCAGCCGCTCGCCTACGACGTGGTGGGCCGGCTCTCCGACGGTATATTGAGTCACGCGCGGCTGCCGCAGCCGCTGGAAGGAATCGACGCCTCCGTTCACTGCGTCAACGGCCTGATTCCGCTTGCCCACCTCACGGCCCACGCCGGCGCAACCACACTCGACCTGACCCTTAAGGATATAACTCCGCCTGCAAAGATGCCGCCGGGCGACTGGTACGACGTGGTGCGCGAAGTCGATTTGCAGGTGGACCATCTGACCGTCACTGACGATCTGGTCAAGCAATTGCCGGACAACATACACGAGCTTCAGCAGACTTATAAGCCCGGCGGCCTCCTCAGTGTAACGCACACCCTCCGTCGCGACCGCCCGGGCAAATGGCGCAAGCGCTGGCTGTTGCGCTCCGAGGACATGCAGTCCGTGTTCAAAAATTTCGCTTACAAAATGGAGCGCATCACCGGGACTATTGATTTTGAAACCACCAGCGACCAAATAACGACCACCGACGTGGACCTGAGCGGCTACGCTGGTCAGCGGCCGATCACACTTAAGGGCAAAGTACGCGGCCCGAAGGAGACCGCCGCCATCGACCTGGAAATTGTCGGCGACGACCTGCCGCTGGATGAGAAACTTTTCCAGGCGTTGCCGCCCGAGACGGGCCAGAAGATCGCCCGTCAATTCATACCGGCCCGGAGTTGGTTGCGTGGTTTGCAAGCCGAACCGATGGGCCGGGCCGACGTGAGGGCGACGATTCACCGCGAGCCGGGCAAAGACTTCGCCAACCGCTACGTCATCCGTTTCCACGACGCCTCCGTTCAATACGACGTTTTCCCCATTCCACTGGAAAAGGTGAGCGGCCTGCTGGACCTGCGAACGCCGGGCGGCTGGGAGGTGCGCGACTTCCGCGGCGTTCACGACGGCGGCGTCCTCCACCTCGACGGCCGATCGTACGCTCCGCCGGGGAGCAGCGTTCAGGATCGCATTTATGTGGTCATCAAGGGCGACGAAGTGGCGGTCGATACGGAGAGCTTCAAGAACGCGCTATCGCCGTCGAAAGCGGAGGGGCGCACGGCTCTGCGGCACACGATGGAGAATCTGGGCGTGTCCGGCCGGATGAATTTCAAAGCCGTGGTGGACGAATCGCTGAGCCAACCGCAGGACATCGACGTTTCCGTGGCGGTGGACGGCTGTTCGCTGAAGCCGCATTTCTTTCCCTTCGATCTGAATCAGGTGAACGGGGCCGTTCGTTACACGCACAACCAAGTTTTCCTGACGGGCATTACGGCGCGACACGGCGAGAGTGTACTGAGCATGAAGAAGGGGCAAGTGACGTTGAGGCCGGGCGGTGGTTTTCAAGGTCGATTCAACGCCGTGAGCGGCGACCCTTTGACGGCGGACGCCGACTTCGTGGCTGCGCTTCCGGACGGCCTACACCGTGGTTTCAAAACGCTCCAACTGCGCGGCCCGCTGACGGCGACGGCCGACGTCGTGGTGGACGCTCCGTCCGAGCCGGGCGGCTTGGTGGTGCTGTGGTGGGACGGCGCCGTGGACCTGCACGACGTGGCCATGCACCTCGGCCTGGAAATGACCGGCGTTGAGGGGCGGGCGGCCTGTTGCGGACTGTACAACGGCCGACGGCTAGAGTCCTTGGCCGGCAACGTCCTTTTGGAGAGGGCGGACCTGTTTGGCCAGCCCTTGCGTGACCTGCACGCCCGCATCGAAATGGACCCCGGTTCCCCGGAGACGATGCGAATCCGCGATTTCAAGGCCGAACTCTACGGCGGAACCGTTGGCGGCGAGGGGCGCGTCGAGTTCGCCGCGGCGCCGCGCTACGACCTGACGATTAAGGCATTACAGATCGACTTAGGACAATTTGCGCGGCAAAACAACCTCGGCGCCAAGGCGCAGATGACGGGTAGGGCGTCGGCCGCCCTCCATCTGTCAGGCGACAGCGCGGACGTAAGCGGCCTCAAGGGCAACGGCCGTATCGACGTGATGGACGGAAAGCTGTATCGGCTGCCGTTGCAATTAGATCTGCTTAAAGCGTTTGGCCTGCGCGTGCCGGATCGGACGGCCTTTGAGCAAGCCCATGCGGTCTTCGCCATAGACGGGCCGCAGTTACAGGTTCAGAGCCTCGACCTGTACGGCAACGCGATCAGTTTGCGCGGAAGGGGCACGGTCGATCTGGACGGCAGCAATCTCAACCTGGATTTCAACGCCGACTGGGGCCGGCTTGCACAACTCCTGCCGGAACCTGTCAACGATATACCGCGGACGGTGAGCGACCAGTTATTGAAGATTAAGATGCGCGGCCGGATCGGCGACGTTCACTTGGAGAAGGAGCTGGCGCCCGGTGTGGTCGAGCCGTTTATGAAGGCGTTTAGTCAGTAGTCCGTTACAAGCCCTGAGCGCAAGCGAGGGGTTTTGACAAGAACCCCTCGCTTGCGCTCGGGGCTTGTAGCACTCAGGGCTTGTAACGGCCTACTAAAGAATCACCGCCGCCGCAGCCGATGTAGAAAGGATTGGAGGTCGTTGTGTTTGGCAGCATTCTGCACCGCATGATCCTCTGGGAATTGCTCAAGGTGTTCGTGATGTCGTTGATCGGCATCACCGGCATCTTGCTCATGGCCGGCATCGTGGCTGAGGCGTCGCAAGCAGGTTTGGGGCCGGCCCAGATCCTCGCCGCCATTCCGTTGCTCATCCCCAGCACCCTTCCGTACACCATCCCGGCCACCACGCTCTTCGCCTGCTGCGTGACCTACGGCCGGTTGGCGGCTGACAATGAAATTCTCGCCATCAAGTCCTCCGGCGTCAACATTCTCCTTGTGGTGCGGCCCGGCCTGCTTCTCGGCCTCGCCATGTCCGGCCTTACAATGGGTCTCTACTTGGACGTCATCCCGTCGTCGCATCGGCTGCTTCGCCAGCTGGTTTTCGACGATGCGGAGGAACTGCTCTATTCCATGCTGCGCAAGCAACGCGCGATCAACATTCTGCAAATGCCGTTCGCCATTTGGGTGGAAGGGGTGGAAGGTCGTAAGCTGATCGACCCGGTTATCAAACGGCGCAACGCTCAGGGCAAGACCGAGATGACGATCCGAGCCAAGGAAGCAGAACTTCACGTCGATATGCCGCGGCGCAAGATAACGATTCACCTCAAGGCTGGCACGGCCGTATCGAGCGACGGCGGTAATAATGCAACATTTAACGTATTAGAACCTTTCGAGGTGGACCTGCCCCCCAACTTCGACGCCGAGGCTAACCGCAAGGCACGCGACCTGACCTGGAACGAGCTTCTGGAGAAGCGCCAGGAGTGGGAGAAGGAGGACGCCGCTTGCAAACTCAGAATTGCCGCTGGCCCGACGGACCTTCCTCCTTCCACGAATGTTCCTCCTGACGACTCGCCGGAGGCTCCTAAGAATTTGCGTAAGCTCCGAACCGATGAGGAGAATTGCCGGCAGCAAATCATTTGGCTCAACGTGGAGCTATTGATGCGGCCGGCCCTGAGCATGGGCTGTTTTTGCTTTATTCTGGTGGGCTGCCCCGTCGGCATCTGGCTGAGCCGCAGCGACTTTCTCAGTTCCTTTATTGTCTGCTTTCTGCCGATCGTCCTGCTATACTATCCCCTCATGCTATGCGGCACGGGTATGGCCAAGGAAGGCCGTATTGACCCGCTGCTGCTGATCTGGGGCGCCAACCTCGTCATGGGGGCCGTCGGCGCCACGCTGTTCTGGCGATTGCTGCGGAATTGAAGTCGCGCGCTCCCCTTCGGGTCGCGGCTAAACGGTTCGCCGATTGCCCGCCTGCGCGAAGGAGCTTCCTTCAATGGACAGCGTGCTGGCTTTCACGGCCCTGATCTGGTTGGGGGCGTTTCTCGCCGGGTTCCTCGGCGCCCTCACCGGCCTCGGCGGCGGCGTGGTCATTGTGCCGATGCTGGTGTTGCTCTTTCACGTGGACCTACGCTACGCCATCGGCGCCTCGCTCGTTTCCGTCATCGCCACGTCCTCGGGAGCGGCCGCCGCCTACGTCAAGGAAGGCTATTCCAACGTTCGCATCGGCATGTTGTTGGAAATCGCCACCACCGTTGGCGCCTTGGCCGGGGCCTATCTGGCCGTTATCGTGGCGCCGAACGCCATCGCCGTGGTTTTCGGCGTCGTGTTGCTCGCGTCCGCCTACCTATCGAGCCGGCCGCACGGCGAACAAATCATTGCGGACAAGCCCGATCCCTTGGCGGTGCGATTACGGCTGGACAGCCATTATCCCACGCCGGAAGGGTTGAAGTCTTATCACGTCCATCGCGTACCATTCGGCTTCGGCATGATGTTCGGCGCCGGCGTGTTGTCGGGTCTTCTCGGCATCGGCTCCGGCGCGTTAAAGGTGCTGGCGTTGGACCTGGCCATGCGCCTGCCTTTCAAAGTGTCTACCACCACGAGCAATTTCATGATCGGCGTGAC
>DHJA01000261.1:12354-13070 GCA_002404095.1 Planctomycetaceae bacterium UBA4732 | reverse complement strand
CAATTTCATGATCGGCGTGACGGCCGCGGCCAGCGCCGGCGTCTACCTCGGCCGCGGCTACATCGATCCGGGATTGGCGTTGCCGGTCTTGCTCGGCGTGTTGCCCGGCTCGATGCTGGGCGCGAAGCTCCTGGCTCATGCGCCGGTGAAGCTGCTGCGCATCGTCTTCGCACTGGTCATCACGGCTCTGGCCGTCGAGATGATCTACAAAGGGCTGACCAGAGGAATGTGAGATGGCCGAGCCGGATAAAATGCCCGACGACGCGCGAATGGACCAGATGTTGGGCAATCTCCTACGCGCTGGAGTCCTCCTGGCGGCGGCCGTCACCGCGGTCGGCGGCGCGATCTATCTGGTCAAACGCTGGGAAGATCGCGCGCCGGATCTTCACCAGTTTACATATAAGGATGTCGCGCCGGCCGCCGAAGTGTCGCGCGTGACGGGCATTGCGGCCTACGCCTTGAGCGGACACGGGGCCGGTCTGATCCAATTGGGAGTGCTGCTGCTGATCGCCACGCCGGTGGCGCGCGTCGCGTTCTCGGTGTACGCCTTCGCCCGCCAGCGCGACGTACTGTACGTCGTTGTCACGGTGATCGTGCTAGTGCTGCTGCTGTTTAGCCTCTTCGGCAGTGGTTTTTCCTAAGAGGCACTAACTTTTTGCTTACAAGCCCGGAGCGCAAGCGACGGGTTGAGTCGAAACCCGTCGCTTGCGCTCCGG
>DHJA01000261.1:0-12249 GCA_002404095.1 Planctomycetaceae bacterium UBA4732 | reverse complement strand
CTCCGGGCTTGTAGTTCATTCTGTCAGTGCCTCTTTAGAACCAGCCTCCCGTGATCGGCAGTGTCTGCCCCGTGATGTAGGCGCTTTCCTCGCACGCCAAGAACAGCACCGCATGCGCCACGTCCGCCGGAACCCCGACGCGGCCGACGGGGATTTGCTTTTCGTACTCCGCCAACACTTCCGCCTTGAGGCCGGACAGCATCGGCGTTTGGATCACGCCCGGCGCCACGGCGTTGACCGTGATGCGGCGCCGGGCCAGCTCCTTCGCCGTCACCTTCGTCAGCGCGATAACGCCGGCTTTGGCGGCGGCGTAGTTGGCCTGACCGTGAAAGCCCGCCATGCCCGAGACCGAGGCCATGTTAACGATCCGGCCGCCGTCGCGCATTACCTCCGCCCCCAGCTTCGAGCAGTAGAATACGCCGTCCAGATTCGTCCGCAATACGGCGTGCCAATCGTCGGGCGTCATTTTCTTGATGGTCCGGTCGCGCAGGACGCCCGCGTTGTTGACGAGAATATCGAGGCCGCCCGCCTCGGCGGCCGTCCGCTTCATCAGGCGTTCGACCGATTCGTACTGGCTCACGTCGGCCTCGATCAAATGGACGGCCGGGGCGTGCAAACCGTGTAGGCGCTCGGCCGTCTCCTCGGCGTCGCGTAGATTCTGACCATTCGGATCGTTGAAGTAGTTGACGACGCATACGGCCCCGGCCGCGGCGAACGCTTCGAGGATCGCCGCCCCCATGCCGCGCGAGCCGCCCGTGACCAACACCACTTTGTTCGGAAAGCTGTAGCGGACCATCAATGGCTTCCTCTCGATTTTGACGCCTCACACACTAGCGAAACTCGCGCCGATCTGCTAACTAGAACAGAGTAGCAAAAGTGTGCGACCCCGAGGGAGGTTCCGTCTTGGCGCCGATTTTTAAGCCTCGTCCGTCTTGCCGCCATGTAGTATTCGTCGTCGCCCTGGCGTTGGCGGGCTGCGGCGTGGCGGGCTACGAAAAGCAGATGCAGGAGGCCGAGGTTCGCATCCAGCGCATCGACGAGGAGAATCGGCTGCTCGGCCCTTCACTGGAGCTTCCGGCCGCTCCCCCAAAGACCCCGTGGCTATCGTTTTTTTTCCTGCGGCCGCCGAAGGGAATCCAGACTGTCAGCAAGAAAGACGAAATCCCTTACCATTACCCGGCGACCAGCAGCGTCTGTTCGGACGTGTACGTGGCGATTAGCACAGACCAGGAAAAGGCGCAGAAACTAATTGAAGAGAAACTCGGTACGGCGGGCTTGAACTGGCAGCCGGTCGAGGTCAATCCGCCGGGCCGGCCGCCGATCGCTTTCAAGGCTGTCGAATTCTTCGACCAGCAGGCGCCTGCCAGCGCGCCGGCCGTCTTTGTCGCTTACGTCCATCAGACGGCCGGCTTTCCGGCCGTCGGCGTGGTGTTCCGCGTCTTGAAAACGAATCGGGACGCCGCCGCGCCGAGTTTGAAAATGAGCATGGAAACGTACGCGGAGCAAGGCGACGCCTATAAGGCGCTTGCCGACTACCGCAAGCGAAAGGCATCGTAAGAAATCGCTTGAGTGAAGGCGGCCGGTCATTTATTGGGATACGGTTTTTGCCAGAAGTTTTCGCCGTTCAGGTTGAAGGCCGGCTTGGTTTCGATGCTACAGTCGCCGTTGACTTGCACCTGGCACGACAAACGCATCTCGTTCTCGTGGCCGATGACGGCCAGCATCGTGAGCGGGTGCGCGTTGAGGTTGACGCGCTCCATGAGGGTCTTGGCGTTGAGATTTTCCATACCCTTTTTGACCAAAACCCGACAGGTGCCGCACAGACCGAAGCCCATGCAGTTGAGGTAATGGTTTAAGGGAGGGTAGACGCTGACGCCGGCCTTGAGGGCTTCCAAACGCAGGTTGGCGCCGACCGGGACTTCGACTTCTTTTTTTTCTTTGACAAACGTGACCTTGGGCATGGATAGTGAATCCTTGCAGGGACGAAGGATGAAGAAAGCCGCCGCCTCGCCGTAGTGGAGGCCGAGAACATTGTACAAAGCTCTCTGGCGGCGGGCCACGCGGCCCTAAATAGTAGACCGCCCGCTCTGCGGGCGGTTTGAATTAGGGTGGGCCGCTCGCTCCGCGAGCGGCTTTCCCACCCGACTCGCGGAGCGAGTCGGCCACTATGCCGCAACCCCGAACCATAAAGGAGCCTGACGATTAACCCGGCAGCCCCTAACGTCGTCCGTCTGGCCCACATCAGCGACGTTCACGTCACGGCGCCGGAGTGCGTCTGGCGCCGTGAGGACTGGTTCAACAAGCGCTTATCCGCCTGGATCAATCTGCGCATACTCGGGCGCGGCTACCGTTTCCGCCGCACCGATCATGTGCTTGCCGTATTAAGCGATGAACTGCAGGCCGGCGGCTTCGACCGCATTCTCTTCTCGGGTGACGCCAGCGCGATGGGCTTTGAGGAAGAAGTAACGCGCGCGGCCTATCTCCTGAAGATAGGCCAAGCGGGGGCGACGCCGGGCTTGGCCGTGCCAGGCAATCACGATTACTGTACGGCGTCGGCGGCCCGCGCCGGCCATTTCGAGCGCGTATTCGCGCCGTGGCTGGTCGGCGAACAGATCGGCGATGCGATCTATCCGTTCGCGCAGCGCGTGGGACACGCCTGGCTGATCGGCCTCAATTCCTCGACGGCGAACCGCTGGCCGTGGGACGCGCGCGGCGGCGTCGGCCGCGATCAGCTCCGGCGTCTGGAAGAGTTATTGCAGCGATTGGAAGGTGGGCCGCGCATCCTAGTGACGCATTATCCCGTCTGGCTGGCGAGCGGCCGGCGCGAGCCGCGCGTTCGCGCGATGCGCGATCTCGACGCCGTGGTGGAGACGGCCCGTCGCGGCGGCGTCGGCCTATGGCTGCACGGCCATCGGCACACTTCGTACTATCATCCGCCGTCGGATTACGCCCCGTTCCCGGTGGTCTGCGCCGGCAGCGCCACGCAGAGCGGCCGATGGTCCTATAAGGTATATACCTTGGAGGGTTATCACCTGCGCGCCCAGAGCCGGGTCTATCACGCCAAGGACGATTGTTTCCACGACGGCGAGGCGTTCGAGCTGGAGTTGACCGGCGGAGCGTGTACCGCCCAAGGAAAGTAGTACAAGCCCCGAGCGCTACAAGCCCTGAGCGCAAGCGAGGGGTTTCGTCTCGCCTCCTCGCTTGCGCTCAGGGCTTGTAGCGCTCGGGGCTTGTATTATTTCCTCTTCTGCTCGATCACCTTCACGTCGTATTTTCGTCCGCCCGCGCCGGGCATGTGAATGGCGAAGGTGGTCTCGAAAATGTCGTCTGCCTCAAGGTGATGATAAGCCAATTCCGTTTTGGCGAGGTCGTCTTCCACCTCGTTGGGAATGAAGGCTATGATGCGGCCGGGGCGCCCCGGCAGGCGCATCGCCTCCATCAGGGAGAGGACGGACCGCGGGTTATCGTCGATCCACCAGATCTTTTGAATCGTGGAAAGATCCTTGGCTTCCGGCCGGAGCGGCTTTTTGGTGAGATCGACGACTTCAAAGGAGTTGGGACCGGTCGGGATGGCAAGGACGGCGCCCAGCGCTTCGAGTTGCCGCAAGTAATCGTTGCCGTTTTGCGTGTTAAATTTCATGGACCAGCGTAGCATGCGCTTCTCGCGCTCGTTGGGCTGGTGCTCCTTACCAGCCTTCGTGCCGGAGCCGGTACCTTCCCCCGTGCCCGCACCTGTGCCGCCGCCGGTCCCCGTACCGCCGTTGCCTTTACTGGCATCAAGGCCTTCGCGCAGCTTTTTTTGGACGTCGTCGTTCAGTTTTTGGAATCTCTCCATCGATTCTAAGTTCGACTTAATGAGACGAGCATCGGGCGGCGCAAACGCCGGATCAATCACTTTCGGCTTGACATCGGTCAGCTTCGGCTGGTCGTTTGAATCGATCGGGGGGTTTTTCTCGCCCGGATTGTTCTTGTCGGTTTCGGCGTCTTCCTTCGGCGCGGCCTTTTCGCCGTCTTTTGCGGTCCCAGTGCCAGCCTTGTTGCCGCCGCCGCCGGCGAACACCACGGGTTCCACCGGCAGCGAACGCGGCGCGTGCGCGAAGCCGAGGGCGAAAGCGATGTACGTAAACCAGAGGAAGGCGCCGCCGATGACCAGGAGGTGGAGGGACACGGACGTGGCGTGTCCCATGACGCCTTCGATCCACGGATGGTAGCGGACCCAGACGCTGTTTTTGGGAGGTTGCTTCGCGGCCGGAACCCGAGCCTGTTTGCCTGCGGTAGCTTTCGGCGCCATGATGCCACCTATGCGTTGAGGAGGTGACGCGCCGGATCGGCGCGGGATGCTGCTTATTCCATCTTACCGGATGCGGAAGCGTTCCGACAAGGGAAAAGCCGTAGTGGTACAGTTTGAATTATATTCTCCGGTATAAGCGACAGGCTGCGGCGGGGGACGGGGGCGGGGCAACGCCCGCCCCCTGTCCGGCGGCGTCCACGAAAGGGCAGAGGCCGATTGGTTGCCGGTAGCCCCCGTTATTGCTGTTTCACTGGCGGCTGTGGCAACCTCACCGGCTTTGGGCTAGAGTATTTGCGCAGCAGTTCCACGGGAACGCACTCGGACGCAACAGAGAATGCCGCCTGTTTCGGCGGCGGTTTACCGGCGGCCGCTAGTTCTGCCATTGACGGTCTGGTTTGATCGCTGGACACGTTCGGCTCCTTGGGTTAGGGGTGTTCGGATGGCGGCATCGGCACAGGAATCACCTGCAAGCGTCGTTCCCTGAGTAGGTGATTGCCCATGTAAAGCTGAAGTCGGTACTCTCCTGGACCCGGAAACACGACGGGGGAAATGGCGAAAACGGCGTCCGCTACTACGAGGGGATCGGCGAAATCCATCAGGATGCCGGCCTTGCCCAGCGGTTCATGTTCGGCGTCCACGTCCACGACGCGCAGTTCGATCAGCGTCTTCCCGTGACCGTTGGTGATGGCTGCGTAGACCACGATGGCCGGGCAGACCAGCGGAAAGTCCCGGCCGAAGATGGCGGAGTAAGTCCCTTGAATGAACAGTTTCTTGGACACAAGGTCGCCGAGAACTGCGTCCGCCAGGACCATCGCCAGAACGTCGGGAGCCTGATGCTCAACGGCCATCGTGGTAGCCTCATGAGGGGATGACGCCACTACTCTGTTCCGACTCCGTCTGCCGTGGGCCTTGTGTAGCATACCATATACCAAGCGTCAAGCATCATCCATCCCATCCAACGCCCGCTTACGCCAGGGAAATAATTCAAACTGTACCACTACCGGAAAAGCCGTCGCGGGTGGATCGCCTGGGCATTTCGGCTGTCACAGGAGCAGCTCGGTTCAGGTATACTCACGGGACAGCTATTCTTTCAGGAGTCTACCCATGCCTCTTCGCGATCACTTTCACGGCTTGCTGGGGGACAGGTTCGAGTGGTCAAGTTTTCTTGGCTGTTGGCCCACGGAGATAATCCGTCGCCTCAATACTCGCCTGCCGGCTCGTTATCACGGGGAACCACGACTGTACCTGGGTTTAGGTGTTGAGCCTGACGTGGTGACTTTTGAAGAGGAGAACCTCAGCGAGAATACTCGACCTGTCCAAACATATAGTGTTGATTTGCCCGCTCAAGACGTCTTTGAATCGCGCATTTACGATGATCGGGGCGGTCGGTTGGTAGCCGCCATTGAGTTGGTCAGCCCCGGCAACAAGGATCGTCCCGAAAACCGCCGCGCTTTCGTCATCAAATGCGCGGCCTATCTTCAACAGCGCGTATCCGTGGTGGTTGTGGACGTCGTGACCGAACGTCACGCCAACCTCCACGTCGAATTGATGGACTTGCTGGAACAAACGGAGGCGGCGCCTTGGCCGGAAGGACAGGATCTTTACACCGTCGCCTACCGGACCACCAAGGAGAACGACGCCTGGCGCCTGGATATGTGGCCCCAGGCGCTCGCGCTGGGTCAGCCCTTGCCCACCTTGCCGCTCTGGCTCGCTTCTAATCTCGCCGTCCCGCTCGAACTTGAAGCCACTTACGAGGAAACCTGCCAAGTTCTGCGCATCCGTTGACCACATTTTTCACGTCGGCCTCATCGGAGGCAAGTTTCCTCGCTCCTCAAATTCCAGCGGATGGGCGGTTCCGATAGGTGATACGTCCGTCCACGGCGGCGCCCCGAAACACGGTTCCGACGCTTCCACTTCTTCCAGGTCCAGCGTGTTATGGATGCGCAGGATACGCGCCTCTTCTGGCGACCGTGTGCCGATGATGGCTAGCGCGGCGTCGATCACTTCGCGGTCGGTCTCAAAATGAACCGGCAGGAAAGCACCGTCCGGGTAGCCGGCCGTTAAGCAATTCATGACGGTGGCGCGGTAGTTCATGGCCTTCACCAGGCCCGTGGTCGTGAAGTCGGCCAGGCCGATGCCGGTGGCGTTGCCGTGTGTATGTTCGCTGAGGCCGCGCACGAAAATGAGACGCATGGCCGGCTGGTCCGCCGGAGGATCTCGGCGGAAGGCGCGTTTCCGGCCGACGATGTTTGTATCCATTCCCGATCCGCTAATGTTTTTACCAATCTCGTCCACGATAAGCAGATCGGCCTCGCGCCAGGGCAGACGGGCCAGCAGCCGTCGCGCCTCAAGCAGCAGTTGCTCCTCGCGCGTCTCGATGTCTTCCGGGGCGATCGCCTCGACGACGGCCGTTTCGTCATAAGCGTTTTCGACCAGGGCGAGGCCGAAGGCGATGGGGGCGCGGGCGCACATCGCCCGGCCGGCCGCGCGCACGACCGGATCGAAAGGACGTTCGAGAAGGATGCGATGGTAGGCGAGGGCGCCGGCGTGCTTGCCGAGGCCGATCATCATCATCTTGAGTAAACCGCTCTCAATAGTCCCATGAAAGCCGGTGTGCGGCTTAACGCGGCCGACGACGCCGATATGATCGGCCTCGGACGCGAACCGATCCAGCAATACGGGATAGCCCTCCGGCGTGGTCCCGAGGGAAACGACGCCCATTGAGGCGCGGATAGGGACGCCGACGTATTCCTCAGTGATGCCGTAGCTTTCGAGAATGCCGCGTTGCCCTTCGGCCGTGCCGCCGCCGTGGCTGCCCATCGCCGGGACGAGGAAGGGACGAGCGCCGAGCCTTTTCAGGAAGAGAGCCGTCTCACGCAGGACGAGCGGGATATTGGCGATGCCGCGACTGCCGGCCGTGAGAGCGACGGTTTGGCCGGGGCGGATTCGCCGGCTCAGATCGAGCCGCTCCAGGGTGGAGGCGATGGCTGCGGCCATGTCCTCGACGCGCGGCCTCTCGAAACGCTGGCGAAGGCGAACGAGATTCGGATAACCCACGGCTGAACTCGCTTATAAGGAAGAGAAAAAGATCTCACGCAAAGGCGCAAAGGCGCAAAAAATTCTTCGCGCCTTTGCGCCTTTGCGCGAGGTAATTTTGGCCTTAATTGGCGGAGAAGCTATTGAGGAAGTCCACGTACTCCTTCTGCTGCTGGTGTTCGGTTTCCTGCATCTTCTTAATATCCGCTTGATATTTCTCGATCTGCGTCTCCTGCTGGTCGAACTTGTCCAAGTAACGCTTGTACGCGACGGCCGTCGGCGGCACCTCCTTCAGATTCGCTCGCAGCCGTACTTGATCTTCGGTGATCGCCTGAAGCTGCCGTTGTAGCTCGACGATCTCGCGCTGTGTCTTCTGCACTGCCCAGCGCATATCTAGCGCTCGTTGCAGTCCTTTTTTCATCGCGGCGCTGGCGACCGGGGCGCTCTGGAAGCGAACGATGGCGGCGTCATCAAGATCGGTCAGGTGATAAAGGACTTCTCCGTCGTGTTCCTCGGTGACGGTCTGCACTTTGGTCTTACCGGCGGGAACCTTGACCTCGAAACGGTAAACGTCGCTGGCTGTCTCCGTTGGCTTGTCGGCGCTAGTCAGATGAAACTGGTTGCGCACCGGATGTTCGATCACCACGAGGCGTTCGTCACTGTTGCGATTGGCGATGGTATATGTCTTCGTTTCGACGTCCTTCGTGGCAGTGTAAAGAAGACCTTGGTTGTAACGGATTATGGTGAAACGGCCGTTGTCGCTGGACGGGACCGCGTTGACTTCCGTGCCAAGGTCCACGGCGTAACTGAGCAGCCTTTGCTCGTTTGGCTCCAGATCGAGAATGCGCGAGTCGCCGGCGTAATTGGACCCTTCAAAGACCGTCATTGGTCCTTGGGATAAGTGCAAGCCGCTTGTGTTCTTGAACTTCAAACCCAGCAGCGGGAACTTAGCCTGCACGCCCTCGTTGTAGATGCTGACGCGCGTGCCTTCCACGTCCTTATTGACGATGGGTAACAAGGCCGATTTCTGCCGAGGCAGCGTCACCGGCTTGTCGAGGGCGTATTGGAAGAAATCCCCGAGTTTGGTCGCCGTGGCCATCGTCGAAACGCCGGCGGCTCCTAGCTTCATCTGTTCATCAGAATTCACTTCCACACCGAAGAGGAGCGAACCCGTGCCATCCTTGGCACCTCCAGTTATGCGAAATCCTCGCACAGCTACCGCCTGCGAGCCAGCCACCACGCCTGGCGGAGGCGGAGGCGCTGTAGCGTCCGCGACTTCACTTCTGGTGCTATTCAGGTTGCTGTTGTAGGTTACAGGCCGCAGCGATGCGAACAACTCCGGCACAACCGTGGGGCGCGGCACATAAAGCGGAGTATACAGGTCCATCTTGAAGCTAATGGGCCGGCCCGACACCAGGGCCATGCGCACGTCCTTCCAATCTTCGTCGGTGGCGTTCTCTACGACCGCCCAGCCCTGCAAGAACGGCTTGTCTTCCTTGGCTTTACCGAGCACGAGACGATAGCTCGTTTTCCAGATGGGATTCTCGATAACGTAGCCGACGCGCACCTGACGCTTGCCCTCGCCGACGAAGTTCAGGCTAACCGCTTTCTTCTGCGTGTCGTGCGACAGCGTCAGCGTTTCGAGCGCCTTACGCACTTCATTGTCCATGACAGGATTCAAAAAGCGCACGCGCTGCACGTCGGCCAGCTTCACGCTCCTCATGCCATCCGTGCACCACATATTCAACTGCTCGACTTCGACGGCCGCGACTTTTTGTTTCTCGACGCCCATGACGGCGCCGGTCATCGTGCCGGGCTGTGTTGCGTTGACCTGTTGCAACACGACCTCGACCTTCTCCCCGCGCGTCTGATTCAACACCTGGCCGAATGTGGGATTCGACGACAGGTTGACCGCGAAACTCTGCAACGTCTTCTCGACCGGCGCGTTGGAGTCATAAGACACGGCGGCGATATGACCGCCGTCAAGATCGCGCAGCACCATACTCTTTATGAGGTCGTTAATATCTTGAGTAGGAAACGACAGGTCCACGCGAGCATCGCCTTCGACCGCACCCTCGCGCTGGAAATAGCCGACGCCGCTGCTGAATAGCACCACTTGTCCAATCGGCAGCTGCACAGAGGATTCCGAAGGCGCCGCGGCGAGCGCGGCGTGATCCGTCGGCTTAGGCGGGCTGGCCGGCGACAGCGACGGCCATGCCACAAAGGCGCACGCGGCGGCGGTCATTACGGCCGCGCCGGTCAGCGACGCCAAAAACCAGGTTCGATTCATGATCGGAAACCTCCATCGGAAGAGTGCGGCCGGTTTGCGCTTCAAAGCGGCGTGGACTTGGTATAGCTTATAGACGAGGCCCACTACGCTTCGGATTTTCGTCGATGAGCTTGCGCCAGTGTAAGGAGACAAACGTGAACCTGGAACTGACCGAAGAAGAACGTCGAGAGGTGCGCCAGGGCAATCGCAATCCCGTGCGCTTGACGGACCCAGACACCCAGCGGGAATACATCCTGTTGCCGGCCGAGGTTTATGATCGCCTGAAGTCCTTGTTATACGACGACGGCGACTTTGATCCAGCGGTCGGCTACGCACTGACTGACGAGGTGATGAAGGAGGACTGGGACGATCCGAAAATGGCTGATTACGACCGTTACGAGGAACACAAGCGATGAAGATGAAACACTGCCTCAAGTCGGCCTTGGAATTGCCGTAACCCGGCGCCCTCGCAATATCGCCTCCGCTAAGTCCAAATCCTCGCGCGTGGTTATTTTCAAATTTGCGCTCGAGCCGGCAACTAAGTGAACCACATGGCCCGCCGCTTCGACAAGTTGTGCATCGTCCGTGACGCCCACGCCGAAGGCGGTTCGGCGTGCATAGGCGTCGATCAGCCAATCGCGGCGGAACACCTGCGGCGTCTGAGCCAACCATAAACCCTGCCGCGCCAACGTAGCCTGAATGCGCCCGGCGCCGTCGTCGCGCTTGATCGTGTCGGCCACAGGCACGGCCAGTAGGGCCGCCCCTGTTTCGACAGCGCGGGCGAACACGGCGTCGATCAGCGCCGCCGTTAGACACGGCCGGGCGGCGTCGTGGACGGCGACAAAATCCGCCTGCGATGTCGTCAATGCCAGCGCATTGGCGACCGACTCGAAGCGTTCGGCCCCGCCGTTGGCAAGCTGAATGGGGCTATCCCTCATCGCACTTCCCAGGTGGCGGCGAAAAACCTCGCGGTCTTCGGGGGCCGTCACGACGATGCACTGACAGACGTCGGGCCGTGATATAAACCACTCGGCCGAGCGCAGCCAGACCGGCCGGCCGTCGAGGTCGGCGAACACTTTTTTTTCCGCCGACTGGAAGCGCGATGAGCGCCCGGCGGCGGGCAGAATGACGGCAAAACGCGGCATGAAAATCGCCTCGGAACGGCCGGATCAACGCTCACTTACACCCCCCAATGCGCTTCGTATCAAGGCAACGGCGGCGCGGTCGATCTCGTCTTCCGTCGTGAATCGGCCGACCGTCAACCGTAACGCGCCGCGACCCAACGCCGGCGGCACGCCCATCGCGCCCAATACCGGCGACAGCGTGACTCGGCCTTCGTGACACGCCGAACCCGTCGAGGCCGCCACTTCCGGCGTCTTCTCCAAAAGCTCCGATCCGACGCAGCCGGCGAAATTCACGTTGAGCGTGTTTGGCAAGCGCCTTTCCGGATGGCCGTTGAGGCTAATACGGTCGCCGAGACCGGCGCGCAGCCGGTCCCACAATCTGTCGCGCCATTGCGTAAGGCGCTCCGTCGCGGCCGGCAACGACCGCCGCGCGATCTCGCAGGCCGTTCCGAGGCCGACGAGGTACGGCACGTTCTCGGTGCCGGCGCGTCGGCCGTTCTCATGGCCGGCGCCGTGTATCAGCGACTCCAGCTTCACGCCGCGCCGGACGTACAGCACACCCACGCCCTTCGGGGCGTACAGCTTGTGCCCCGCCACCGTCAGCAGATCGACGCCGAGATCGCTCACGTCGAGCGGCAGTTTGCCCGTGGATTGGGCGGCGTCCGTATGCAGCAATACGCCTTTAGCGCGTGTCAGAGCGGCAATCTCTTTGATGGGCTGAAGCGTACCGACCTCGTTGTTCGAGTGCATAATACTGACAAGCGTGGCGCCCTTGGCGATAGCTTGGCGCACGGCATCGGGATCGACGCAGCCGCGGCCGTCAACGGGCACGACGGTGACGCGGCAGCCCAGCCGTTTGAGGAACTCGCACGGCTGCGTCGTGGCGGGGTGTTCCACCGCGCTAATGACAACGTGAGCGCCGCCGGACCAGCGGCCGAAGAAGCCGCGCAGCTTGGCGAATGCCACGCCTTTCAAGGCGAGGTTGCTGGCTTCGCTGCCGCCGCCGGTGAAGACGATTTCGTCGGGCTGGGCGTTCAACAGGTCCGCGACCTGCCGGCGCGCCTGCTCGACGGCTTCATGGGCCTTTTTGCCGAGCGAATGAGTACTGGAGGGATTGCCGTAGTGTTCGCGGAGATAGGGGAGCATGGATTCGATGACGGCGGGATCGAGCGGCGTGGTCGCGTTGTAGTCGAGGTAGATGGGGGCCATATGCGAACCCGATTGGAGGTCGTCACTGTCAGTCCACTGGATCGCGAACCTGCTCTCTTGCTTCCGCCAGCACTTTACCGTAAAGCGGAGAGAAAATCTCGACCAATTGCTTTTCGAGCACCCCCTCTAGATTCCAAAGAACTCTCTGCTCCGCTTGATCCGCGAACGGATAGGTATGTTCATCATCGAACCTACGCAAGAACTCGAATAGAACGAGTGCTTCTTTGTTCGACAACTCAATCGCTATCTTTTCAAGACTCGGCATGTTCCACGTTCCGAAAGGGTTAGCGAGGGTTCCCTAGCACTACAGCGCAGCAAAG
>DHJA01000082.1:18095-56271 GCA_002404095.1 Planctomycetaceae bacterium UBA4732 | reverse complement strand
CGTACCATCCTCTGGACGGCGTTGGGTGCCATGCTTTCGCGGGCCGGTCCCGAAACCTCGTCCAGTCCCAACCCCGCGAAAGCATGAGTCCTCGCGTGGGATTCATGCTTTCGCGGCGGCTTAAGCGGCGGGAAGGTGCAGAAAAGAGGCCGCGAAAGCATGGCGCCCCGGCTTGCGTAGATACCAACTGGTATCCGCCCCTTGCGTTCCATTCGTGAGCTAGACTTGCGGAGCGAGCAAATCTGGCGAGCATATTTTTGATCGGGGCCAGTAGGATGAACTCGGCCAAGTCGGCGAATTCTGAACCGATACCAGGCTACCGGCTGATTGCGCCGCTGGGCAGCGGCGGCTTCGGCGAAGTCTGGACCTGCGAGGCGCCCGGCGGTCTGTTCAAGGCGATCAAGTTCATTCGCGGCGATGGCGACGACATTCATCCTGCCGCCTTCGGCGCGCAGCAAGAGTTGCGCGCCTTGCAGTACATCAAGGCTTTGCGCCACCCGTTTCTGTTAAGCATGGATCGCGTCGAGTTCGTCGGCGGCGAACTGGTGATCGTCATGGAATTGGCCGACCGCAGCCTGCACGACCTGTTGGACCAGTACCGCGCCGCCGGGCGCCCCGGTGTGCCACGCGCGGAATTGCTGCGCTATTTCACGGAAACGGCCGAGGTTTTAGACCTGCTGAATCAGGAACACGGCCTTCAGCACCTCGACATTAAGCCCCGCAATCTCTTTCTCGTCGGCCGCCATATCAAAGTCGCCGACTTCGGGCTGGTCAACAGCGTGGCCGAAATGAACGGCGCCGTT
The DNA here is from genome assembly GCA_002404095.1 of Planctomycetaceae bacterium UBA4732. Lineage (GTDB taxonomy): Bacteria > Planctomycetota > Planctomycetia > Gemmatales > Gemmataceae > UBA4732. The sequence continues at coordinate 55,468 of DHJA01000082.1, read as the reverse complement.
AACGTCGTTCCGATGAGCGCCGCTACGCCAGTGTATGCGGCGCCGGAAAGTTTCCTCGGCAAGATTACCTTATTTAGCGATCAATATAGTCTGGCAATCACATATCATGAGTTGCTCGTGGGCGAGCCGCCGTTCGCGGGCAAGAACTTCCGTCAGCTGGCGTTCCAGCACATGCAAGCCCAGCCCGGCCTGAGCCGCCTGCCGGAAGGAGATCGTCGCGTCGTCGCGCGGGCGCTGGCGAAAGACCCAGGCGGCCGCTTCCCTTCCTGCTCCGCCTTTATCCAGGCGCTACAGGCCGGCGCGGGCGGAGACTTTTCCTTACCGCCGCTTTCGGCGATCAATCGGGATTTGCCAGACACGCGAACCGACATTCCCGTCGCGAACTTGAGTTCCACGCCGCTAGGTTCAAACACCATGCCGCGAATACAGCCGCTCGCGGCCGTCGTCTTGGATATACGGCCAGCCCTCTCCAACACCGACGCGACGACGGCGGAAACTCCGGTAGATCCCTTGGGACGGGCGCCCGCTGCGCCCTTCGCCGGCCTTCTCGACGGCTATCAGTTCCTTGAGTGCCTCGCTCATAACGCCATCGGCGAAATCTGGTTAGCGCGGACCGACGACGGCCGCGACCGCCTGGTTCGCTTCTTCTTTGAAATCCAATGCAGAGATGAAAAGGAGGAAGAGCGGCTGTCTCTCTTACGCGAGTTCCGACACGACGCGCTCGAGCCAATGGAACTCGTCGGCGACGGCGACCACAGACTGGCGCTAATTACCGACGCCTGCACGACGACATTGAACTCGCGCATGCGGGAGTGTCAGGCGGCCGGTCTGCCGGGCGTTCCCCGGCCGGAACTGCTGGCATGGCTGCAAGCGGCGGCCGAAGCGCTGGACGACCTTTTGGAGGAATACGGCGTGCGCCACCTCGCGCTGACGCCGCGACACCTCATCTTGAAGAGCGGCCGCGTGCGCCTGTTGCACTTCGGTCTCGCCGAGTTGATTCCCCTGCCGGAAGACCAGTGGGCCGCCGCCCTGAACCCGCGCTACTCCGCACCGGAGCTGCTCAAAGTGCCCGCTCATCCTTCCAGCGACGCCTATAGTCTGGCCCTGATTTACTGCGAATTATTGACCGGCGTCCACCCGTTGCGCAAATCCGGCCCGCGACCAGCCGCGTCGCCCCGTCCCCACGCCCAACCCGACCTTAGCATGGTTTCCGCAACCGACCGGGCGATCCTCCAGCGCGCCTTACACACCGACCCGAACCGGCGTTTTCTCTCCTGCACGGATTTCATGGCCGCGCTGGACCCCGGCTTGTACCAGTCAGCCCTCGCGGCGAAAGGGCCGACGGCTTCCCTTTCGGACGCCTTTGGAAACCCTTCTTTCTCCGCGACGACGCGCGCGCGAATGCGCCAACACATCAACGGCTTAGTGGCGGGAACAGCGGGCGATCTAGAAGTGCGCGAACACCGAAACGCCCGCTACCTTCTTCGTCCCGGCCACAGTCTAGAGCACAAGTTTTTCGCGCAATTGGCGCCAGGAGTCGCCAAACTAAAAGTCGAAGGATTCCGACTTCAATGGAACGCCGCGTGGGTGGAAATTTGCGAACGGCAAGTCGTTCTTCTGGCGCCGCTAACAGGAACCTTTTGGCAGCGTTTGATGGGCGTACGGCCTGGTTTAAAGATCAGCATCGACATACCGGAGAGTGCGGCCTCCGCCGTTTCGGAAGTGCGAGTGTTGATCCAGCCGGTGGAGTGTGGGCGAGAGACGGCGGTGGCGCTTATGGAAGAGACGGCGCCGCTGCTGCTGGAGAGCCTGCGCACTTTTTTCCAGGCGCAGCCGGAGCGACGCGGTCAGGCACGAATGCCATTCGATCAGACGGTGCAGGTATCGCCCGTGTGGGACGATCGCACCGTGGGGAACCCGGTCGTCGCGCGAGCCAGGGACATCTCCATGCGCGGCATCGGAATTCACATGCCTTGCCAACCGTCGTCGCAGCAGGTCAACATCCGTCTGGCGTGCGATCCGTCCGACAACGCGGCCTGTCTGCCGGCGTCGGTCGTCCGCGCGACTCCGTGTGGCGACGGGGGTTATGAAGTGGGCTTTCGTTTTCTGGTAGAAGAAGGACCGCAAAAAGCGGTTTAGCCGCGCCGTCGTTTAGCCGCGACCCGAAGGGGAGCGTTCTTCGCACGCGCTCCCCTTTGGGTCGCGGCTAAACGACGGTTAAGCTATTCACTCTTCACGCCTTGCCATTCCAGACCCAGCGCGGTTAGCTTCTCGCGCTTCGCCAGGACTTCCCACGGCGTACCGGGGTTGTCCTTGATGATCGCATCCAAATGCTTGCCCGAATCCTTAGCCAGCTTTTTGCCCTGCGTGTCGCCCTTGAGTGCGACCTGCGACGCCAACCGCCAGCCGGTTTGACCGGGCGCCAGGTCCGGTAATTGCTTGCGCATCTGGCCAAGCATCGACTGGTACTCGAACAGATAAGCGATCTGCGCTTCCAACCGCGCCAGCGTGAAATCGTAGTTGGCTTGCCAGCGCTTGGTTTCCTTGGCGCGGCCCGTTGCGGCGTTATCGCCGGCCGTCTTCAAGTCGTCCAACGTCTCTTGTAAGTGGAACAGCAAATCGGCGATCTGGCGTTCGTCGCCCTCCAGTTGCTTCTTAAACTTGGCGTCGTCGCCCGGCTTGCGGTAGCCGTCTTTCAACACAGACAGATTCACCTTCAACTCCAGACGAATCTTGCCGACCTCGTCGGCCATAGCGGGCGGCGCCGTCGCCGTGCTGACGGCATAGATGACTTCGCGGGCCTTAAATATCGCTTGGCGCAATGGCGCATCCGCGCCGTCGTCGGGGTAGTCCTTCATCTTTTCCGGCGGGAACGGCGGCAATACCTCGTCGAAGCGAACCCCCATGTCATCGCGCGAGGGCTTGATCGACGGCACGCCGATCTCGGCCAATACGGATTGGATTTCCTTGGGACTGCCGTTCTTTACCGGCGTGGCAAGCACGATGGCCGGCGCGGCTGGGGCCGACTTGTCATAGGGGGCGCCGTCTTTCGACTCATCGCCGGCCAGCCGCGACGTTTGCTGCAGCTTGAATTCCGACAATTCGCGCTTCATGCCGGCGTTGACCAGATCGCGCAACCGCTCCATCGGCAGCGGATCTTCCGGGTGCTGGATCTTGTCTTTCACACCCTTGTTTTTCTCGTCCGTCACCAACGCGGTGTCCAATTCATCGAGGAATAGGCCCATCGGCGCGTCGTCCAGTTCGTACGACTGTTGATTGGCGATGCAAGCGGATAAGACCTGGACGCCTGGCGGCGGCGCGTTCAGGGCGGCGTCTTCCTTGGGGTCCATCGGGCCGCCGTTGGGGCGTTCCAGGCCGTGGCCGGGGTTGAGCCGGTTAACGTCCATCACCAACACCTTCTGTCGCGCCGGGCACTTAGCCATTTGCTCGTAGACCCATTTCAGCGGGATCAACGTCGCGGCGTTGTTTAGTTCGCCCTCAATGGGAGCCAGATACATCTGGCCGTCGATGGCGACGCCGTGGCCGATAAAGAAGACGAGGATACGGTCCTGCGGCCGCGAATCGTCAAGAAAGTCGGTCAGCGATTTTTCAATGACGGCCTTCATGGGCGAACGGGCTTTGCCCGTGGCGGCGCCGTCGCTGAGTTGTGCCATCTCCATCATCGGAATATGCAGGCCGCGATTCAGCGCGTCGAGGAAGTTCGGAATGTTGCGGGCGTTGGAGATGGGCATTCCGGCGTGGACCGGGTTGGCGTAAAGGTAGTTGTGTACGCTGATGACCAACGCCCGTCGGGGAAACGCTTGTCCTCCCTTTGCGCCGTCGAGCGGCCGGGCCGAATCTTTCGGATTCGACTTGCCGGCAGACCCTGCTGTCAAGTCAGGGTTTTTCGGGTCCGAGCCGGCGTCGGCCGTCGTCGCCTTTGGGAACAGGGCGCCGCTGACGTAGGGCCAAGCGATGAGAGCGGCAATCCCGGCGACCAGCAAGATGGTAGCCGCGACGGCAGGGCCAATCCACCAGGCCCTGCCGGCGCCGCGGCGGGGACGGGGCGGTCTGGCGGGGCTGGTGCTTCCGTCATCGAATGTCTCGAACTCGCCGCCGGGGGCGCTCGTCGCCACGACCGGAACGGCGACAGCGACGGCGGCCTTGGGATAGACCACGGCCGCGATCGCAGGCGCCGCCTTGGGAACCGGCGCGGCGGTCGGCGGCGAGGTGCGCGCTGGAGGCGCCGGACGGACGGCGGACGGCTTGGATTGCAGGATCGCGCCGCAGTGTTTGCAGCGGATCGCTTTGGAGGACCAATCCGCCGGAATGCGCAGCGTTCGCTTGCATCCTGGGCACGTCGCTTGCACTACTGATGCCATGATTTCCGACCTCCAAGGTCTTGAATCGGCTTTGGATATTTCCCTTAAGTCCGGTAACGCCCATCGTAGCATAAAGACGAAGGAAAGGGTGCAAGGATTCCGGCAGCCTCCCATAAGTCCTATAGGACTTATGGGACTTATGGGACTTATGGGTCAAATTGAGCCAGTATCTAGCCGCGCACTCCCTATGCAATCCGCGGTCAACGGTGTAGCATACAAACAAGAAACGCCGCACCGCGTCCGGGGTCTTTGCCGGTGAATCGCTTCGACCAGATTGAATATGCCAGCCTCACGGACGTGGGAGTCCGCCGCAGCCACAACCAGGACAACCTGGCTGTGCAGCTCGCCGCCGACGACGCCCAATGGCGCCAGCGCGGCCACCTCTTCCTCGTCGCCGACGGCATGGGCGCCCACGCGGTCGGCGAGAAGGCCAGCGAGCAAGCCGCCAGCGTCATCCCGCACACCTTTCTCAAGCACGCCCAACAAGGTCCGCCCGGCGCCGCTCTTCGTAAGGCGTTCATCGAAGCCAATGCGCACATCCACGCCTGCGGCCAAGCCAACCGCGAATTTCAAGGCATGGGCACCACGACCACCGCTCTATTGCTGCGCCCCGAAGGCGCCTGGGTCAGCCACGTCGGCGACAGCCGGGTCTACCGCGTCCGCGACGGCTGGATCGAACAGCTGAGCTACGATCACAGCCTTCTGTGGGAATACGCGCGCATCAAGCACATGGACCCCGAGGACGTGAAAGACATCCCCAGCAACGTCATCCATCGCTGCCTTGGCCCGGAACCGCTCGTGCAGATCGATGTGGACGGACCGCATTCCGTTCGGCCGGGGGACGTATTCCTGCTTTGCAGCGACGGGCTGAGCGGGCAGGTGACGGATGCGGAGATGGGGGCGGTCGTTACTGTTTTGCCGCCGGCCGAGGCGTGCCAATTCTTGATTGATCTGGCCAACCTTCGCGGCGGGCCGGACAACATCACCGCCCTTGTCGTTCGCGTGGCGCCCGGCCTGGAAGCCAACGGCGTCCCCGCGCCGCCGAAGCGCTGGGGAATGCCGCGGCCGCCATGGTGGCTGTCCACTTTGGCGGTAGGCGTATTTCTCGCCGCCGTTGCGACCGCTATGCAAGTGAACGATTGGTCGGGCGGTCTGTTTGTGTTTTTGTTGGCATCGGCGGCCATCATCGCAGGCTTGGCGGGCCTCGGGCTTCATTATCGCCAGGAACGGCAGAAGCAAACCGAAGAAGAGGAAGAACCGGCATCCGCACCGCACATCCACCGCCGGGCGGCGTGTCGCATCGAACAACCGCTTTTGGACCGCCTGGCCCGGGCGGTGACGATTTTGAAACAGCGAGCGGAAGACAGCGGCTGGGCGCCGGATTGGTCCGTGTACGAGCAGCACCGCGCCAAGGCGGACGAATTCCACGCGGCCGGCGATCTGGCAGCCGCCTTCCGCGAGTATTGCCGCGCAATGCTTCCGCTGAGCCGGGGACTTAGCGGCCATCGGAAAAAGGAAGAAGTTTTTCAGCCGATTTGGGACAAACATACCGAAAATGGCAGGCGGAAGATTAATCCGACCAATTTCTCACCCTGATGGTCCAATTCCAGAGGGCGGGGCGTCGCCGCCCTTCTTCGACTGCGGCACAAACCCTCGGCTGCGCCAGAAATACCACGTCGCAATACTGCGATACGGCCGCCACGCCTCGGCCCGTTCGCGGAGGGCCGCCCGATCGGGCAGTTCCGACAAGCCATAGACCGACTGCACACCAGCGCGCAGCCCGAGGTCGTCTACCGGCAGGACGTCTAGCCTCCCCATCGAGAAAATAAGGAACATTTGCGCTGTCCAAGCTCCGATGCCGCGCACCGGCACCAGCAGGGAAACCACTTCGTCGTCCGAAAGGCGGTGCAAGTCGTGTAGCGGCAGTCGGCCGCTTCGGATGTGTTCGGCCAAATCCAGTACGGCAAGCGCCTTGCCGCGCGACAGGCCGACGCCGCGCAGTTGCTCTTCCGAAGCGGCCAAGATGGCGTCGGGCGTGAGACCGCCGGGGGCTAGTTCGGTTCCCAGGCGCGCGAAGATGGAGGCGGCCGCCTTGGTCGAAATCTGCTGGGCGATGATGGCGCGAGCCAACGCCCGGAAGCCGTCCGAGTCCGCAAGCAGTGTACAAGGGCCAATGGCCTTCATGAGTTGGCTAAGAACGGGGTCGCGCCGGGAAAGAAGGCGTTGCGCTTTGCGGTATTCGTCGGCAAGAGAGTTCATGACCACCCAACCATGAGGCCGGCGCTTCCGTTACAGTTCCACGGCGCTGTCGGCCGATGGAGATAAGGGGAGATTCTTCTCGCACAGGGACCGTGCCATGTACCGCCAGTTCCCATGGTATTGCCGCATTGGAAAGGCTGCCGGGTCGATTAGCACTTTCGCTCTTGTGGCGTGTCTGTTGGCGGGGTGTTCGTCGGGACCGGGAAGCCCCTTCTCCGCGTTCAACCCGACGCACCAGCTGCTCGATTCGGCCCAGGCGATGAAGCAGGCGGCGTCTGTGCCTGCCGCAGTGCCGCGTGAATTGGACAAGCGGCCGCAACCGCCTTATATCGTGGAACCGGGCGACGTACTGCTGGTGTTGCCGGCCGACGTGGACTCGCCCGTGCGTCTTCCGGGCGACCAGCCTGTGATGCCAGACGGCACGATCCAACTTGGCAAATACGGCCGGCTGCAAGTCGCGGGTAAGACGGTCGATGACATTGAAGCGGCCGTCAAGGCTCAGGTGGACGTCAAGGACGCTGGAGTCTTCACGGTGCGCGTGGTGACGCGGCAAAGCAAGGTGTATTACGTCATTGGCGAGGTCAACGCTCCAGGCGCCTACCAGCTCAGCGGACGGGAAACCGTACTCGACGCGATCCTTGCCGCGGGTGGACTAACCGAGCGTGCCTCGCGCGACAATATCATACTGGACCGCCCGTCCGCGCCCGATTCTTGTCGGACGGTGTTGCCGGTCTGTTGGAGTGAGATTGTCCAGCTCGGCGACACCTCGACCAATTATCAGATGGCCACCGGCGACCGGGTTTACGTGCCGTCGCGCACCTTCTGGGAAGAGCTGTGCCACAAACGGCAATGCCCGTGCGGCAGCCGGCCGCAGACGGCGTGCCCCATCCCCGCGGCGTCCGGCGGTTGTGGCGTCGTCGTCGAAGGCGCCTCACTGACCGGCCCTTGGATTCCACCGGCGCCGAAGCAGTAGAAGTTTAGAATCGGCTTAGTTCCGTTGCAGATGCAAACAATCGTAGGAAACCCATAATATAAGAGGAGTCGGTCTACTGCTGATAGCCTACCCACCCTCCGCGGAGTTTCTTCATGTCTCGATTACGCTATTTCTTCTGCGTCCTGTGCGTCACCCTGGGGGCCGTGCCGGCCCTGATGTTCTTGCTTCTCGCGCCGGGTCCGTCTGGGGCAGCCGTGCCGGCGCCGCCGCCCAAGGCGCCGGTCAGCTTCATCAATGACGTGGCGCCCATTCTCAAAGAAAACTGCTTCGGCTGCCATGGATCCAAAAACCCCAAGGGCAAGCTCGACATGACCAAGTTCGGCGCCTTCCAGAAGGGCGGCACAAAGGATACGCCCTTCCATGCCGGCAAGCCCGACGACAGCTACATCCTTGACGTACTCAAGGCGACCGACAAGACGCGCATGCCGCCGGCGGATGTCGGCGACGCCTTACCGCCAACGAAGATCGCCGTTATCGAACAATGGATCAAGGAAGGCGCCAAACTCGACGCCGGCCTTGATGACAAAGCGGATTTGTATCGTGAACTGCGCGCCCGTTGGAAGCCGCCCGTTCCCGCGGCGGCTTATACGTTTCCTGTTACCGTTACGTCGCTTGCCTTCACACCGGACAACAAAAAGCTTGTCGTCAGCGGTCATCACGAACTGACCGTATGGGACGTGGCCACCGCCAAGCTAGAGAAACGCATCCGCACACGGGCGCGTCGCGCCTTGGCGATGGTCTTTCTACCCGACGGCATGTTGGCGGTCGCCGGCGGCCGGCCCGGCGAGGAGGGCGACGTGCGCGTCTACAATCTCAACGGCGGTACGCCGAAAGTCGAGAACGGTGTGGCCTATCTCGACGGCGTTGAGGACAAGGGCGTCATGGTCAAGCAGTTGCTCGACGCCGACGATGAGGTGCTGTGTCTGGCGCTCAGTCCCGACGGCAAGAAATTGGCGTCCGGCGGCTGCGACCGCATCGTCAACGTCTGGGACATTTCCGGCGGGGCCGTCAACGCCAAGCTAGAGCAGTCCATCGAAAACCACGCCGACTGGGTGTTCGCGGTCGCCTTCTCAGCGGATGGCAAATATCTGATAACGGGCAGCCGCGACAAGACGGCCAAGGTGTGGGACCTGGCGACGAAGGAATCGGTGCTGACATTTCCGGATCATCAGGCGGCAGTCTACGGTGTGGCGATGAAGGCCGACGGCAAGACCGGCTATTCGGCTGGCGAAGACAATCAGATACGCGCGTGGAACGTGACCGGCGAACAGGCCGGCAAGCAGGTTCGCGCCACCGGCGGTCACGGCAAGACGATCACGAAGATGATGGCGGCGCCTAAGCAACCGCTGCTGGTGACAGCAAGCGCCGACGACACCGTGCGCGTCTGGAACGAGGACAATGGCGCGGCGATACGGACGTTGTCGGGACACACCGATTATGTCTACGCCCTGGCGATCAGCTCGGACGGCGCGCTGATCGCATCGGGGTCGTTCAACGGCGAGGTCAAGGTGTGGAAGACGGCCGACGGCACGGTGGTCAAGGCGTTCAACGGCTCGCCGGGCTTGGCGGCGCCGGCCGCGCCGCCGACGCCGCCCACGCCGCCGAAGAAATAGGAGGGCCGTCATGTCCGTCGCCAAACCGCAGTTGCGCCCGCACTTGGCCGCGTCTCCTGAAGACGCCAGCCGTCAGCGCTACATCGTCCACGACCTGTTGCGACTCAACGGCGCCTCCCTCCGTCTGAGCCCCCTAGAAGTGCAGTGGCTGCAACTATTCGACGGCCGGCGCACCCTGCGCGAGATTCAGACGGAAGCCACCCAGCAAGTAGGTGGACAGCTCGTACCGTTGGAAGTCTTTACGGAGCTGGCGTCGGCGTTGGATGAAGCCTTGTTCCTGGAGGGGCCGCGTTATCGCGCCCACGTTGACGACCCGGTGCGCCAGCCGTCCTGCATCGGCGCCTACGAGGCCGACCCAGCCGCCTTGCGTTCCCAGATCGAGCGATTGTTCACGGGGCCGGGAGGCCCGGGCCTGCCGGGAAAGGCGCATCCCGACGGCCAACTGCGTGCGCTGTTGGCGCCGCACATCGACTACGCCCGCGGCGGCCGTACCTACGCTTGGGGCTACAAAGAGTTAGCGGAGCGCTCATCGGCGTCATTGTTCGTCGTCATCGGCACGTCGCACTACAGCGCTCATCGTTTCACGCTGACGCGCAAGAACTTTAAGACGCCGCTCGGCGTCGCCATGACCGACCAAACCTATATCGACGGGCTGGTGAAGCATTACGGCGATGGCCTGTTCGACGACGAGTTGATGGCGCATTTGCCGGAACACTCCATCGAGTTGGAAATAGTATTCTTACAATATCTTTTTGAGGGCAAAAGGCCGTTCCGCATTGTGCCGCTGGCGGTCGGTTCGTTCCAGGACGCCGTGGCGGACGGAACATCGCCTTCGGACCAGGATGATGTTCGGCGCATGATCGAGGCCTTGCAAGCGATGGAACGCGAGACGAAAGAACCGATTTGCTACCTCATAAGCGGCGATCTGGCCCACATCGGGCCGAAGTTCGGCGATCATTGCCCCGCCGCCGGCTCGTGGCTGGATGAGAGCCGCGAACGCGATCAAGCCATCCTGCGCCAGGCGGAATCGGCCGACCCGGCCGGCTATTTCCGCGTGATCGCTGAAGAGAACGATTGTCGCCGTATCTGCGGCCTGCCGCCGACGTATATGGTGTTGGAAGCGCTGCGGCCCGGCTCGGGCAAAGTGCTGCATTACGACCAATACGTTCATCCGCACGGCAACGAAAGCGTCAGCTTCGCCAGCGTGGCGTTTTACCAATGACGGAGTTATTTTTTCAGTGAAGCGCGCACGCGATTGCCGCCCCGCAGCTTCCAGGCGGCGCTTCTGCGCTGGCTCCCCATTTACTCCTCATTTCTGATCACCCTGGCGTACCCGCGTCGCTCGGATGACCACGTCGTGCCTAAACGACGGCAGATCCACGTCGATTTTCTTGCCGCCCTCCACGCGCGAGGCCGGCGATCCGGCGCCGGTTGTCGGAGAATAGAAGCTGACGAGGAAGGCTCCGGCGGGGAGGTCCAGCGCGGCCTTTCCCTCAATCGGCTCGCCCGCCGACGAGTCGGCCGCCTCGCGGCCATCGGCCAGGTAGGCGACGTAGTCCTTGCCCTCGACGGCCAGGCCCGACGCCACCAAATGCTCCGGCAGTCCGGACGCCCAATCGGCCCGCGGCCGGGCGTGGACGAAGTCGAACGAGTGGATGAACGCCGACAGATGCCCCATCCAGGCCCGAATGCCTCGCCGAGAGTCCAGCGTACCCGCCTCACTCCCGACCGTGATCGAGAAGTCGATGTAGTCGTAATGCGAACCACTCAGCACCGCCATCCACGCCCGCTTGCGGTGGATTGTCCAGCCGGCCGCGTCCCGGTAGAGGCTGGCCGCGTTGTCCTCATCGATTACGCACGGTTTGCTCGCGGCGGAAACGGCCAGACAGAAGTCGCGCAGCTCCTTCAAGCGCAGTTGCTTCGACATGAAGTTTCCCATGTCGTAGGTGCGATCCTTCCACTTCAAGAAGGGGTGCGGGTGGACGTTGACGGCGTCCCAGAGCGGGCCGGTGAAACTTTCCTCCAGCCGCTGCGACAACTTGCCCGCGTCGAAGGCTTGAGTGCCAAACACCAAATGCTTGCGGTCGCGTTGACGCAGCTCCTCGCGCACCGCGCTGGCGATTCCTTTCTGCCACTCGTCCACCTCGGCCGGCGAAACATGGCCCGGCATTCCGCCGGCCGGCTCGTTGCAGACTTCGTAGTAGATGTTGTCGAAGTCACAGGTCTCCTGGACGATCTTGCGGGCGTAGCTCAACTGCCTTTCCACTAATGCGCTATCCTTGAGGGAATCGTACTCGGGCCAGGCCGCCTTGCCGACGCTCTGCTTGTTGTTTTGAGCGTTGAGTGGATTGAGCGACCAGACTAAATCGGTATAAGTGTGGCTGAAAAGCGTCAACTCGACCACGACGCCCAGCGCGGAGGCCTTGCGGAGAAAACAGCTGAGACGGTCGAAGTATTCCGGGTTCCAGCGGTCCAGGTCATAGGCCGGCTCGCCGTCCGCCGCCTTGCCCGGCCCGGTGCGGACCCAGGGGGCGAGGTAATCGGGCGACTCCGGCTTGCAGGGGGAGGACGGATTGCGCGGAGTCTGTAGCTCGCGATACAGCAGGAAGGTGCGGGTCAGTGTCATCCCTCGCCCTGCCGCGTCATCGAGATATTTCTCGAAGTCAAACGCCCGGTTAAGGACCGATCCATAGTGTTCGCTCGCGGTGACAAGCACCAGGGGGCGGCCCCGGAAGAGGAAGTAACGGGGGTTGTCCGGGTGCAGCGCCACGGGGAGCTTGGTCATGACCGAAGGGGCCGCGGTCGCCGGATCCGTCAGGAACGGCAACGCGAGAGCGACGCCGGCGCCGCGCAGGAAGGTGCGGCGGGTGAGCGGGCGGGTATTGTGGACAAAGTAGGGTGGGTTCATCGGCACTACCTGGACAAGATGGGTCAGTACATATCAAGCATATGCTCGCCGCCGTGTTCGGGGTTGCCGATGAGCCGATGATTTTTGCAATCGGCGACAAAATCGAGCAATTCCAATGGAACCTGGCCGATCAGCACCGGGCAATCCTCTGGAACCTCCGCCACGTCGCTCAGGCAATCACGTCCCTGGATCGTCAAGCGAACTCCGCTGTAAATTTGAAGGGTCACCGAGCCAGCGCTGCTCCGGGCCCTTCGGGTGCGCACAGGGAGCAGCCCGAGTTGGTCGATCAATCTCTTCGGCATCGAAAGGATCGTCGCGCTCGTGTCCACCAGCGCCTCCGGAATTTCCACGAACCGCACTTGTTCGGCGGGTAGAGTTCCCTCTTGGACTTTGTATAAGTCTGGCAGGCTTTCCACCTTCGCCGTCACGAGTATTCTTCCCACCGCTTGCGTCTCCATAACGGCCTCCAAAAGTGTGATGCGCAGGCTGCGCCATTGTAGCACGTAAGCAAAGAGTCGCGCGGGCGGCCGTCCTCTAGTAGCAGCGTCCATGTTGTGCGAGTCCGATGAGCGCGATCAGGCATGGCACGGCCGGGCGACCCTCGCCCGATGGCCCACTTGCCGCCCTTCCCCTTGACCCCAGCCGCGCTCCCGGCAACCATAGAGGCGTTACGATCCCTTGCGAAATGGGAGACAAGGGGGGGCAAGTAGCATGTCAATTCGGAAGTACTGGGCGTTGCACGCCCTCGTCCTGCTGCTGACGCTGTACGTCGGCTCCTACCTCTACCTCTCGCGGCGGGGAGCCGCCGAGTGCGATGCTCTCGGCTATATGCCTGCGGCGCTTTACTTCTCACCGCCGCAGCCCAGCCGCGAATGGGAACGCTGGAACTTCGGCTGCGTCTGGTTTTACTGGCCGCTCATCAAGGCCGACTTCTATTTGGGCACTGGCAGATGGCCGGGCAGCGCGCCCCTGTGGGATCTCAAAAAATAGCCGCCATTTTGCTCCCGTCTGGAATGCTAAAAACCTGAGAGGTTAAAAGGCAAACGGAGGTTTAGAGGCAAAGCCGGTTGAAAGGCAGGTTTTCGGTTTAAGGGCAAAGCCGCTCTGGGCATTATACCGTAGTCCGCACCTTCAGCTGGCGAAGCCCTTCCGCAATGGACACTTTCGGCTCATATCCCAAGTCGCGCCGCGCCGCGCCGATGTTAAACCAGTGGGCCGTCGTCAGTTCGCGCGCCAGGAAGCGCGTCATCGGCGGCTCGTCGCGGCACCCCAGCATTGTGGACGCCGTCTCCAGCAGGCAGCCGGTTGTGTACGCCAGCCATACCGGGACCGTGCGCGTCACCGGCGGGACGCCCTCCGTCGCCAGAATGCGATTTATCAGATCCCATAAGGGAATCGGCTCGCCGTTCGATAAGAAGTACACCTTGCCAGCCACGGTCGAGCCGGGGGCCAGGCGGTCGGCGGCCGACACATGCGCATCGGCGGCATTGTCGATATAGATACTATCGATAAGCTTGTTTGCCCGGCCGATACGGCGCAGGCGTCCCGCGCGGCCGCGCTCCAGGATGCGCGGTAGGAGGTGGTTGTCGCCGGGGCCCCAGATCAGATGCGGCCGCAAGGCGACCGTGGCGAGGTCGGGGCCGTTTGCCGCCAACACCAGCCGTTCCGCTTCCGCTTTCGTCTTGGGGTAGGCCGCTTCGTAGTGCTTCGGGTACGGCGTCGATTCGTCCACACCTTCCAGATCGCGGCCGTCGAAGACCACGCTCGGCGAGCTGGTGTAGACGAGGCGGCGGACGCCGCGCTTGCGACATGCGGACAAGACGTTTTGGGTGCCAATGACGTTGGCGCGGTGGTAGTCGGCGTAGGCGCCCCAGACGCCGGCCTTTGCCGCGACGTGGAATACCACGTCGCAACCCGCCACGGCCGCTTCCGTGGCGCTGAGGTCGGCCACATCGCCCTGGACTTGCTCCACACCGAGAGCATCCAATTCGGAGTAGCGACGCCGCGATAGGCTGCGCACGCGGTCGCCGCGCGCGACCAACAGGCGAACGATCGCGCCGCCGAGAAAGCCGCCGCCGCCGGTCACGAGGGCGTTCATAACAACTCTTTCCGCGCCCACTCGGCCAGCTTCTCGCGGAATATCTTAGCGTTGTGACGCACATCCACCGGAAAATTGTTGTGAAAGAGTATCGTCTTTATCGCTTGTGTATGCGGCCGGGCGGCGCCCAGTTCCAGCAACTCCTGACGCAGCATTTCGCGCGGCATCGGCACGTCTTTGTCCGGCTCCACGCACAGCACCGGCTCCGTCACGCCATTCCGGGTCACGCCGACCAAAGCTGACCGATGGATCGCGCGATGGGCGTTGAACACCCCCTCACAGGGGATCGTGAAAAACGTCCGCTCCGGCGTTATGACGCGCTGCGACTTACGGCCGCAGAACCATAGGCGACCTTTTGCATCCAGATAACCAAGGTCGCCCATGCGATGCCAGAAACCGCCTGCCGGGTCAGTGATCTTGGCCAACGCCGTCGAATCGGGCCGGTTGAAGTAGGATCGCGTTACGACCGGACCTTGGGCGACGATTTCTCCTATTTCGCCTCGCTTAACTTCGAGATCGTCGCGCCAGGTCGTGATGGGTGCGTCGTCGATGCCGATGACGCGGGCGGACATGCCCTCCACCGGCCGGCCGACGCAGACGCCGCCGCCCTCCGTCGTCCGTATTCGCGTCTCACCCAATATCTCGTCACTGCCAATCGAGCAGACCGGCAGCGCTTCCGTGGCGCCGTAGGGCGTAAACACTTGTACGCCGTCAGCCAGCAGCGACTGGAAGCGCTCCAGCGCCGACGCCGGCACGGGAGCCCCCGCCGAGATCACTCGCCGCAACGACGGCAGTTTGGCGCCGTGCAGCACGCCGTAGCGGCCGACGCGCTGGATCAAGGCCGGCGAGCCGAACAGGTTCGTTACGCCGTAGGCGCCGATGGCGTCAATGATCTTGCGCGCATCGACGCGGGCCGGCTTAGTCGGGTCCATTTGCGGAATTACAGACGTTATGCCCAATGCAGGCCCGAATAGTCCGAAAAGGGGAAACGTCGGTAAATCGACTTCGCCGGGTTGAATATCATACAGACTTCGTAGTAAATCCACTTGGGCCGCGAAGATGGCATGCGTATAGACGACGCCCTTGGCGACGCCGGTGCTGCCGCTGGTGAACAGCACGGCGGCTGTCTCATCCGCCGCCGGTTCGACGAGGGAAAATGCGCGTTTGCCGCCGAGTTTGCGCACTTGTTCTAGGGTACAGCCGCGCCAGCCGAGGCGCATGCCGACGGTGACGCAATGGCGGATAGTGTAGCGCCCCCAGCCGAGGATGGTGCGCGCCAAGTGGGCTTCCGGCGCGCCGATGAAGGCTTCCGGTTCGACCTCGCGCAGGCAGACGCCAAGGCGTTTCAGGCCCATACCGGGGTCGATAAGTACGACAACGGCGCCAGCTTTGAATAAAGCGAAAGTGAGAGCGTAAAAGTCCAAACTTGGCGGCGTCATCAATACGGTGCGCATACCGCGGCCTATGCCGATGCGTTCAAGGCCGGCGGCGAGGCGGTCGGTTTCGGCGTCCAATTCGCGGAAGGTGTAATGGCGATAACGGAGGCGGCCTTGGCGGTCACGGCCGCGCGGCTGCACGATGGCCAACGCTTGTGGCCGAGCCGCGGCCATGGCCGGCAGGTGGGCGGCGATGTTTCCGGGGTATGCCATGTTCATTACGAAGATCGCTCCTAACCAAGATCTTCGATCCCCTGCGGCCAAACGTCGCGCGGCTCGTAGCCGACCAGTTCCCGCGCCGGCCCGGCGTCGTACACTTCCTCCCGGAGGGGCCGGCTCATGGCGTAAACGACGGCGAAGCGAATGTCCGCGGCAGCCTCGGCGGCGAGAGCGAAGAAGCGGCCCGCATCGCCCGGACTCAGGTAAACGTCCGGCCCCCATTCCGTTCCGGCCAACTCCTCCGCGTGTTCCTTGTTGCGAGGGCACCACCCCAAACGAGCGGCGATCACACTGCGGCCGTGGGCGTCGGCGAAGGCGCGGCCGGCCGCTTCCTGAAAGACCTTCGTGGCCGCATACCAGCCGCGCGGCGTCGGCTGCACGTCCGCACGGATCGGCAGCGGCCCGGTGAACCGCTGATGCCACACGACTTGTCCGCTGCTCGCCAATACGACGCGGCGCACATCGGCCAGCCGCGCCGCTTCCAGGACGTGATAGGCGCCGACGATGTTATTCGGAAGCAGTTTCGTGAGAAAATCGTCGTCGTCGGGCGTGGCGGCTAGGTGGATGAGAGCGTCAATGCCTTCCGCGGCTCGGTGGACGGCCGCCGCATCGGCAAGATCGCTCACGACAGATTCGTCGGCATCCGGAGTGGCAACGAGGTCGAGGCCGCGGACGAAATGGCCGCGCGCCTTCAACTCGCGCACGACCGCGCGGCCGATCCGGCCCGCCGAGCCGGTGACGAGAACATGCAGTGACTTGGCCATGTGCGTGGTCCCCCACCGCTTGGATTGGCTTCGCGGTCTCTGTTAGTCAGAGTAGGGAATCGGCTGGGGAAGTACTTGTTAGCGTCGGTAGCAAGGAGTTTTCAAAAGAAGGGCATGGCGAAATCTCCTGCCTGGCGAATCTACTGACCC
Source organism: Planctomycetaceae bacterium UBA4732 (assembly GCA_002404095.1). GTDB lineage: Bacteria > Planctomycetota > Planctomycetia > Gemmatales > Gemmataceae > UBA4732. The sequence continues at coordinate 38,645 of DHJA01000082.1, read as the reverse complement.
GCCAGCTGCCCAGCATTGATCTCTGCAACAAGGTTTGAAATGGCCTTGTCCAGGAGCTTGCTGTATATCGCCGCATACAGCTTTCCGAGGACAAATTTGCCGAAGCCCAAGTCCTTTGCTTCGATGATGAACGTCATTTTCGTCCTGTCGTGGTTGATCGGCTCAAAACGATGATCGTAGTGAACGGTAAGCCAAAGGAAATTGCTGATCCACTTCCAGTGGCTGTTTGGGACAAACTCAGTCATGGCGAACCGAGCCTTTATGCCGTTTGTAAGATGGAGAACACCAACAGTGGACGGCGAAAGTTCACCGGGAGGTTCAACGGTCACGCGCTTGATATGCTTGGCCCAACTTGGCCATGCCTCAACCTGTGCCAGATGCTCCCATGCGCGCTCAAGGGGCACGTCAACAACAAATTCACGCTGGATCAAGAGTTTCATGTTGCACAATTCCTCGTCTGCCTGACGAGCGAGCAATGAGTTGCACAGCTCGCCAAGCGACCTCGTCGTTAGTACTCTTTAATTTTCCTTCGGCACAAGTCTCGCCAGGCCGAGCGCGGCCCAGGAGCTGGCGGCGCAGGTGATCGGCGTCATTAGTTTCGAGCTTCCGGGCGAACCATCGGGGGTCGATCGAGAAATCATCGGCCAACTGCCGTCCGGCTTTTGCGTGGCGACCAGGAAGTCAATCCCTCGCTTGATTTCGGGGCGTTCGGCCGTAAAACCCGCAAGCGACAAGACGTACAAAGTCTGGCCGGTGGCAAAGGCGTCGCTTTTCAATTCAGGGACGGTCTGGCTCCAGCCCCCGTCGGCGCGTTGCAGAGCAAGCAACTCGTCGATCGTAGGTTGCATCGTTTTGCGCGGCTTGGCGGAGCGAACCCCCATGAGCACCTTCAGGACCTTGTCTTGATGGAGGTGGGAAGGCTTTGCAGCGTCGAGCCAGGCGATCGCTTTCGACAGCGCCTCGCGCTGCAATTCCGGCGCGTCGGGTCCCGCTCCCTCGAGCGCCATGATGATCCAGGCGGCGTCGGTGGTCTGGCTTTCGTTAATCGGCGGTCGCCTGAGAGTGGCAAAGAACTCCCACGAACCGTCGGGTTGCTGCTTCTTGACGATTTCCTCCGCGATCAGCTTCAGGCTTTGTTTTTGTCCCTCTTTCAGCGACGGCAACGACTGTGCGGCGACGGCGAGGAACGGAAGCCCCATGTTCAGCCCTCGACCCTGGGGGCGCGGGTCGGGTGGATCAGCCGGATTAGGGAAGATCTTCGAGGCCATCAACTTGTCCTTACTGCCCAGCAAGGACTCGGTCGTATCCGCCACGAATTTCTTGTCGATCGCGTACCCCTGCCGTTCGGCTTCGCTCAGCGCCCAAAGCGGCATCGGCGCGTGATGGCAGGCGGCGCATTTGCGCGTGTTCAACCAGGCGGCGCTTTCGGTTTGCATATATCCAATGGCGCGATCGACCGTCTGGTGGACCTGCTGCGTTGTTGCGCGTGGAATCGAGGTCGGTTGGGCAGCAAGGGCCGGCCGTGAAAGGCAAAGTCCCAGAAGAAACCACGCGAATGAGGACGTGCGAGCCATGGATCGATCCCCTTGCGTGATGAATGATCGGGGTCAAATGGTATTTTACAGCGCCGCCGATGGGCCTGCCAGTGCCTGAGAGTGTCACATTTGTGGCGGACGCTTACTGCGGTGAGCTATCGCTTACCATTCCCGCAGCAGGTATCCAAGCGTGCAAGCTGGAGACGAAGCCAGGCCCAACCCATCATCAAGGGGCGGGCGCGGCGCCCGGAAAATAAACCTCGACGCGCGTAACGTGAATCAGGGAGATGTAGGCAATGCGCTCGCCAGGGACGCCGGCGAATCCGGCTGGATGAACTTCGATAATGAGCATCATTGCCGATACCTCTGCCGCCTCCGGATGAGCCACGTCATAGATAGCGCCGTCGGAAACATAGACGCGAAACGGCCGGAACGGCTGTTTTCGGAGCAACTTACGAATGGCGTCGGGACGCATCCAGTCTCCTCCTATTTTCGCAGGCCATTAGCCTTCCCGCCCATATGCTTTTGTCATGGAGAACAACCATTCGTGGACGATGGCTCGATCAGTTCGATCCGAACAACCTGGTCAACTTCGACACAAACCGGATAATCCTTATCCGAATCATGCGGATCATGCACGGGAAGCACGAGGGCGACGTCGCCCACAAGAAATTCCAGGGAATCAAGGACGTCATACGTTTCACCGTTATTGATGTGAACGCGGAACGGCTGGAACGGTTGGCGCCGGCGCAGTTGACGCAGTTCATCCGCCATTGTGGCCGGAGTAGTAGATGACATGACAGGCTCCTTTGGTTTCTGGGGCTTCTTCGTATTATGAGCGTCCGCCGCGTAGTAAGCAAGCCGCCGCGTTACGCATCCGGGTAGAACCCCTTGCCCTCCGCCGCCAGCTTGCGCATCTGCTCCGTCGGCTGGAAACGCGCTCCCAAATGTTCGTATTTCTTCAGCCTCGCCAGCAAGTTCGGCAGGCCGACCGTATCCGCCCAGCGCAGGATGCCGCCGCGGAACGGCGGGAAGCCGATGCCCAGGATCAGGCCCATGTCCACGTCGCCCGGCTCGCGCACGATCCCCTCACTCAACACCCGACTGGCCTCCGTCAGCATCGGAAGGAATAAGCGATCGGTCATCTCCTCCATGCCGATCTCGCGCCGCTCTTTGGGATGCTTTTCCAGCATTGCTGTCAACGCCGGATCGTCGGCGCCGCGGCCGGGCTTGGCGTAGATGTAGAAGCCGGCGCCCGTCTTCTCACCTAGCCGGACGGCCGCCGCGTCGCCAAGATCAGTCACGACGGATTCGTCGGCGCCTGGTGTGCCAACGAGGTCAAGGCCGCGGACAAAATGGCCGCGCGCCTTCAACTCACGAACGACCGCGCGGCCGATCCGGCCCGCCGAGCCGGTGACGAGAACGTGCAGTGACTTGGCCATGTGCGTGGTACCCCGCCACCTGGATTTGCTTCGCCGCTTCCGTTAGTCAGAGTAGGGAATCGGTTGGGGAAATACTCGTTCACGGGCCGTGACCGAAAGCCAAGCGCGCAGTCTTTTCGCCGCCTCCTGCTTCACATTCGCTAGCGGCTTGAGCAGGTTGAGGGCCAGGATTGGTACAAACACCACTTATCTTGCGAAAGCCAAGCTGCGCAGGGTTTACGCCGGTCGATCACCCTCACGATTAATCAAATCAATGAGCATCCGCAACCGCCCCATGCTGTGGCGGTCGAAGCGGAAGCGCAAGCGCGGCAGGTTGGCCAGCGCGGCGTCGTTGGCCTCGGCCGGCAGCGCCGCCGTCGTCTCGAACGTGCCGCCCTTGAGAATGTCCGGGAATTCCGTGCGGATGCGCTCCAGCAGGGCCGGCGGCGGCGCCTTCTGCAAACGCAGCACGAGGTCAGGGCCGACATAGCGCATGCTGTGATAGACGCGGTAAAAGCCTAGAACCTCGTTCACGGCCTCGTCGAGCGAGTCCGTGACTTTGAACAGCGACAAGTCGGCCGGCGAGATCAGCTTGCGGCCCAGCAGTGCGTCGCGAATATAGTCGTGCCAGCGCGCCCAGTAGTCGCCGCCCGGCTCGTCTACCATGACGATGGGAAATATCTGGGCTTTACCGGTTTGAACTAGCGTAAGCACCTCGAAGCACTCGTCCTGAGTGCCGAAGCCGCCGGGGAACAGGGCGACGGCGTCGGCCTCCTTCACGAACAAGAGCTTCCGCGTGAAGAAGTATTTCAGGTTCATCAACTTGAGGTCGCCGCGGATGATCGGGTTGGCGTCCTGCTCGAACGGCAGCAGAATGTTGACGCCGATGCTTTTGTCCCGGCCGGCGCCGACCATGCCGGCCTCCATGATGCCGCTGGCGGCGCCGGTGATGACCATCCAGCCAGCCTGGGCGATGCGTCGGCCGAACTCCGCGGCCTGCTGATATGCCGGGTTCGTCGCCGGCAGCCGGGCTGAACCGAACACCGTCACCTTGCGCACGGTGCGGTACGGCGTAAAGATTTTAAAGGAGTAGCGTAGTTCTTTGAGAGCGGTGTTGAGCAGCTTCACGTCGGCGCGCGTGGCGCCGTCACGAAGGAGTTTATCGGCCGTCTCACGGATTTGCTGAACGAGCTGTTCAATGCCCGGCGGCAGACGCTCCTCGGGATGCGCGTCCTCGTTGATCTGCTCGAAGGAGCCATGCGTCGTGCCGCGACGCGCGCTTTGCTGAGGGTCTTGCATAAATAGTCCGCAGTCCGTAGTCCGTAGTCCGTAGTCCGTGGGGAAGACGAGCCGGCTTGCCGCTACGGACTAATGACTACGGACTACGGACTTCTTCTGTTAATCGCCCGTCAGCGCCGCGATGGCCTCGGCCCGATCGGCGTACAAGGCCCAGAGGGTGTCCAAGGCGGTCATGTGAAGCAGCTCGCGCGCCCGCGGGGAGGCGCCGGCCACGACCACTTCGCTTCCATGTTCCTTGACGCGCTTGTGACAGCGCAGCAAAAAGGAGAGGAACACCGAGCCGACGTAATCGACCTTGCTGAGGTCGAAGATGAGGCCGACCGGCGGATCGGCGCGAAGTGGGGCCAGCACCATTTGGGCTGCCTGTTCCATTAGGTCTTCCGGCAGCTTTTCCACTTCCGACGACGGGATGATGACCGCGATGTCGCCATGCCGTTCGATGCCGATGTACTGGTGTTTCGTCTGTTCGGCCGCCATGATATCCATCGCCTGCGAGGGTACAGAGGGGATAACAACCCGTATCAGGCTACCGCGCCGGCCGGCCGATTCAAGCGCGACGCGGGTTATTTCCCCAGGTCTTTGAAGAACGCCGACGGATCGCCGCGTAGCTGAAGCGTCAGCCACGGCCCTTCGCGCGCCGCTTTCCAGTCGGCGTCCGGCGCCGGTTTCGCCGCCAGCACACGCTTCTCCAGCGCCTGCGCCGCGTCGGCGTTGTCGCATTGCACGGAAGCCAACAATGTTGTCGGCTGCTCGGTTTGCAGCTGTATGGCGAAGCCGTGGACATGGGCCAGGACAGCGGCGTCCTTCTCCGTTAAGAATGCGGCCGCGGCGGTCTTGCGCCAGTCCGCGGCATAACCGACGGCCCACGCCGGCCCTGCCGATTGGAGCCGATTCTCCAAAAGCGCTCGCACCTCGGCCGGCAAGCGTTCTAGGCCGAGGGCCGGCTTGTCGGGGACCGCTTCGAGGTGTTTCGCCAATAGGCCGAATACCAGCGTCCGCTCGTCGGCGCACCAGAGCACGGGCGCCAATCCGCCGTCGCGCGGCTTGCACTTGTACAACGTCTTGCCGTTGGCATCCGGCAGGCGCTCGGCCTGGAGGGCCGTCCGCACGGCGTCGGCGTTGTAAGGATGCAGCGTACGAACTACCAGCACCATACGCGGCAGCAACTCATCGTCGGCCTTGACGCCGAGGACGAGATGATCGACTTCCTCCACCTTCAATCCGGTCCACCGTTGCAACAAGTCGGCGTTGAGGTCGATTTTACCTATCCGAGATAGGTGTTTAAGATGATCGCGGCCGGCGTCGGTCTGGCGCAGTTCGGCGACCTGGACGCCGACGACAACATTGGAGTCGGCCGGCAGCCAGCGCAGCGCCTCCAGAGCGGCGGGCGATGTTGAGGGTGGCGTCGTTGGAAACTCGATCAGGTTCGGCCCTCTCGGCTTGTGGGGCATTCGGGTGTCGTGAGCGCGGCGGTCCGGCTGCGAATACAGGGCGTAGGTCAGGCTGAGAATGGCGCCGAAACCCATGACGCCCAGCACCATTGCCCCAACGATGCGGTTGGTGCGGCGCATCCGCAACCGGCGGTCAACGTCTAAATCGACGCCGACTAGGGAAGGGGAGTTCGTTGGAGCGGTTTGCAAATCGGCCGACCCTCGCGGCTGTGGCTGGCGCAGGGTGAACGCCTCGCCGCAGCGGGGGCAGGGTACGCGCTGGCCGGCCGTCGTCCCAGAAGAGTCGGGAACGAGGGCATTGCAGTACGGACAAGTCTGCGGCTCGGTGGTCATGCCAGGACCTGAAGGTTGAGTTCCGAAGGCGCGCGGACGCCAGGCGATTCATTCTTGACGACCGAGGAAATTGTGTCCAGGGTGGAATGGGAGGCGGCCTTGAAGGACGGCCGAATGAACGCGCAATCGTCGCGGTTGCTTTAGCGGGAAGGGCTAAAGCAACCGCGACGACGCCTCGGACTTGCATAAATGCCAACGGAACAAACCTAGCGGCTCGCCGAGGTGCATGGGCTCGACTGCCGCTTTTACCCAAGATTCAGTTCTTCCAGCGTCTTGCCTAGCGCTCTCTCCAAGAAGACCAGTCGTTCGAGAAAGAGCGCTGCCGCCCTTTCCCGCGCTTCGGCCGAGGTGCCAGGTAAGTTTTGAATCGCCGCCACCGTGCGGATGTGTTCCTCGACCTTGAGGCCCAACGCCGCTATACGCGCGAGACGATCCCCGATCGTCACGCATGGCGCTGTGGAAACTTCAAGAGGCAATTCGGGCGGGGGGAGGGGTTTCCCCTTGGATTTTGTCCCCACGGAACTACCTCTTTCACGACGGGCGGCGAGAGTGCTTCTCATCGAAACGACCCTTTCACGGGGCTAACTTTGCCCTTACGAATGGAGCTGAGCTTGCGCGCCAGAGCGCGGCGCCGGGCTTCGCACGGCTTCTCGTAGTATTTTCGCTTTCGCAACTCCTTTTGCACTCCGCTTCTTTCCAGGAGTTTTTTGAAACGACGCAACGCCAGCCCAATTGGCTCTCGTTCGTGAACGCGCATCCGCAACGGCATCTACGTCCCCTAATGAGATAAGGAAAAGAGAAAGGACCGGGCGCGTACTCCGCCGCCCCCGGTCGCATCGTTCGTTAGTATCGTCGGCCGCCGCCACCGCCGCCGCCGCCGCCACCGCCGTAACCACCACCGCCGCCGCCGCTGCGTCCACCGGGACCGCCGCGACCGCCGCCGGCGCCGCCTTCACGCGGCTTCGCTTCATTGACGGTCAACGCTCGGCCGCCCGAGTCTTTGCCGTTGAGGGCGGCGATCGCCGCTTGCGCCTCGGCGTCGCTGCTCATTTCCACGAATCCGAATCCCTTGGAACGACCCGTGTCCCGGTCCATGATGACCTGAGCCGACGCCACCGTGCCGTGCGCCTCGAACATCTGTTGCAGTTCGCTGTCGGTGACCTGATAGGTCAGGTTGCCGACATAGAGTTTCTTGCCCATCATCCGACTCCTGAGGAAAGTAGCCGGCTCGTGTGGGAAGCGCGAGCCGGCGTCAACCAAACTCCCGTCCTCTCCGTGTGAGAGGAAGGTGATTCAGGCCGGCGGTGCGGCCACGGGCGGCGGCGGCGGCGCGGGCATCGGTTCTTTAACCAGTTGCAGAAAATAGGCGCCGCCCTTTTTGGCGTTCATATCCGCGAGCTTTTGGTCGGCGGCGCCGCGATTACTATAGTCGAAGACGGCGATCTGCTTCATACCGCCGTCAAACACGGCCCAGCGGGCGCGCATGCGAACGGGATCCTTCTTCTTGGCCACTCTCTTGGGTCGCGGCCCAGCGGCGGCTTTCTTGCGGGGCGCGGCCTTCTTCTTCACGGGCGCGCCGTCCGCCGCTGGTTCGGTCGCAGGCGCCGCTGTAGGCTCAGTCCGAGCAGCGGCGTCGGCGTCGTCACGCAGCTGGCGGCGGTTCAAAACTCGTTTTGCCATGTCCTTCATCCTTCTGATGGGGGAGGCAACGGTGGGAAAGGCCGGCTCGGGTTAAGGAACGCCAAGGATGTAGAGCGGCTAACTCATTCTATGGAAAAGGAAAGGGCCGGCCAGGAGCGGCGGGGAAGAAAGCGGACGTTTAGCTGCGACCCGAAGGGCGGAGCGCGTGCGAAAAGGCTCCCGTTCGCGTCGCGGCTAAACGAAACTCTAACGCATCATCATGCTAGACTTGAGCAACTGTATTAGCGCTTGTACGCCGGCGGCCGTCACGGCGTCTCCTTCCTGTTCGACGACAATATCTGGCGTGACGCCGCGGCCTGTGTAGGGCTGGTGCTTGCCGGGTGAGAAGAGCTTGGCGACGGTAATCCGAATGCCGCCGGGCGTCTTGTCCAGCGGCGCCTTGTCCAGCGGGATTACGCCCTGAATTGATCCCTTGCCGAACGTGGTCTGACCAACGATCAGCGTGGTGCCCTGGCGGTGTTCCTTCAGGGCGCCGGCCACCACCTCCGCGGCGCTGGCCGTGTCGCGGTCCACCAGCACCACCATCGGAACCTGCACGGGATTTCGGGCCGTTACCTTGAACGGCCGATTGTACTCATCCAGGGGGCTTTCCGAGAAAACGATAACGCCTTCGTTGAGGAACAATTCGGCCACCTGGACGCCAGCCTTGAACGCGCCGCCCGGATTGCCGCGCAGGTCAAGGAGGAGCGCCTTCACGCCGGCCGTTTGCAGCTGGGCCAACGCCTCTTTCACGTCCTGGACGGTCGAATCCTGGAAGTGGTTAATCTGGATCATGCCGACCGTAATTGACCCCATATCGGTCGGAAGTGCCATCAGCTGCGGCTCCATGACGCTCGGCAAGTAGACCGGCCGGCGTTGCAGCCGGACGACGCGCGAAGTCATCTGGCCTACTGCCTGCACCTCGACTTCAACCATCGACCCGTCCCCGCCGCGCAGCTTCTCAGCCGAGGCTTCCGGCGAAAGGGCCTCTTCGCGGTCGATGCGCAGAATGCGGTCGTGTTCGCCGAGTCCGGCTTCCTGGGCGGGGCTTTTCGGGTAGATTCGGACGATCTCAACGCGCTGATCTTCGGAGGCGCCCAAATCGACGCCAATGCTGACGTACTTGCCCTGAAGGGCCGCCTGGACGTCGTTGTAGTAACCGGGCGTCAAAAACAGGGTGTATTCGTCGAGCGCGTTGCACGCCCCCGAGGCGAACTCCAGACCCACGGCGACGGCCAGCGCTTTCACATCCAGGTCCGCCCGCCGTGCCGCCTGGATCAGCGCCAGCACTTCCTCGCGGGCCTCGGTTCGGCTCTTCACCTTATGCGTCGTCCACCCGTCTAATACTCTCTTGAAGCGCGCGACGGTCGCCGGCCGGGCGCCGGAAAGGTATTCCTGGATGAATACCTCCTCATCAAAGTCGTAGCGCAACTCTTGTACGCCCTGTTGAAAGAGAGTATTAATATCGGTTTTGGAGGCGTCAACGTAGGCGGCCCCTACGACCACCAGGACTTGATCGTACACCTCAAGCGCTTCGGAAGGGGTGAGCCTGGCCAGGGCTTCCTTGTAGACGCGATCCTGGCAACGCCGGACGAGGTAGAGGCGGCGTAAGCAACGTTGATAAGCGTCGCGGACCTCCTGCTGATTGCGGTCTTTGCGAAGCGACTTGTCGTAGAAACGGCAGGCTTCGAGCCAGTCGCGCCGCTTCTCGCTGACGAGTGCTTTGTTGATTAACTCATCGGCGTGGAGAGACGGGATGGGGAGAACGCCCGTCAGGCAGGCCGCGCCGATTGACAGGAGCGTGAGCAAACGCCAGAACCGCAGGGTCGCCAGAAACAAAAGGCACCTCGCAGTCATTTCGATCCTCGCCGCGATGAGGAGCCGGGTGCGCTCCGAAAAACGCAGACTGGACCTTGAGTATAAAGAACCATCTCCGCCGGGTCAACAATGTGCGCGTAATTGTTACAAAGTTCGTGGGGGCGGCTGCCGCTTTGGCACTACAGCGTAGCAGAGCGTCTGAGCTTTCTTGGTCGTTTTCGCCGCGACAGGCCGGCGGCGGCGTTGCGGTATTGAAGCTAATTTAGGAGGTCGAATAGGCGCTCCATTGTGCCGTAGAGCTTAGAGAGAGAACGGCGCCTCGGCCGGCGCGAGGCGCGCGGCGACACGACGGCAGAAGCCCCGGCTTCACGGGCGAACGTAAACGGCGCGAGTCGCCTATAATGCAGGGGACAGGGTCACGGAGTTGCGCGCCGGGAGTGATTATGTGGTGGAAGATACTCCTTATTGTCCTTATTCTGATTCTCATTGGATGGCCGGCCACGATGGCGATCCTGAGCGCGACCTCCCGCCAGCCGGAAAATCTCGGCGTGCATGAAGGTAGGTTGGCGCCTTGCCCTAACACTCCCAACTGCGTCTCATCGCAGGCGGGCGACGACGCGCACCGGATGGCGTCCATCCCATTTGACGGAGACGCGGATGAGGCGATGGCCCGGCTCAAGGCCGTACTCGCCACCCAACCGCGCACCACTATCATCCGCGCCGACGGCGATTACCTTCATGCCGAGTGCGCGAGCCTGCTGTTTCGCTTCGTGGACGACGTGGAATTTTGGGTAGACCGCGTGGCAAAGGTGATCCACTTCCGGTCGGCGTCGCGGGCCGGCCGGTCGGACCTCGGCGTCAACCGAAAGCGGATGGAGGAGATCCGAAAAGCCTTTGATTCACTTCCCCTCGCGCGCCCAGGATGACGAAGCGAACGAGTATTTCCCCGATCCAATCTCATAGACGGCGGCGTTTCCTTCCATGCGCAGGAACTTTACGCCTTCGGCCCCGCGCACGGCTTTGGCCTCCTTCGCCGGCACGAAGACCGTCGCCGTCGTGTTCGGAGGAATGGTCACGGCCCAATGAAAAGTGGCGCCCTCGACCTTCCAATCGCTGACGATATCGCCGTACATCGAGCGGTGCGAACAGCGCACGAAGGTGAGATCGCCGACCGGCCGTGGGTGCAAGACAATGTGCTTGAATCCCGGATGCTCTGGGTCGTAATTGATGCCGCCCAGCGTCTGGTACAGCCACGCCTCCAGATTGCCCGAGAGAATCTTCTGGCTCTCGCCGTTCATACCGCCGTCCTGTACGTCGGTGTCCCAGCGCTCCCAAACCGTCGTCGCGCCCTTGGAAACCATGTAGCCCCAACTCGGTTTCGTCGTTTGCGCGGCGACGGCGTAGGCCACATCGGGCCGGCCGGCGTCGGTCAACACTTTCATAAACCATTGCATCCCGACCAAGCCCACCGACGCATGACCCTTGTGGCGGACCAAAATCTCATCGACCAAGTGAGCGACGACGGCGGCCTTGTGGTCCTCCGGCACCAGGCCGAACGCCAACGGGAACACATACGACGCCTGCGTTTCGCTCTCGTACTTGTCTGTCTTCGGGTTGAAAAAGCGCTTATTAAACCCTTCTTTGACTTTTTCCGCCAGCGCATCAAAAGTTTTCGCGTCCTCCGTCTTGCCGAGCAGCCGGGCGGCGTGGGCGACAATGCGACAATTGTGATAGTAATAGGCGGTTGAGATCAGCGGCCGCGAGGTGGTTCGCTTGTCGTCGGAATCTTTGAGCCATGACGAATCGACCCAATCGCCGTAATTACAGTAGTCGATTGTGTAATCCGGCTTCTGATAGGTCTTTTCGTGAAAGAGCGTAAAGCGCTTCATGCACTCGTAATTGTCCGATAAGATGCGCTCGTCGCCGTAGAAGTCGTGATACCAGTCGGGAATGATGGTGACGACGCTCGGCCAAACAATATCCTTGCTATTAAAGGTCCAGTAAGGCGGCAATATCTCCTGAAGGCTGCCGTCCTTCGCTTGGTGGACGCGGTAATTGTGCAGAAAATGATCGTAGAAGCGGGCGACGTTAAAGGCGTAGCCCTCACTCTCGGAGGTCTTGGCCGGGTGGCCCGACCACGGCATACGCTCATCGCGGTCGGGTTCCATCGGCACGCTACGATTCTGCATGCGCGTGCCCCAGCGGGCGTTGCTGTAAATCTTGTTGATGAGGTCGTTCGAGCAGACAAACTGGCCGACCGACTCGAAGTCGGTGTGTACTACGAGACCCTCGAAGTTCTCGGCTGTCGGCTTGCCCGGAAAGCCCTCGACCTGAACGAACCGTGTGGCGTTGCCGGTGAAGCGCGGGTTCCAGACTTCTTCGCCGCCGCCTTTGAGCGTGTAAGTGTCGGAGTTGCGTGCGCTGCGGTCGTTGGCGCCGTTGACCAAGCCGTCGTGGTTGACGTTAAACGTCGTGTGCATCGAAACGCGCGTTCCGGCCGGCCCGTGTACCTTCAGCCGAGGTACACCGTAAAACGCTTGGCCGAAGTCCACGACGAAAACGCCGGGACGCGGGTTCGTTACGGCGACCGGCTTTAAGACCTCCGTGACGCGGATGGGTTCAATCATCTGCGCTTCCAGGGCGCCGCCCGGCGCCTGCACCATCTGGACCGGCCGCCACTTGGAATCGTCGAAACCCGGCTGCGACCAACCGGGCATTTCCTTACGTGCGTCGTACTCTTCGCCATCGTACTCGTTGTTCGCCCGGACGGGGCCGTCCGTCGTCTGCTTCCAGTTTTTGTCGCTCAACACCGTCTCGACGGAACCATCGGCGTACTCCAGGCGCAGCTGAAAGAGCAATTTCGGGTAGCCATAGGTGTTTGTAGGCACGGGGTACTTGACGCGCGGCGCGAAGAAGCGGCCGTTGGCCAGCACTACGCCGACGGCGTTGGCGCCGCGACGCAGTTCGGGCGTTACATCGAAGGTGACATATAGATCGCGGCGGTCGTAGCCGGTGAGGGCCGGATTCATTAGCTGGTCGCCGATGAGCCGGCCGTTGACGTAGAGGTCGAAGAAGCCGAGACCACAGACGGAGGCGGTCGCATGTTTGACCGGCTTTTCGGCCGCAAACTCGCGGCGAAGCATCCGCGCGGGCAAACGGCGATGCTCCGTGGCGCCCACTTCGCCCCAAGGCGCCATTCCGTAGGCGCCTAACGCCTTTGCGGCCGGCCATGCGGCGTCGTCGAATCCGGCCGTTTCCCAGGCCGCAACCGCTTTGTCGGAAGCGCGCCATTTTTCGTCCGTTGACACCATTAACGGATCGCCTTTGTCGAACTCTATGCGCAACGCGGCGATCAACCCCGCCGGGTTGTGTTCGGCCGTCACGGTAGGAGAGGCAGTGTTCACGCCAACGACGGCAATAACGTTCTTCCCCGGTCGCAACAGGTTCGCCGCGTCGATTTCGGTTGGCAGACTCCAATTGTTGCCGGCGCCGGCTTTCCTACCATTGACATACAAGGTGAACTCATTGTCCGCCGCGATGGTGCAGACGGCCCGAACGATCCGCCGATCTCCCGGCAACGCTACCGTACTACGGAAATAGCGCGTGGCGATGGGTGCGCCGACGGCGGGATTGCCTTCCGGGAACCAGACCCACTGAGCGGACTTGAGCGCGGAGAGTTCGTTTTCGCCGTCGAGGCCGATCCATTCGGCTTTCCAGTCCGCGGGATGGAGCAGACCCATCGTCCAAAGCGCCGGCTTGCTCCACGCTGAGGGCTGGCCCGCTTCGTCCCAGACGCGTACTTTCCAATGGCAGCGCTTATGGGACTTCAAAGCCGCGCCGCCATATTCGACGTGGATCGACCGATCCGATTCCACCTTTCCCGAATCCCACAAGTCGCCTTTATCGGTGGCAAGCGTCTCATCGTCGCCGGCCACGAGAATTTGATAGGCGCTCTGCGCCAGGCCGCGCGCCGCCGCGTTCGTCGGTCGGAGTTTCCAGCTGAGGCGCGGTTTTATTACGTCGATACCGAGAGGATCACTGAGGTATTCGCAACGTAGATCGTCCGGCGCCATGCCCGCCGACGGCAGGGCGGTCGCCAAGAGGAGGATGAGGCATTGTGTACACATGGGGGGGTCTCCCGAGAATGGCGTTCAAGAATGCAAGATCTCACGCAAAGGCGCAAAGGCGCAAAGAGGTATTCGGTCTTCTTTGCGCCTTTGCGCCTTTGCGTGAGATCTTTGTCTTAGGCGAGGATTTCCTTGACCACCTTGCCGTGTACGTCGGTCAGCCGGTAGTCGCGGCCCTGCGACCGGTACGTCAACTTTTCATGGTCCATGCCCATCAGGTGCAGCAGCGTCGCCTGAAGGTCGTGGACATGGACGCCGTTCTCGGCGACATAGTAACCCAGTTCGTCAGTCGTGCCATGCGTGACGCCCGCTTTGGCGCCGCCGCCGGCCATCCAGATCGTGAAAGTGTGTTGATGGTGGTCGCGGCCCAGCCACTTCGAGCCGTTGCGCTCCTCATTCATTGGGGTCCGGCCGAATTCGCCGCCCCAGACGACGAGCGTGTGATCGAGCAGGCCGCGCCGTTTTAAGTCCTTGATAAGCGCGGCTACAGGCTGGTCCGTCTCTTTGCAGCGATCCACCATGCCGTAGCGCAAGTCGCCGGCCTTCGACTCGCCGTGGTTGTCCCAACCCCAATGATACAGCTGCACGAAGCGCACGCCGCTTTCCACCAGCCGGCGGGCGAGGAGGCAGTTGTTGGCGAACGCCTTTTGCCCCGGCTTGACGCCGTACATTTCGTGGGTCTCTTTTGTCTCCTTTGAAATGTCCATCACTTCGGGTACGCTGGTCTGCATCCGGTAAGCCAACTCGTATTGCGCGATGCGCGTCAGGACTTCGGGGTCGCCAATGGCGTCGGACTGGAGCTGGTTGAGCGCCTGAAGCGTATCCAATGACTGTCGCCGGCCGGCCGCATCCATGCCGTCAGGATTGGACAAAAATAGCACCGGATCGCCCTGCGACCGCAGCTGAATACCTTGATGGATCGTCGGCAAGAAAGCGCTGCCCCACAGCGACGCGCCGCCGTCTGGCGCGGCCGTGCCGGATACTAATACGCAGAAACTCGGCAGATTGTGGTTCTCGGTGCCGAGGCCGTAGGACAGCCATGATCCCATGCCTGGCCGGCCGAGACGCGCCGAACCAGTGTGGACGAAGAGCTGGGCCGGCGCGTGATTGAATTGCTCGGTGTACATCGAACGGACGATGCACAACTCGTCGGCCACGGTCTGCAGGTGGGGTAGAACTTCGGATATTTCCTGTCCGGATGTCCCATATTTGGCGAACTTATGTGGAGTGCCGAGCAGCTTAGGATGGCCCTTGATGAAGGCGAATTGTTGCCCTTTGAGATACGAGTCGGGGCAAGGTTGACCGCTGAGTTCCTGGAGCTTGGGCTTGTAGTCGAAAAGGTCGAGCGTGGACGGGGCGCCCGCCATGTGAAGGTAGATGATGCTCTTGGCCTTGGCCGCGAAATGAGGCTTTTTCGGCGCCAAGGGATCGTCGGCGGCAGCCGGAGCGGCGAATAGGCGCTCGTTCAACAGCGACGCCAATCCCATCGAACCCACGCCGACGCCGCAGTCGCGGAAGAACTGACGGCGCGTGCGGTATTTCAACAATTCTTCGTGCAGGTTCATGGCAGGCTCCTCGGTCGGCGACATCTCTTACGATAACCGCCGCCAAGACGATCCGCAACCGTAGGAGCGTCTGCCTGGAGTTACTTTTCGTCGGAAGGAAACTGGTTCTGAAGTTCGCGGAGTTTGGCCATGCGCCGACCGAGGGCGGACTGCATGTCGCGCATGTGCTGGGCCGCGGCCTCAAATTTCTTCGCGCACTCCTCGAAGTCGCCTCCACCGCCGCCACCGGCGTACAGCAGGCAATTGGACAATTCCTTGATGGACGGCTCCACTTCCTTTTCGAGGATCTGCTGAACCAGCCGGCTGGCGTCCATCGAGTCGATGGTCCCCTGGTGAAGGTTCGTCAGCAGCGTCGCGTGGACCGTCGGGTCCACCGCCTGATCGAGAACACCGCTGCCACTCTTGACGATCCGGCCGCTTGACCCAAGGTTCGTGCTCGAAGACGCCGACCCCTTGTTTTCCCCCAAAAATCCTTCGTCCTTAGCCGCTCGCAATCCGTCCTGTGCTTTTTCCCAACCGGGCCGCAGCTTCAACGCCTCCTCGTAGTGGTTTTGCGCCTGCCGGAATTGCTCTTTTTCGAATAGCAAATTTCCCAGATTCAGGTGCGCGTCCGCCATGCGAGGATTAAGACGCAGAGCCTCCCGGTAGGACTGAATGGCCAGGTCCGTCTGGCCCTTACGGCGATAGACCAGGCCGAGATTGTAATATCCCTCGACGCGCTTGCCGTCGAGTTGAATGCTGCGCCGCAGCGCGACAATCGCATCGTCGAGTTGGTCGAGCAGGTTGAGGACCGCGCCGAGATTGACGAACGCACCGACGCGCTGGGGGTCCAGCCGCGTCACTTCCTTGAAATGGTGGGCCGCGCTGGTTAATTCGCGCAGCTGGAAGTAGACGGTCGCCAAACCATAATGGACATCCGGCATGTCCGATTTAAGGCCCAACGCTTGGAGGTACATCATTTTGGCGGTGGGCCAATCGCGCTCTTCGATGGCTAATCGCGCCTTCTGAAACAGACCATCAATCGTGGCCGCGCTCATGGGGCTCCCTCGTCCGCAACGGGAGCGAATGCAAGCGATGGCTTGCCTCCGCTGACTTACCTCGGCATTATAAGTGAACGCGCGTTTGCTCTCAACGGGAAAAGTCGTCTGCGAAATCGGCGATCCATTAAGTACAAGGTCGCTCGCGGTGCGAGCTACCCACACGAATGTCACTCGCGGAGCGAGTGACCCACACTAAAGACAGCCGGTGGCGCATGGCGAAGAAGAAAAAAGTGCGCGTCGATATGCGGAAGAACCGTTCCAAGCCGCCGCGCCCTCAGCAATGGACGCGCGGCTACCAGGAACACGGCTTCGCCGAAGACGCCACGGTCCAAGACGAACGCATTCGCGCCAAGGGCGACCTATCGCGGCGCCGTACCATCATTCAGGACGAGGCGCCAGCGGAAGCCTCGTCCATGCCGTCCGTGGACGAAACGGCAGCTCGGCCCGGCCGTGTGTTGCGCGTGCATGGCCTATACAGCGTGGTCGAGACGGAGGACGGCCGGCAATTCCGCTGCGTCGTGCGGCGCGTGCTGCGCACGTTGGCCACCGACGAGCGCAACATCGTCACGACCGGCGACCGCGTGTGGTTCCTGCCGGCGGGGCCGGCGGTCAAGGCGGCGGCCGTCGAAGGCGGAACGGACGCGGCGACCGTGGAGGGCGTCATCGAGCGCGTTGAGCCGCGGCACGGCATTCTGACCCGGGCTTCGCGCGGGCGGGAACACGTTCAGGTTGCCAACGTCGATCAAGTTGTATTCGTGTTGTCGCTGGTCGAGCCGGACCTGAAGCCTCACCTGATCGACCGTTACCTCGCCAGCGCCGAGCAGGGCGGCATTCGGCCGATCCTTTGTTTGAACAAGGCTGACCTTGTTGATCCGGTGGATTATCAACCATTGATCGGAATGTACAGTCAGCTGGGTGTGCCAACGTTCCTAACCAGCGCGTCGGCGGGGACCGGCGTTACACGGCTGCGCGAAAGGCTGCGCGAGAGCGAAACGGTGTTCACCGGACAGAGCGGCGTGGGCAAATCCTCGTTGCTCAACGTCATTCAGCCGGAATTGGGGCTGCGCGTGCGCGAAGTGAGCAGCGTCAATCAGAAGGGCAAGCACACGACGACGACGGCCGAACTGATCCGTTTGGACTTCGGCGGGTGGGTGGTGGACACGCCGGGTGTGCGGCAGTTCGGCTTGTGGGACGTGATACCGGAGGAAGTAGAGGGCTTTTTTGCGGAATTCCGGCCGTTCGTCGCGCTGTGCGCTTTCCCCGACTGTACCCATACCCATGAAGACCGTTGCGCCGTCAAGCGCGCCGTGATGCGGCGCTGGATAACCGAGTCGAGATATACCAGTTATCTTGGATTATTCGCGGGGGAAACCGCTTCCTGATCGTCTGCATTAGCTCTCCCAAAGAAGCGAGGAGAGTCGAAGGTCTTGCCATTCGTCTGGCGGTTTCCACGGCCAGATTTGAAGCGACGCCATTTCGATCGACAAACCCACGTCCTGATCCGTGAGTTTCATGGCCTCCTTTTCCGTCAAATCTCCGGTCAAATCCACAAGCCGATTAAAGGCGTTGGGCGTCCTTGGATAAGCAACCAAAGTGACTTGAGGGGCGGCCAAATGAGCCTCAAGCCAACCATTAAGAATCATAAACCGCACCCAACGATCTTCGATAAACTGGCGATGTTCCGTGATCGCGGTGGTGATTGTCTTTAATACTCCGCTGCGGATTGGCCCAGCCGGCTCAATTACACGGCGGCCATGCGCTTCAAGCCATATCTTGTACTTTTCCTTGGACGTTCGCGGGTCAACCACCTGCAAGTGCATCCGAGGTTCTTCGCGGGAGTGCCATCCCCAATCAAATCCGGGCGGAATATTCGATAGGATCACTGGCATCGCGGCGATTTCCCTCGCTTGCCGAGTCATTCGTCCGGTCGTCATTGGTGAACCTTTCCGCGAAACGTAAACACGGCTAATAGCCCCGCAGGAACCTTATTCATACCGAAGCGCATCAATGGGGTCGAGCCGCGACGCCTTCCATGCGGGGTAGAACCCGAAAATCAGGCCGACCGCCGCCGAGATGCCGACGGCCACGATGATGGTCTCAATCGACACGCCCACTGGCCAGTGCAGGAAGAACCAGACCAGCACCGAAGACGTGCGCCCGAGGATGACGCCGACGATGCCGCCCAGTATGCACATCATGGCGGCCTCGACCAAGAACTGCATCAGGATGTCGCGCGGCCGGGCGCCGACCGCCATGCGCAGGCCGATCTCGCGCGTCCGTTCCGTCACCGACACCAGCATAATCGCCATGACAAACACGCCGCCCACCAGCAGCGCGATCCCGGCCACCACCAACAACAGGAGGCTCATCAGATTGCCCTGCGAACTGGCCGTGTTGCTGAGTTCGGTCATATCGCGGATCTGAAAATCCTCGCCCTGGCCGGGCCGGATGTGGTGGCGTTCCCGCAGTAGATCGGTAATCTCTTTGATGGCCGACTGTATCTCGTCGGCCGCGCGCGCCTGCACCAGAATCTGATCGACGTTCACGAATCGCACCGGCAACGGCGTGTCGGCGGTTTCGCTTGCCGACGCGGCGGGGTAAAGGCTGGCGTAATCGGTGTTGGGGTAGAGCTGATTCAGGGAGTTGGCCTGATAGCCGGAACTGCCCGAAGAGCTGGCGGTCGCGGCGCTCTGCTGAGTCACCTGAGCCGACTGGCCGGCTAACTTAAATTTAACGGTTGTCCACGGGGCCAGAACGATGTCGTCTTGGTCGGAACCGAGCATGTTAGCGCCTTTAGTGCTGAGTACGCCCAGCACCTTAAACGGCTTGTTATTGATGCGAATCTCTTTATTGACAGGCGAGTCGTTGGGGCCGAACAACTGCTTAACGACGGTCTGCCCCAGCAGACAGACTTCCGCCTGACTGGCTACGTCCTGGTCGCCGAAGGGGATGCCCTCGGCGAGGGTATTCCAGTTGCGCACGAACAGGAAGTCGGGGGTGGTGCCGTAGGTGGTGTTCGGCTGCCAGTTCTTGTTGCCGTAAACCACTTGCAGCCGGACGCGGACAATGGGGCAGACGGCGACGATGGACGGGCAGCGGTCGGGGTCGTTAAGAGCCTGGGCGTCGTCGGGAGTCAGAGAGACGACGCCGCCGGCGCCGGTGCTGGCGCCTTGCGGGTTGGCGGCGCCGGGCAGCACCAGAATAATGTTGGAACCCATGCTGGCGATGGTTTCCTGCATCGACTGCGAGGCGCCCTGGCCGATCTCGCGGATGGCGATGACGGCGGCTACGCCCATGATGACGCCCAGCGTCGTTAGGCCGGTGCGCATGACGTTGCGCGTCAGCGCCTTGAGGGCCATGTTGAAAGTGCGGAAAAGATAAAACATATCTGCGGTCCCCTTTGGGGGTTTTGTGTTCTTATGGGATCTAAAGGTCCTATAAGACCTATAGGTCCCATAGGACCAATCAGTGCGGCGCGACCATCTGCACGGGATCGGACGCAATCGGCCCGACGCTCGTCACCGCCCCAGGATCGTTGAAGGCGCCGGCCTCGATCAATCCGTCGCGGATGCGGATAGCGCGCTGAGCATAGCCGGCCACGCCAGCGTCGTGCGTCACCAACACGATGGTAATGTTTTCCTCGGCGGCCAGCGCCTGAAACATCTCCAGTATTTCGCGGCTGGTGCGCGAGTCGAGGTTGCCGGTCGGTTCGTCGGCGAACAGCAGCGGAGGCCGGTTGATGAGGCTGCGCGCGATGGCCACGCGCTGTTGCTGGCCGCCGGACAATTGCGACGAGTGATGGTGGATGCGGTCGCCCAAACCGACGCGGTCGAGGAGCGCCTCGGCCCGTTTCCGAGCCTCGCGGCCAGAGAGGTTCGACGCCGTGTAAGCCAGCGGCATCATGACGTTGTCGAGGGCGCTGGTCCGGTTGAGCAGGTTAAAACTCTGAAAGACAAAACCGATCTTTTTATTGCGAATGACGGCCCGCTGGTCGGCCGTTAGCTTGGACACTTCTTGGCCGTCGAGCCAGTATTTGCCGCTCGTCGGCCGGTCAAGGCAGCCCAGAATGTTCATCAACGTTGATTTGCCCGAACCGGACTGGCCCATCAAGGCCACCATCTCACCGCGGGCGATGGACAACGACACGCCTTTAAGCACCGGCACGTCCAGTTCGCCGAGATGGTAGGTCTTGCGGATGTCGTCGAGACGGATCAATTCCACGGCCAGTTCTCCTATTCGGCGGGGCTCTCTTGCTTGCTCCCCTCTCCCCGGAGTACCGGG
>DHJA01000082.1:0-18022 GCA_002404095.1 Planctomycetaceae bacterium UBA4732 | reverse complement strand
CCGGAGTACCGGGGAGAGGGGAGATAAATGGGGAGGACGCTTACTGCTGATCCGGTTTCTTCTTCGGAGCAAACAGCTTCATCTGGAACGGATTATTCGTGGCGGAAGCGGCCTGGCCGGTGTTTTCCCCGCTGACCAGCACCGTCCCCACGTCCAGCGCGTCGTCCCTGTGGAGATTATCGTCCTGATGGACGCGCACCACTTCGGTCATGACGCCGTCCGTCAGCCCCGTCTGGAGCCGGATGGGCCGCACGAATGTGCCGTCCTGCACCCAAACCATGCCGCGGTTGGCGACCCCGCCGCCTTCCGGCTTCTTGATCGGCTTCTTGTCCGGCGCCGCGGCCGGAACTTCGCCGCCGGCCTCATCCTTGGCAGCCTTCTTACGCAGCGACTGTTCGTACTCGTCGCGGAATTCCGGCGCCACCTGCGGCAACTGCGGGCGCCAGCGGAGGGCGGAGTTCGGGACCAGCAGGGCTTCCGCCCGGTCGGCGACGTGGAAGGTCACGTTGGCGGTCAGGTATGGCAGTAGGACCAACTCGGTACTGCCCGACGAGGGCGTTATCACCGTTCGGCCTCCCGGCGTCCGGACTTTGGTGGCGACCGGCGTTTCCATTACCTGGTTCTGGGTGGCAACCACGACCGTATAGGTAACGACGTTCTGCGTCATCGTGGCGTTGTAACGGATCTCTTGAACCGTTCCCTGAAAGACCTGGCCGGGCCGGGCGTCCACGGTGAACGTCACGTCCTGTCCCTTGTGGATGTGGCCGATGTCGGCCTCGTTTACCGAAGCCCAGACCTGGAGTCTCATCAGGTCCTTGGCGAGCAGGAACAGGCTCGGCGCGCTCTGGGCCGACACGACCGTCTGACCGACGTTGACGCGGCGGTCGACGATAACGCCCTTGACGGATGCTTTAATGGTGCAATAGTCGAGGTTGGTCTGGGCTTCCTTGAGGTTGGCTTCGGCCTGCTTGACGGTGAACGCGGCTTGTTCCTTGGTGGCCTCTTGGGCATTGACGTCCGCGATGGCCGCGTCATAAGCGCCCTTGTCAATGACGACCTGCGCCTGGGCGACGCCGGTGGTCGACCGCTCATCGCGCAGATAAGCGTCCTTCAAGGCGTCGCGGTTGGCCGACGCTTTGGCAATGTTGAATTCGGAGCTGGCCAAGCCTTTCTTAGCGGCCAATAGAGCGTTCGTGGCCTGGTCGAGGCGCGCCTGATAGATCGTCGGGTCGATCTGCGCAAGGATGGTCCCTTGCTCGACCGGGGTGCAGTAATCGACGACGCGCTCTCCCGTCGGGTCGGTCGGGTCGGCGCCGAATTTCAGGATCAGGCCGTTGACTTGAGCGCCGACGTCAACCACTTTTTCCGGCTCAATCGTGCCCGTGGCGTTGATGGTGGCGCTAAGATTCTTCCTCACGACGATGTCCGTGCGAAAGCCAGGCCCGGCGGCGTTGGCGGTCTCCACGCGATAAATGTAAAACGCTCCTCCCGCCAGGCCGACGACGAGGAGGAATAGGATGATCGTCTTGACGGAGAATAGGAACGAGAAAAACGCCTTCATTGGATGTCCTCGGAGAGTCAGGCCTTCTTCGGCCCGAGGAAGCTTCGGAATGGTAAGACTCATTGGCGGGTTGTTGGCATCGATCCCCATCGCACATTCCTCCGACGGCGGGGGCGGAGAAGCCGGAGAGATCAGCCACATCGTAAACTGCCGGCCGCGCCCACGCAACTACAATTAGAGCGTGGAGGGGGACCGGGCTTGCGCCGGCGCCGGTGATTCGTTCAGCCGACCACTTCAGCAATCTGGGCCGGCTCGGTCAGCAGCACGTCCGGGCGGGCGTTAGGGTCTTTGAGTTGTTCGGCCGTGGCTTGGAGCGAGGCGCGGTCGCCGGCGAACAGGGCGGTGCGCATACCGAGCCGTCGGGCCGGCACAAGGTCCAACGTCACGCGCGAGCCGATGTGCAGCACCTCGGCCGGGCCGATGCCCTTTTCATTGAGGACCGTCATGGCCTGACGGAACAACCGTTCCGAGGGTTTCCGCCCGCGCAGCTCATAAGACAGCACGCGCAAATCGGGATCGACAGCATCGTCCAGCTTCAGATCGGCGTCCTGCGCCGAAAGGCCGCGCTGAAGCTGGAGAGTGGTGAAACATTGGCCGTCGGCGAGCAAGCCTTGCGTCAACCCGGCTGCCGCGACGTGGCGGAGCGCGTCGGCGGCGCCGGAGTAGCAGGCCGTGCCCTGAAGGCTGGCGTGAAAGAAGTAGGCGACCTTACGGCTATACTCATTAAGCGATCCGAAAAAGCCGGCGTCGAACTTGTAATCTTTTTGAAGGAGCCTTTTGAGGATCGCCTCCCAGAGATGTTCGACCGCGACCTCGGGATGGCGTTCGCCGCCGCCGGGGATGGAGCATTGTTCGCTAAGCAACTGACGGTAAATCTGGCCCATGTACTCGGACGGCTGGCCGGGTTTGCGCGACATGGAAGCCCACATCTTGAACTCCTGGATGGTCTTATCCAGAGCATTGTTCATGATGAACGGCGTCGGATGCTCGAAGAGGAGATCGCCGCCGGAGACGGCCAGGAGTGTGCCGTACACGTTCCAGAGAACGGCGCGCACCTGCGGCAAGCGGACCAGATGCGGCTTGGCTTTGGGGCGGTCCACCGTGGGGGCCGCCGGCCAGGGCAGGTCGCGCGTGTCGAGGTAAGCGGCGTACTGTTCGAGCGTGAGGGCCATGTGCGCCCGCTCCACGGAAGGTCGGGAAACAGACTCAGCGTAGCAGGAAGATGATGAAGATACAATGAGACGCTTTGAAATCGGCCGCGAAATTCGGTATAGTCCAGCCATGCCGACCGAACCTCTCCGCGACCGCGCCGCCGCCTACTTCCGCGATCTTCAAGATCGGATTGTCGCCGCGTTGGAAGCGCTCGACGGCGCCCGTTTCCGTGAAGACTCCTGGCAGCGCGAGGGCGGCGGCGGCGGTCGGTCGCGCGTCCTGGCCGATGGCGGCGTCTTCGAGAAGGCCGGCGTCAATTTCTCCGATGTACACGGCGAAATGTCCGAGGAGTTCGCCAAACAAGTGCCCGGCGAAGGCCGTGACTTCACCGCTTGCGGCGTCTCTTTGGTGCTGCATCCACGCAGCCCCATGATTCCCACCGTTCACGCCAACTTCCGCTTTCTCACTAAGGGTCAACGCCAGTGGTTCGGCGGCGGCGCCGATCTGACGCCGTATTACCCCTACCGCGAGGATGTGATTCATTTCCACCGCGTTCTACGCGGCGCCTGTTTGCGTCACGCCCCCTTGATCGACTACGAGCGCCTCAAGAAATGGTGCGACGAGTATTTCTACCTGCCGCACCGCGACGAACCGCGCGGCGTCGGCGGACTCTTCTTCGATCACCTCGAAGGCGACGGCGAACGCCTCTTCGCCTTCGTGCGCGACTGCGGCGATTCTTTCCTCGACGCCTACTTGCCCATCGTCGAGCGTCGTAAGAATGAGCCTTATACAGAGCGTGAAAGGTTGTTTCAGGAGTTTCGCCGCGGCCGTTACGTCGAGTTCAACCTGATCTATGACCGCGGTACGCTGTTCGGCCTCAAGACCGGCGGACGCACCGAGTCGATCCTGATGTCGCTGCCGCCGGTGGTGCGCTGGCGCTACGATTACCGGCCGGAACCGGGTACACGCGAGGCGGAACTGTATGAGGTATACCTGAAGCCGCGCGACTGGGCGGCGGAAGGGGACTAACGGATTAGCTCCCACGCAGACAGTCGGCGCGATTGAAAAGACGCCGCAGGGACAGTGAGAAGCCAGGCACCACCGCGCCGCCCTTCAGCGATTGCTTCTCGGTTAGTTCGGTGCATTGGTCGGGCCCCGTGTAGACTTCGGCGGTGCGGGTCGGCGGATCAATCACCCAGACCAATTGGACGCCGACGTGGAAATACTCGCCGATTTTGCGGTCGATTTCACGCTTGGTGTTGCTGACGCTGAGGACTTCCACAGCCAGATTGGGAATAAGATCGGGAATCGGCTCGGACGGAATTTCATGGCCAGGCAAGCGCTCCCAGGAGACGAATGCCAAGTCGGGGATGCGGACTAGGCCGGGCATAAGGCGAACCGTGCCGTCGGCGCCGCTTACGACGCCGAGGTCGTGCTTGCCGAGAAATGTCTCTAAGAAAAAAAACAGGACGCCGGCCACGCGCGACTCGTAGTAGCCCATGCCTTTCTCCACTAAAACGCCGTCCACCAGTTCGCAGAGTCTGTCCTCCTGGTCTCGCAGGCGAATCAAGTCTTGTTCGGTGGCGTGGCCGGGCGACGGCTGTACGAGGACGCGCTCTGGCGGAATGCCGCCGAGTTGGTCCAGCAGTTCGGCCGCCGTACGAGAAGTTGCGGGGGCCGTTGCAAGCGCGATCATGGGCACTCCTGACAAACGAGCGTTTGGGCGAGCGCGGAAACGAGTCGTCTTTTGAGAGTATATCATTAAGAGCGAGCGATCCATAGCGAAGTCAGAATCAACGATTGGAATCGAGGTTCCTCAATGAGTACTCCACGCAAGTCCGCCCTCGTCACCGGCTCCGCCACCGGCGTCGGCCGCGCCGTCGCCGTTGCATTGGCCAAGCGCGGCTTGGCCATCGCCGTCAACTATTCGCGTTCGCAAAAGGAGGCGGAGGAAACCGCCGCCGAAGTGCGCCAGGCAGGCGTCCCCGCCCTGCTATGCAAGGCCGACGTTGCCAACGACGGCGCCGTCCGCGCTATGGTCGCGCGCTGCCGCGAGGAGTTCGGCGGCCTCGACGTGTTGGTCAACAACGCCGGCACGACGCATTTCATCGATCACGCCGACCTCGACGCCCTCACCGACGAAGTGTGGGACGGGATTTTTGCCGTCAATCTCAAAGGCACGTTTTACGCCTGTCGGGCGGCATTGCCGCTGCTGCGTGAGCGCAACGGTTCGATCGTGAATGTGACCTCGGTGGCCGGTTTACAGGGCGTTGGCAGCAGCATTCCCTATGCTGCCAGCAAAGCCGCCCTTAATTGTCTGACCAAATCGCTGGCCCGCGCATTTGCTCCCAGTGTGCGCGTCAACGCCGTAGCGCCCGGTCCTATTTTGACCCGCTGGCTGGAAGGACACGAAGAAATGGTCGAGCGCTCGGTCCAGGGTACGCCGCTCCGCCGCGCTTCCACGCCAGAAGACGTGGCGGAGATCGTCGTTTTCCTGGCACTCGGCGGGGCGATGATGACCGGACAGGTCGTCGTCGTGGACGGGGGTCGGACGATGTAGTTCGTTTAGCCGCGACCCGAAGGGGAGCGCGTCTTTTCCCGCGCTCCCCTTCGGGTCGCGGCTAAACGGCAAACTTCGCCCCGTCCGCCAACGGGGGTTCAGGAAAACACGGCGGAGCGCGCGGATTGTCACGGCCGACGTGCGCTCATTTCACGCTTGCGGTTCACTCTTCGTTAAGCCAACATGGAGAAGGCAGGGCATATTCCTTGCGGGGGAGAAGCTCTTCCCCCCCCCAATCCCCGGAGCGGCGCGCCCCGGTCTCCTTTTTGTCAGGAGCGTAATCCCATCATGTTGTTCACCAGGGTTTCCACCCAGAGCGCGGCTTCCCGTCTTCGACGGCCGCGGCCGTTCGCCTTGGGGCTGCTTTTCACCATTCTCACCACGGCCGCGGCCGTCGCCGTCCCCCAGGCGCCACCGCCGCCCGACGACCCCGTCGGCGCCCTTCAGGAAATCCTCAAGGCGGCGCCGGCGCAAGACCTCGA
The DNA here is from genome assembly GCA_002404095.1 of Planctomycetaceae bacterium UBA4732. Classification (GTDB taxonomy): domain Bacteria; phylum Planctomycetota; class Planctomycetia; order Gemmatales; family Gemmataceae; genus UBA4732. The sequence continues at coordinate 12,267 of DHJA01000082.1, read as the reverse complement.
TGCACGCCTACAAAAAATGAACAAGCTCATCGACCAGATGGAGCTGGACCAGCTGAGCCGCGCCCTCCTGCTCCAGGATTGGCCGTCGCAAGCCTTCGTTTCATCCGAAGTGCAGGACAAGCGGTTGGCCAATGACGAAAACGCCCGCAAACGAGTCGCCCAACGGTTCGTGCAGAAAGCCCAAGACGCCATCAAGGCGGTTCGCGCGGCGCCCCAACAAACCGAACCCGCGCTGCGATCCGCCTCCTGGCTCGCCAAGGCGGCGACGGCCAACCTGATCGGCGAAACCGCCGCCGCCGCCCGCAAGCTGGACCGCCTCGCTCAGATCGGAAGCAGCGGCTCGTTGCGCACGGGCAGTGCGGCGCCAAAAATCCACGTCGGCTACCTCGCGGAATTGCTCAAAGACCTGACTCCCGATCTGGTGGAATTGGCGAAGCAGAGAGACGCGAACGCCGCGGCGGCGAACGAGGAGGCGCGCCGATCCGCCGCCCGCGCGCTGGGCCAGATTGAGCCGCTTGAACCCGCGAAAGTCGTGGGAACGTTGGCTCAGCTGATGGACGACGCGAAAAATCCCTTGGACCTCCGCGTGACCGCGGCCAACGCCTTGGTGAACCTATCGGGCGTGGCGTCCGAAGAGATGCAAAGCTCCCTCGGCCTCCAAGAGGGAGTGCAAAGCCGCTTCGTGGATTACACTGAGCTGGTATGGAAGGCGGTTCTGCAAAAAGGGCTGGCTCCTAGCCAGCCGGTCGAAATCCGTCGCGCTTGCTTGCACGCCTTCGCGCGAATCACTCTTGAGATGTTGGACATCTCGGTTATCCCTGAAAAGAATTTCGCCACGTTTCGATCCGACTCCGACGATGCGGCCATTGCCTTGCAGGAAGAGAACAAGTATTACCACCGCCTGGCCGGCGTATTCGACATGTTCCAGAAGAACGCCGCGCCTCTGGCGGCGGCGGTTGAGGATCCGGACCCCGAGGCGCGGCAAACGGCCATCTCCATTCTCTCGGATTTGGCCGTCATTCGGCAGCGGCTGAAGAACCTGGCCGCGGGCGAGACGCCGGCGGAGCCTTCCGTCGCCCCCACCCCCACCGAGCCGACGGATCCGACGGGCAAACGGGTGAAGCCTCAAGCGGCCCGATTCGCAGGCGCGGCGCTGATCCTGGCAGCCGCGGATGAGCCGATTCCGCCCAAGAAAAAGTCGGAAAAGGGAAAGTCGGAACAGGAGGCGTTCGATTCCCTGTCCCACGGGTTGGAAAAAACGGTTGCCGCCTTGAAGCAACAGCTGACGGCGCCGGACGTGGCGTCGCGTCGCGCCGCGATGGACGTGCTGGAAAGCCTGGGGGAAGGGTCGTTCTCCGCCGTCGATGCCATAACGGAGGCGTTGCGCGACCCGGACATTTTCGTGCGCTGGGCCGCGGCGCGGACATTGGGTGAACTGACGAAAACGGAAACGGCCAAGAAGAAGTTTAGCTCTGATCAAGCGGAGGCGGCGGTTCTGGGCACGACGGACCTGTTAAGAGATCAGGACCTTGGCGTGCGGTTGGCCGCCGCCACCGCCCTGGAACGCTTCGGCCCGCGCGCCCGCTCGGCGGCGCCGACATTGACGCGAATGCTCAACCACTCGCAGACGGTGGCGGCCCTTAATCTTGTGCCGAACCAGAGAACCGAGCCGGAGTTGGTGACGGGCGACCCGACAGTTCGCATTACGGCTTTTCGCGCCCTCGAAGCGATTGGCGGCGAGGAACTACAACGGGCGCTGCCGGAGGCCGTGATCGCCTTGAACGATCATAGCGTTCAGGTGCGTCAGGCCGCGGCGGACACGATTGGCCGAGCCGGTCCGAAGGCCACGGAAGCCTACCGTGACGAACTTGTTCGGGCCTTGGGTAAGGCGCTGGAGGATCCCGAAGGCGACGTTCGGCGTTCGGTAAGCGGCGCCTTGCTGCGACTGATGCCGCCGAAGAGCAAATGACGAATGTTTGCTCTACAAGCTCCGAGCGCAAGCGAGGGGTTGACGCAAAACCCCCTCGCTTGCGCTCGGGGCTTGTAGAAACCCGCCCTACACTGCCGGTTCAATGACCGCCGTCATCGACCCTTGGCATCTCGCCATGAGCGGGTCGGGGCCGAAGGCGTGAATCTGCTCCTGCTTCAACTCCGCGTGTTCTCTTGTTGTCGTTAAAAGGATGACGCGGCCTGTCGAGTCCACTTCCTTCGCCATTTGATATCCCTTTTCGCGTGGATAGCCGAACAACACCTGCAACATCGCGATCACATATTCGTAGGAGTGATCGTCGTCGTTGAGGAGGATGACGTTGTAAGGCGGTTGCCGTTGGGTGCGCTCCTTCAAACGCGGCTGAGGAATGGCCGGCAGAGTCATCGGTTCGCTCATGGCAGTTGCTCCGCTTCAATCGACCCGGCCGAAACAAACCATCGTCAGGTCGTCCGGCGCCTCGCGGCCGGAGGCGTGATGCATCACGGCCTGGAGAAGCAACTCGCCGATGACGCGCGGGGTGGTGGGGCCGGACGCATCTTGGACAGCTTCGCGAATGCCTGGAAAGCCGAACCGAACGCCGCCGGGGCTGAGCATGTCGGTGAGGCCGTCGCTGAACATCACCAGGCAATCGCCGGGCTGTAAGACGACCCCGCATGAGTCGTATTGGTAGTCTTCCATGATGCCGAGGGGCAAGCCGGAGATCGCCATGGGCACGGCGTCCGTCAGCCTGCGGTCGGCGTGGTGATACCACATCGGCGAGTCGTGGCCGGCGTTGGCCAGGGTGACGGAGTGATTGATCGGATCGAGAACCGCCGCGGCCAGAGTGACGAAGCGGTCCATCGGGCTGGTGAACTCGTAGAGCAGGTTGTTAAGCTTGCTGACGACCCGGCCGAGTTCCGCCTCGGTGAGCATACTGAAGCGGGCGTCGGAGGACAGCTTGGCCATCAGCAGCGCGGCCGGAACTCCCTTGCCGGCCACGTCGCCCAGCGTCACGCCGAGCCGGCCGTCGGCCAACGGAATGAAACCGTAATAGTCGCCGCCGACTTCGTTGGCCGGATTGTAGTGGGCGTAGAACTCGTAGCCGGCCACCTTCGGCAGAGTTCGCGGCAGAAAGCTCATCTGCACCTGGCGCGCCAACACCAAGTCGCGCTGGACCTTTTCCTGATGGACGGTCTCTTCGTGCAGCCGGGCGTTGTCCAAAGCGACGGCGGCCTGGTTAGCGACGCCCCAGAGCAATTTAAGATCTTCCTGGTTGAATTTCTTGGTGCTGTGCTGGGCGTCGAGTTGGATGACGCCGAAGGCCTTGCCGTTGGGGGCGCACAATGGCACGCACATGACCGAGCGGATGCGGAAGTCCATGACGCTCTGGTTGAGCTGGACGCGCTCGTCGGTTTTGGCGTCCGCGCTCAAAAAGGCTTGACTGTCCTGCAAGCACCGCCGCACGATGCCGCGGCTGAAGCGCGCGGACGTTTCCTCTTGAGGCTGACGCGTCTTCACCATTTTGGGGATGAGTTTTTTGCCGTCGTCCTCCGCCAGGATAAGGAAACAGCGGTCGGCCTGACGAAATAGTTGGAACAGGCTGTCGCCTATCTTGGGGAAGAGCTGTTCGAGCTGGAGCGTCTTAGTTAGGTTGCTGCTAATCTCCAACAAGCCGCGCAGCCGTTCGGCCGGCTGGGATTCGAGCAGCAAGTGACTGCTCTGATTGAGTACCGCCTCGACGGTGGTGTTGGTCGGTTCCTCCGGCGCGTCCTCGCCGCCGTCGTTTTCCTGAAAGACGGCGAGGAAGTCGCAGATGCGGATCTTGTCGTTGTTCTTGAGCGGCGTACGGTTGGTGATGGCTTGGTTGTTGACGAACGTGCCGTTGCGGCTTTGCTTGTCCTCGATGAAATAGTGGCCGTCCACGCGGACGATCTGGGCGTGTTCACGGCTGACCGAAGTGATGGGGATGACGATTCCACACTCGGGATTTCGGCCCAAGATGAATTTGTCGCCGTCCAAAGGAATCTGCGTCCCTTCGTCCGGCTTAACGACTTGCAAAGTTGCCATCACATGACTCCTGGCGACACTAAAGGTACTAGCAGTAGGCGAGCCGCCGGCCTTGTCCCTGCGGGGACGAACCCCGCCGCTCGCTTTTGGTTAGTACCTCTAAGGAAGGCACCGTATTCTAACGGGGTCTTGCCAAGGTTTCAAGAAAATGGTCAGACAATTTTACCGCCTGCCGCGCCCGCAAGGAAATCCTTGACGGCCGGCTTCCAGTCGGCCACACTATATATCGCCTAAGCCAAGAAGCGGGCAGCCTCGCTTTTCTCAAGGAGACGACGACATGAGTGAACATCTTTTCCCGTGCCGATTGACCCGGCGTGATTTCCTCTGGACCGCCGGCGCCGCGAGCGCCGCGGCGGCCGGCCTTTTGGCGACGGGCCGCGGCGCGGCCGACGCCAAGCCGGCGCCGACGACCCTCGGCAGCGGCAAGTGGACCTACACGCTCGACGACGACTGGGGCAAATTGCCGGCCGAGATGAACTACGGCTTTGGCTGCGCTCTCGTGGTCGATTCGCAAGACCGCGTCTTTGTCACCTCGCGCTCGGCCAGCCCGTGCGTCGCCATCTTCGACAAAGACGGCAAACTGTCCGAAACGTGGAGCAAGCAGTTCGCCGAGGAGATCGGCTTCCAGAAACCGGAGCAGGTTGCCGCCACCGCCCACGGGTTGTATTTGAGCAAGGAAGGCGACACGGAATACCTTTATTGGACCGAAAACGTCGCCGGCGACGGCAAGGCTTCGCCAAAAATAGGCGCCCGCGTCTACAAGACCGACATGAAGGGCAAAGTCCTTTACACCATCGGAAATGTAGAAAAAGCATCGTCCACGTCGCAGAAGTTCGACTTCACCAACCCGACCGACGTGGCCGTCGCCGCCAACGGTGACATTTACGTCGTGGACGGCTATGGCAGCCAATTGCTGTACCGCTTCGACAAGAACTTCAAGCACATCAAGACCATCGGCGGCCCCGGCAACGCCCACGGCAAGTTCAACATCTGCCACGGCGTCTGGATCAACACGCTCAAAAAAGACAAGGAACCGGAAGTCTACGTCGCCGACCGCGCCAACAACCGCGTCGAGGTTTATTCGCTCGACCTGGAGTACAAACGGACGCTACCCGACTTCCGTATGCCGTGCTGCTTCTACCAGCACGAAGGTCAGCTTTACGTGCCCGAGTTGGGGGCGCGGGTGTCGATCCTCGACGCCGACGACAAAATTCTGGCCCGGCTGGGCGACGGACAGGGAATCAAGACGGAAGAGATCCAGAAACATCCCGACAAGTTCGCCACGCCTCACGCGCTGACGGTGGCGAGCAATGGCGACCTGTATGTTATTGAGTGGGTGTCGTACGGCCGGCCGCGGAAGTTCAAGCCGACGCCCGCGTGAGCGGTGGAACCAAAGCAACCAGGCGAGCGGCAAGGCTCTATGCCCATCGTCCGGCGCGCCGGGATAAACCCGGCGGCTCGCCTGGCGCTTTTCTTACAATGGACTCAGTTAGACCGCATTCCGCTCCGAGGGCTGCGTCGCCGTGTCTGATCGACCTCGTATCCTGGTCCTTGGCGAAGCCGGCGCCGCCGCCGTCGAGTTGCTGCGCCGTTGGCCGGAGGCCGAAGCCGTTCCCGTCCCGTCTCTCGCTTGCGCTCTGGAGATGATCGGTAAAGAACATTTCGACGCCGTTGTAGCCAATCCTGGCGACACGACGGTCCTGAACACTGCGCGCCATCTGCTTCAGTCGCAACGCATACTCGCGGCCGTGCCCGACGGCCTCGCTTTGGTCGATTTCGATCTCAAAGTCCGCTGGGCCAACCCCGCTTTCCGGGCGTGGTGCGAAGGCGAAGTCGTCGGCCGCGGCTTCTACGACGCCCTCGGCTCGCCGGAAATCTCCGGCCCCGATTACTGTCCCTTTCATACCGCTTTAACCAACCTCCGCACCCTTCGCGCCTCCGGCTCGTTGGCGGCGCCCTCCGCCGTTACCGCCTGCCTCGCCTGTCGCGGCAACCTTACTCTCGACCTTCACGTCTCGCCTCTTGATGGACCCACGGGCGCCGAGCCGTTGCTGCTCGTTTTGGCCCGCGACGTGAGCCGATCCGTCGAACAGCAGCACAAACTCGACGCCCTCCACAAGGCCGGCCGGGAACTCGCCGCCCTGGCGCCCGAACAACTTGCCGAGATGAGCGTCGCCGAGCGCATCGAGCTGATGAAGCTCAACATCCGCCGCTTCACGCGCGACTTACTGCATTATGACGTAATTGAGATCCGCATTATCGATCAGCAGACGGGCCGGCTGGAACTGCTGTTACAGGAAGGCATGGAACCCGGCGCCGCCGACCGCGTTCTCCTGCCCGCGCCCGAGGGCAACGGCGTCACCGGCTACGTCGCCGCGGTGGGCAAGGGCTATCTCTGCGCGGACACGCGTCTCGACCCGCTCTACCTGCCCGGTTCGCCGGGGGCGCGCAGCTCGCTGACGGTGCCGCTCATTCACCAGGATCAAGTGATCGGCACGTTCAATGTGGAAAGCCCCGAAGCGAACCATTTCAACGAAGATGATCTGCAATTCGCCGAGATATTCAGCCACGAAATCGCCGACGCTCTGCACACGCTCGACCTGCTGTCGGCCGAGAAGAGCGGCACGGCCACGCAGTCGATCGAGGCGGTCAACCGCGAGGTGGCGCTGCCGGTGGACGAGATCTTGGCGGACGCGGCGTCGGTGTTGGAGCGTTACATCGGCCATGAGCCGGAGATCGCCGACAAGCTCCGCAAGATCCTCGCGGCCGCCCGGTCGATCAAACAGAGCATCCAGAAAGTGGGCGAAGATCTGGCGCCGAGCAAGCCGGCCGCCGCTGGTTCCCGACAGCCGAAGCCGGCGCCGTTGAAGGGCGTGCGCGTGCTGGTGGCCGACGGCGATGAACGCGTGCGCCGCACCGCGCACGGACTGTTGGGCCGCTGGGGCTGCGTGGTGGAAACGGCGCGCGACGGCCGTGAGGCGCTGACGATGGCGCGGCTCGGCGCCTACGACGCAATCCTGGCCGACATCCGCTTGCCGGACGTGCCGGGCTACGAGGCGTACACCAAGCTGCGCGAGGCCCAGCCGCAGGCGCGGGTGATCCTCATGACCTCCTATGGCTATGACCCAAGCCATACGCTCGTGAAGGCGCGCCAGGACGGTTTGCGGCACGTCCTATTCAAACCTTTTCGGGTGGACCAACTCCTCAACGCGCTGACTTTCGACGGCAGCCCGCCGTCGGCGCCAGAAAAGCAGAGTACGGTTGTCGAAATGAAATGATAAAATGATTTGGCGAGCCGGGTCGCGTAAGCGCCCGGAGTTTCCCTGCCATCGCTGAAACCAACTCCGGGCGCTTACGCGACCCGGCTCGCCGCGTTCTCCAACCCCTTTTGCCATGCTTCTACTCTTCATCGCGGCCTGTCTGGGTCATTTGGTTTTGATGGTGGCTAGTCACAACTGGTTCTACGGTCTGCCGCTGCCACACTGGATGACCGACGCCATTCACTTGCTGCACGGCCTCCTCGTGCTGGCGTTCCCGCCGCTGCTCTGGTGGAACCTATCAAGTCTTTTTGACTTCGGGACGTTCGGGGGCGGGGCGCTGTCGGCCTACGTCATCCTTTGCTGGACGGCGGCATTGGTGCTGCTGCCGATCAACATCGCCTTCCGTGTGCTGCGGCCGAAACCTCGCGCTCTCGGAAAGGTGCAATCCGAGATCGTCAATATAGTCAAACAACTCGGCGGCCCGCCGGCCGGCGTCGGCAAGAAGCGGTTGGAGCCGCTATTGCCGTGGAATGAAGCCTGGCAGGTCGAATACGTGGAGCGAACTCTGCACATGCCGCGCCTGCCCGCCGCGTGGGAGGGACTGACCATCCTGCACCTGAGCGACCTGCACTTATGCGGTACGCCGGATCGGGCCTGGTTTCGGGCAGTGATGGACCGTTGCGCCGCCTGGGAACCGGACCTCATCGCCGTCACGGGCGACCTAGCCGACGGCCTCGACTACATCCGTTGGGTCGCGCCCGTCCTCGGCCGGCTGCGTTGCAAGACTGCCGCCTTCGCCATCCTCGGCAATCACGATGAATGGTACGCTCCGGACAAAGTGCGGCGCCGGCTGCGCCGCATCGGTATGCACGTCCTCGGCAACAGCTGGGAACAGCTCGACGTGCGCGGCGAACCGCTGGTGGTGATCGGCCAGGAATCGCCGTGGTTTCCTCCGGCGCCCGATTTGAGCGCGTGTCCGGCGGGGCCGTTCCGGCTGTGCCTGAGCCATACGCCGGACAACATTCGTTGGGCGCAACGGGCCGGCGTCGATCTTATGTTGTCCGGCCACGTCCACGGCGGTCAAATTCGGTTGCCGGTAATCGGCTCGATCTTGGTGCCGAGTCGTTATGGCCGGCGTTACGACTGCGGCGTTTTCGACGAGGCGCCGACACTGTTGCACGTTAGCCGTGGTCTGGGCGGCGACCATCCGGTCCGCTTCCTATGCCGACCGGAGGCGACGCGGCTCATCCTGCGACGGCCGTTGGATTGATCGGATGTCGCAACCACTGCCAGCCGCACCACGCCCACAATGCCAACAGACAAAAAGTGTCGAATGGCGGCGAGTGGAATATCGGTTTTCCGTTGGTGACGAGGTAGTCGATGCCGTCGGCCGTATGGGGCACGAGGAACAAAAGAGCTAACAAGGCGAGCCGGGGGCGTAAGCCCCCGGAGATAGTACCAGCGACTGCATGAAACTCCGGGGGCTTACGCCCCCGGCTCGCCCCAAAATTATCGTCCAAGAGTAGATATACAGGCAGCACCGCCAGCAGCACGTCGTAATACATGAAGTGAAAGCAACTCAGCCACGCGCCCAGCAGCAGGAACGCGCCTGGCGTCCCCGAAAACCCCGCCGGCCGGCGCCAGCGCCAGAGGGCGATAAGCACCGTCAAGGCCGCGACCGTTAGCCACAGGCCAAGGCCGAGACGGTTCACCAATAGCCGGTTCTCATCGGTCGCAATGCCGTCGATGAAATGGAGAAGGTAGCGGCGCGGGACGCCCTGTAAGTCGCGGCTGAGGAAGATCCAGGTTTCGTCGGTTGTGTAGTGGGCCGACGCGATGCGCCCGACCGCCAGCCAGTCGAGCCAGGTGTGCCAGCCGACAAAGGGGAGCGTTAATAGCACCAAAGCCAAGCCGGTGAGCGCCATGGCGGCGCACACGCGCCAGCGACGCATCAACAGCGGGACCAGGAAGAAGGAAACCGCCCACACCGGCTTGAACGCGAGCAGACCCCACACGGCGCCGCCCAACCACGGCCGGCCTCTGTCCATCAAGAGCCAGCCGAGCAGAAGCAGCGCCAGGCTCAACAACGAATTCTGTCCTAGAGAGATGGCGCCGCCATAGCCGGGGAACCCCAGCAAGACGCCGACCGCTACGGACGCCCAGAGGCGCCCGCGCGTCAGTTTCCGGGCGAGAAAACCGATGACAAATGTCAGCAAGAAGTTAAGGCATTGAATGAGTCGATAAGCCGGTTGCGGCTGCATTAGGCCCAATGGGTAAAAAAGAAACGCGTGTATCGGCGGGTAAAGCGGGCCGCCGACGCCCGTACCCTCTTCTTCGATCAACCAGCTGTCGATCATTTCAGCGTCGTGGGGCTGGTAGGCGTCCTGAATCGCTTGGCCCAAATGAGCCTTATTGTAAAGGAAACGGCCTTCGCCGCGGGCCAACATGCGGCCCATGAGCCATTGGCCGGAGAAGTCGATGTAAACGTGGCCGATGTTGCCTTCTGGGTGGTTGGGCCGGTCGTAGCCCGTCCAGGCGTAGTAGAAAAAGAGGACGGCGACGATGCAGATGGCAGCCCACGCCAAAACGGCGCGGACGCGCGGACGCATCAGGAATTGGCCGAATCGCACGAGGGCGGGCGGATCGTTCCGATCTTGTTCCATAGACGCTGTTGTATTGCCGGACGCCTACGTCCGCACCAGCTCCAGCGGTCGTCGGGCCGCCGCCCGCGCCACGGCAACCTCGTCGTCCGCTCCTGCCGGCTCGACGGTGACAAGGACGCACTTGAACGCCGGCGTTTTCGATTGCGGGTCGGTGGTGGTCAGCGCCAGGACGTTCGCCTCCGGAAAGTACATCAGAGTATTGCCCGCGCGAATGTCGAAGATACGCACTAAAATGTTCGACAGCGATCCCACCTCGCTGCGTACCGTCACCCGCTGATCGGTGCAAAGGCCGAGGCGTTCCACGTCCTCGCGGCTCATCAAGATCACGTTGCGACGGTCCTGCCCACGATAAATGTCCGTATCTTCGTACACGACCGTGTTGAATTGGCCTTCGGCGCGCACCGTCATCATGCGCAGCTGGCCAGCGGCGCCACGAAGCGGTGGCGCGGCATGCGCGTGGAATTTACCTCGGCCCGACGGCGTATGGAAGCGCGGCGCGTGGAGGATACGACCGCCTACCGCGAACTCCTTTTTACTCTGATCCACAGCTTCCATTTGCTCGTAGCCGGGGATGATCTTGGCGATCATCTGGCGGACGCCGCACATTTTCCGCATCGCGGTCCAATCGACCGGCTTCGATTCCAACACCCGCTCGCCCAACGACGCCACCACGTCGGCCTCGGCGCGTGGGCCTTGCAGCCGGGCAGGGCCGCCGTCGCTGATGCGCACGTAATTGAACATGGATTCCTGCGTCGTCGGCTCCGGTTCCTCGTCGCGCGCCAGTACCGGCAGGATCAGCGTCTCGCGCGCCCGGCCCCAGGCGTGGCCAGTATTCAACGTGGTACTGAGATAAGTGATAAGATCGAGTTTGGAGATCGCTTTAGCGGCAAATTTCGAGTCGGGATTGCTGCCGAAGAGGTTGCCTCCCAGACAGAACGCGGCGCGGATCTCGCCGCGGTCGGCGGCTTTCATGCAGCCCATCGTGTCGAGGCCCGGCGCGGTCGGCAGCTTCACGCCAAGGTACGATTCCAGGTTGTCCAGCACCTTTTGCTTTAGGGCCGGCGCCACGCCCATCGAGCCGACGCCCTGCACGTTGCTATGACCGCGGATGGGCAACAAGCCGCAGTTCGGCCGGCCCGCCATGCCGCGCAGCAGCGCCAGGTTTACAATCGACTGTACGTTGGCGACGCCGTGGTCGTGGTGCGTAATACCCATTGTCCAGCCGAAGACGGCGCTTTTCGCCCGACAATAAAGGTCCGCTATCTTCTCAATATCCGGCCGGCCCACGCCGGAGAGCCGTTCGATCTCCTCCCACGTCGTCGCCCGCACCATGCGCTCGTAGTCGTCGAAACTTTCCGTGGACTCGGCGATGAAGGTTCGGTCGGCCGCGCCGCGTTCGAGGACGAGCTTCGCCACGCCGCTCAGCAAAGCGATGTCGCCGCCAATGTGCGGTTGGACGTAGAGGTTGGCGATCTTCGAGCCGAACAGCAGACTCCATACGTCCGACGGTACGCTGAAGTTGACGAGGCCGAGTTCCTTGACCGGGTTGATGACGATCACGTGGCCGCCGCGCCGGCGAATGTTCATCAGCGTGCGCATCATGCGCGGGTGGTTCGAGGCCGGATTGCCGCCAATGAGAAAAAAGAGATCGGTGTTTTCAACGTCTTCGAGCGAGACGGTGGCCGTGCCGGTTCCGATCGAACCGCCGAGGCCGACGCCGCTGGCCTGATGGCAGTAGAAGGAGCAGTTGTTGACGTAATTCGTGCCCCAGACGCGGGCGAAGAGTTGGAGGAGGAAGCCCGCCTCGTTGGACGACCGGCCGGAGGCGTAGAAGAAGTGCCGATCCGGGGCTACCTCGCGGAGCTGTTTCGCCAGCCGGTCGAGGGCGAAGTCCCATTCGACGACGCGATAGTGCGTGTCGCTCGGCCCGGCGTAGAGCGGCGCGGTGAGCCGGCCGCACCACTCCAACTCGCGCGGCGAGAGGCTGCGCAGTTGGGCGATGGAGTATTTGGCGAAGAAGGCAGGCTCCAGCCCCTTCTGCATGTCGCCGACCATCGCCTGGAGCGACTTCTTGCAGACCTCCGGCCAATGGCCGGCCTCGTTGCGCATACCGCCGCTGTTGGCCGCCCATGCCCAGCGCGCAGGTCTTGCAGGCGTTCCGCGAGGACATGGCCTTCCAGAGTTGCCACCAGCCCACGCGGTTGGCCATGCGCAGCGTGTACAGCACCGCCGCCCAGCCGCCGCCGCTCTTCATACGTCGCATGTCGCACCTGCCTGGCGTGTACCTCTTGGCGAGCCGGGTCGCGTA
>DHJA01000176.1:3756-5806 GCA_002404095.1 Planctomycetaceae bacterium UBA4732 | reverse complement strand
CCAAGAAAAACGGTTACAGTCGAAATAAGGGGAACGCGGTCTAATCGACCAGCCGCTTCGGATCCTTCCTATTGCTGCTGGCATTCTGGGTGGGATTCCGCGGTTGGGCGCGGTAAAGGGCGGATGGCTGTCAGTGGGACGTTCAAGGGCGGCAACTGCTCTTGCCACGAGAGCGACGGCAGCGAGTCGAGTTCGCGCGTCTCCACGCGCACGTGGATGCCCTCCTGGACGCGGCCGCGGTAGACCCCTTTGTTCGGCGGCACGTCGGTAAAGTCGCGGCCCACCGCCACTTTGATGAAGTACTCCGTCACGGGGCAGTCGTTGGTTGGATCAACCCCAACCCACCCCAGCGCCGGCAGCCACGCCTCGCACCAGGCGTGACTCTGCGACTCGCTATTGGGCCGGTGGATGTAGCCGCTGACGTAGCGGGCCGGCACGCCGAACGATCGCAACACGGCGATCATCAGGTGGGTGAAGTCCTGGCAGACGCCCTTGCCTTGTTCCAGCAGGTCGTCCACCGGCGAGCTGGCCAGGGTCACATAGCGGGCGTATTCAAAGTGGTCGTGGATGTAGCGGCTGACGCGCAGGACGAGTTCTCCCAGCGGCGCACCGGCGCGCGGCCGCACCGCGTCGAGGACCGGGGCGAGTCGCGCCGAAGGGCGGACGGGGCCGCGGAATTGAACGAAATCATACTCGTCCAACCCCAGGCGGCTGGGGTCGAGCGGGTAGGCGTCCCGGCAGGCGGCGAGGGCACGCGGCCGCGTGTGCGTCTCCACGACGGCGGCGGACAGAATGCGGACCTGGTCGTGCGTCCCCAGCACGTTGAAGTGGTGGACGCGGTTGCCGAAGCCGTCCTGGTAGCGGTAGACTTCGGTCGCCGGCGTCACGGCGAGGTGGAAGGACCGGCAGCTCTGGTCGTCGTCGCTGACCGGCTCCATGCGCATCTCGGCGACGGCTTCCTCCACCGCTTCCGCGTAGGTGAATCGACTTTCGTGCTGAACTTCGAGGATCATCGCTTTGCCCGCCTTGTTCTCGTGGTTCAGCGGAGGGAGTAGCGCCGCTGCAACGCCCGGCTCACCAATCCGCATTGTTTCTGGAGGCCGCCCAAAAACTCGTGCAAGTCGCCGGTCATGATTTGTTCCAGCTCGCGGTAGCGCAGTTCGCCGAGTACCAAGCCCAGCTCGCGGTCGGCCTCGCTGAGTTTCCGGCCCGGGGCCAGCCCCTCGATCGCCGCCAGCGCATCGGACGCCGACTGTAGGCAATAGCGCGCCGAACGCGGGAAATGCGGGTGCAGCAGTAGGAACTCGACGACATGCTCCGGCTCGATGCGGCCGACGTAGATCCGCTGGTAGGCCTCGTAGGCCCGGCAGCTGCGCAGGACGGCGCCCCACAGGAGGTTGGCGAGCGGCAAGTCTTCCGGGCTGTCGAGGTCGTGCAGCAGATGATACTGGATGTCCAGGATACGCAATGTCTTTTCGGCCCGTTCCAGGTGCTTGCCGAGCTGGATGAACTGCCAGCCTTCGTCGTGGTTCAGCGGGGCGTCGCAGACGCCTTGAAACAGGCAGCTGCCGCGCTCGACGGCCTGGTAGTACTCGTGCGGCGACTCGACGGCCTGGCGGCTAAAGCCTGGGTCGCTCAACTGGATGTGGAGCATGTTCAATTCGCGCCACATTCCCGAGTTGATTGTGCCGCGCACGCTGCGGGCGTTGGCCCGCGCCCGCGAGACGCAACTCATGATGCTGCCGGGGTTCTCCAAATCAAAGGTGAGCCAGTGGGTGATAGCGGCCTGCGGCGAAGCGGCTGCCTGGGTCTGCTCCGGCATTTGCTGCTGGAGGATGGCGGCGAGGCTGGTCCATTGCAGCTCGTGCGGCCCCGCCAAGACGCCGTGCAGGTCCAGCTCCAGGTGGAAGCAGACGTCAAGCAGCCGGGCCACGTGCTCGGCGCGCTCGAGGTAGCGGCTCATCCAGAACAGGGCGTCGGCGACACGGCTCAACATGAGGCGCATTCTCCGCGGTTTAGCCGCGAGCCGAAGGGGAGCGCGTCTCCCCGC
>DHJA01000176.1:1978-3727 GCA_002404095.1 Planctomycetaceae bacterium UBA4732 | reverse complement strand
CTTCGGGTCGCGGCTAAACGAAACAATCGACCGACTCACCGGGCGAGAACCCAAGTGTCCTTACTGCCGCCCCCCTGCGAGCTATTGACGACCAGGCTGCCGCGCGGCAGGGCGACGCGGGTCAGGCCGCCAGGCACGACGACGATTTTCTCGCCGCACAGCACGAACGGCCGCAAGTCCACGTGCCGGCCTTCGAGCCGGCCGTCCACGAACGTTGGGTGCTGCGACAAGGCGATGGTGGGCTGGGCGATGAAGTCGCGCGGCCGGGCGCGGACCGCGGCGGCGAACTCGGCGCGCTGCGCCGCCGTGGAGGCCGGCCCGATGAGCATCCCGTAACCGCCCGACTCGTTGACCGTCTTGACCACCAGCTTGTCGAGGTTGGCCAGGATGTGGCTCATGTGGCTGGGGACCAGCGGCCGAAACGTCTCAACGTTTGGCAAAACGGGGTCCTGTTTAAGGTAATAGCGGATCATATCCGGGACGAAGGGGTAGACGCCTTTGTCGTCGGCGATGCCTGTGCCGATGCTGTTGGCAAGCGCGACGTGGCCGGCACGGTAGGCGTTGACCAGGCCCGGCACGCCGAGGGTGCTGTCCGGCCGGAACGTCAGCGGGTCGAGGTAGTCGTCGTCGATACGGCGATAGATCACGTCCACGCGGGCGCGGCCGAGCGTGGTCCGCATGAAAACGCGGTTCTGATCGACCACGAGGTCCCGGCCCTCGACCAGCTCCACTCCCATGCGCTGCGCCAGGAAGGTATGCTCGAAGTAGGCCGAGTTGTACATACCGGGGCTGAGCAGCACCACGGTCGGGTCGGGCCGGCCTCCGGGAGCGATGTGCTTGAGGACGTCGAGCAACGCGGCCGGGTAGTCCTCGGTGGCGCGGACGTCGTACTGGTTAAAAATCTGCGGGAAAACCCGCTTCAG
Organism: Planctomycetaceae bacterium UBA4732; assembly: GCA_002404095.1. GTDB lineage: Bacteria > Planctomycetota > Planctomycetia > Gemmatales > Gemmataceae > UBA4732. The sequence goes on along the minus strand of DHJA01000176.1, from coordinate 2,804 downwards.
AACCTGGCGGTTCTGAAGCATGTAGCTCACTCCCGACGGGGTACGGCCGTTGTCCTCAAGGACGAAGTAGCGTCCGTCCGCGTCGCGGATCAGGTCGGTGCCGCAGACGTGGATGTAGATGTCGCGCGGGACGGTCGCGCCCATAAACTCGCGGCGGAAGTAGGTTCCCTCGAAGATCAGGCGAGGGTCCACGACGCCGTCTCGGAGGATGAGCTGGTCGTGGTAGACGTCCTTTAGAAACAGGTTCAGGGCCGTCAGACGCTGGACCAGACCTCTTTCGAGGGTTTCCCACTCGGCCGCGGGAATGATGCGCGGCACCGGGTCCATGGGCCAAACGCGCTCGATGCCCTCTTCCTGCCGGTAGACCGTGAAGCCGACTCCATCCTGGCGCATGGAAAGGTCGGTCATGGCCTTGCGGCGTCGGCAGTCCTCGGGCGTGAGACTCTGGAGGCGGCGGTGGAGCGCCTGGTAATGAGGCCGAGGGCGGCCTGGACTCTCGAACATTTCGTCGTACACCGCGCCGATCTTGTAGCCGCGGAAGAGGTCGTCGCCGACAGGCCCAGAGGTCGCCGTCGCATCGCTCATTTCGCCGCCTCTTCCAACCACGAAGGGCCGCCTTTTTTCATGTCGGACTGCCGCCTTATTAGGCGCCCTGCTCAGTCTCGTGGCAACGAACCGCATCCGGCTCAAGAGCGAACGAGGTCCGATCCCCTGCATAAACAGGCGGTCCCGCTCATCGGCCGGCACAATGGCTTTAGAGGAACAAGATGTAAGAGCAACTTGCGCGCCGACTCACGAGAGCAGGGCGGGGAACCCCCGCCCCTAC
>DHJA01000176.1:0-1875 GCA_002404095.1 Planctomycetaceae bacterium UBA4732 | reverse complement strand
GGCGTAGGGGCGGGGTTTCCCCGCCCTGCCCCTGACGATTGTCAGAATCAAAAGTTACTCCCTCCTCCGCGTGGACTTCGTCCGTCCAAACTGTGAACTGCTTCAGGGTGGTCGGCCCGAACGAAGTGGTCAGGGCCGTATCCACGGCGTCCCGCCCGCGGGCCATGAGGACGCGGCCGATGCGCGGCGTGTTGTGCCGGGCGTCGAATGTGTACCACTCGCCGCCCAGGAACGCCTCAAACCAGGCGCTGAAGTCCATCGCGCCGTCCACCGGAACGCCAATGTCGCCGAGGTAGCCGGTGGCGTAACGAGCCGGGATGTTCATGCAGCGGCAAAAGGTGATGGCCAGGTGAGTGAAATCCCGGCAAACCCCTGTCCGCTCGGTGTATACGTCGTGGGCCGTCTTGGTCGGGCGGGCATAGGCGTAGCCGAAGCGGACGTTGTCATGGACCCATCCGCACACGGCCTGCACCCGGCCCCACCCCGTCGGCGCGTTGCCAAATAGGCTCCAAGCGATGTCGGAAAGGCAATCCACCTCGCAATAACGGCTGGCCAGCAGATAGGTCAGGACATCGGCGGGCAAGTCCTCCACGGGCAGCTGGACGGCGTCCGGGCGGGCTGCGTCGAGTTCACCGGAGTCTTGGACCCGCGTGTCGTTCCAGAACCGCACGCGCCCTGGCGGGGCGACGACGCGGGTGCAAAGGTTGCCGAAGCGGTCCACAAAATCCTCGCGCCGCACCTCCGGCTCAACGCGCAGGCGGTCTGGCTCCAAGTGGCTGGCGGCGCGGGAAGGGTGGGTGGACAGCAGCAACAACATAGGGGTCGGCGCCGGCGCCTCAAAAATCAATTCATAACCGAGACGGATGATCATGCCTGCTCCTCCCGGCAAGGGGGATGCCGATTTCCTATCGCGAGCAACTCTGGCGCCAACTGTGTGAGACGCTATTCAAAGTTCTACTGGCGGCGTATCAACCAAACGGTACGATAATTGAGTGGATTTACCAAGACCCCGCGGACGTGGAAGAGACGACCTATGACGTGCTGTCTGGGCATTGTGACCCGCTACGGGCTGGCGATGGCTTCCGACTCGCGCACCAACGCCGGTTTCGATCAGGTGAACATATGCCGTAAGATGCATACGTTCGTAACGCCCGGCGAGCGCGTCTTTGTTGTCCTGACCAGCGGCAGCCTGTCGCTGACCCAGTCGGTGGTCACGCTGCTGCGGCGCGACTTCGACCAGGGGCGGGGGCTGGCCGTCGCCCCGTCGCTGTACGACGCGGCTCGCGTCCTCGGTGAGCAAGTCCGGCGTGTTTCCGACCTGGACCGCGACGCCTTGGTGAAAGACGAATTTCGCTTCAACATCAACCTCCTGCTCGGCGGACAAGTCGGCCGTGAGCCTCCGAACTTATACCTCATCTATCCGCAAGGGAACCCGCTGGCCGCCACGGAGGATTCGCCGTACCTGCAAATTGGCGAGAGCAAGTACGGCCGCCCCATCCTCGACCGCGGGGTGCGCTACGAACGGACGACGCTGGAGGAGGCCGCCAAATACGCCCTCATCTCAATGGACTCGACCATGCGGTCGAACGTCACGGTGGGTCCGCCTATCGACCTGCTCCTGTACCGCGCCGACGAGCTGCGCGTCACGCGCCATCGCCGCTTCTACGCCAAGGACCCGGACCTGCGCGAGATTCATCAGAACTGGGAACAGGCTCTGCGCCGCGCGGTGTTCGACCTCCCGGCCATCCGCTTCGACGCTCCCGCCGAGGAGGGCGGGGAAGCCTCTTAGATTCTGTCCCAGAAGGGCGGGGAACCCCCGCCCCACCGGCGCTCCTCCGTAGGGGCGGGGTCTCCCCGCCCCCCCCCCACGGCGGG
>DHJA01000062.1:2294-6580 GCA_002404095.1 Planctomycetaceae bacterium UBA4732 | reverse complement strand
CCAGGTACGGCCGCCACAGCCAGTGGATGGGTCGAACCGGGATGCTGCGGTCCAGGCGGAAACAGGCGGGGTCGTCGAGGGGCATGGGCGGTCCTCCGGGGCGGTGTGGACAGAGCCACCCAAGTGTATCATGCCGAATGGGGATATGAGGAGGGGATTATGGATGCTGGTGAGAGACTATGAGAGCGGGGGGCAAATAAAGGCGAGTGGGGTTGCGTGCGCGCTTCGAGAAAACGTAAGCCGGGGTGGTACCCTAATGCAGAAGCAAGGGAGAGGTTGTGCAATCGGGATGGTTGGCACACCCTGAGTCGGCGAAGGGCGTGAGAAACCTTCATACCACGCAACGCCTGACAGCGGCCCCCGTCTGTAGCGTTTGTTCCGGCGAATCGGTCGAGTGGGGACGCCGAGCGGGCCGACTGACGACGAGCCAATCTCCCGCCGAATCTCGGGCCTGAAGGTCCGCGACCATGGCACGGATATTGAAGCCGTGCAGCCGAGCGTATTCCTCGCGCGCCGCGCGCACCCCGCGAATCACGTCATCTTCGATCATGGCTCAATCTCCTAGGAGAGTTCCTCCGGCGTGCAAATCAGCGGCGGCTCGAATCCTGCCGCGCGGCACACCGCTTCAATCTGAGGACGCAGAACCACGTTGGCGATGTGGGTGCAATTCCAAGTCAGAAGATACTTCATGCCATGCACTGCCGCCGTCGCGATATGAAGCGAATCCGCCGCGGCTCTCTCCGGCAACGGAACGTCCCGCATCAATGCTTCCGCCAACGCACTCACTTCCGGCCCCTGCTGAAGCAGCGGTATCCCGGCCAATGCCGCGAGCCGAGCCGCTGCCGCTTGGGCGTCGCCTCCTTGGCATTCTTGCACCACCAACCGCGACGAGTACAGGTCGAACTCGTCTCGGCGGCTCCACCATTCACCCGTAATCTGCTGGTGCGCTGCGCGCACCAAATCACGACTCGGCCACGCCGTCAGGTAACTTGGCACAGTTGTCTCGACGTAAACAGTCGGTTTCATCGATCCACATTCTATCGCAAGCGACGACTCAACGCATCTTCAAGGCGGAGAATTCAAAGGTGTTTGGCCCCTTCTAAGCGATCAAAGACTCCTGACACCTTTGATTTTCTCCTTTCCCAGCTGCACCCGAACGGTACGTCTAAGCTGCCGGGGTCGCCTCGGAGGATGTGGACTCCGGCGAACCAGAATGGCGGCCCCGGTCAGCTTCAGCCGTTGGTTCGGCTCGCTTTTTCGGATGCACCAGCCTTCCGCCTAGCGCGGCCTGACGCTTGCGAAGGTCCGCGAAGAATGCCGAGACGTCAAAGTTGAATTGCGCTGCTAGCTTTTCGCGGGTTCGGTGGACTTCCGCCACAATAGGGTCTTCCCACATGATGCTATGCTCCCATGAGTTCTTCGGGCGTGCAGATAATGGGCATCCGAGGGCTTTGCTTCTCACACACCACTGCTATTCTCCGCGCGATCTGTGCGTTTGCCAAGTGCTTGCAATTCCAGGTTAGCAGATAGTCAACGGCGTGAACCGCTGACACGGCAACATGTGCGGCGTCAGGAAAAGCGTGGGGCGGAAGGATGCCAGCAGCCATGATAGTCCGAGTCAATAGTTCAGCGGTTACCGTGACGTCAAGGGACGGCAGGCCGCCTAGGATCGCGAGTCGCTTTTGTACTTCCGAGGGATCGCCGACTGAGGCTTCGTCAATGACGACCTGGGAGACCAAGCACTCAAACTCGCTACGTCGATTGGCCCACCATTCCTGCGTCGTTTGTTGGTGCGCGGCGACATGTAGGTCACGACTGGGGCGAGCGACCAAGTAGCTGATGAACGTTGTTTCCAGGTAGACCGACTCCATGCTGATCCTTCACGCGAGTACGAGGAAAGGGGGCATAGTGACTTACGGGTCCGTAACTCACGCTGTCCCCTTTCCGTTTATTTGCTTTTTTAGCCGGCAGACAAACTGCGTTATCATTTCTTCGCCTCGATTTCCTTCAACAGCGCCTCCACAGCTTCCTCCAAGCTCTTTTCTGCCGTGTCGTCGATAACCCTCAACGCCCCTCTGTAGCGGACCAGCCCCTTGTGATCCAGGACGAAGACCGTCGGCCAGCCCTCGACGCCCCAGCGGTCGGCGATGGACCCGCGCGCAGGGAGGTCATACCACGAGCGCCAGCTCATGCCCTCCTTGTCCACCAAGGCCTTCGCCTTGTCACGGTCCTTGTCGTTGTTCACGCCAAGCAGCACGAACGGCTTGCCTTCCAGGCGCTTCACCAGCGCCTTCTCGTCGGGGATCATCTTCCGGCAGGGGGAACAGTCGGAGAACCAGAAGCTGAGTACCACTACCTTGCCGCGAAAGGCGCTGAGCTTCATCGGTTTGCCGTCGACGTCCTCCCCGTCAATGTCAGGCGCCGTCTTGCCGATCAGTTCGACCCATCTGCGTAGGGTCGCCAATTCTTCCTTCGCGGCGGGGCCAAGCGTGACCCAGCCGACGCCATCTATATTGACGTACGGGAGGTCGCCATACCGCTCAACCACCCGCTCCAGCAACTCCGTCGCTTCCTTGGTGAGTTTGACCGAATCCTTGCCCTCAACACGATGCTCGATCTGCCGTATCAGGTGTTGAGCAAGGACAAGGCAGGCCGCGCCCCTTGCTTGGGGTCTGGGGTGCTTCTCGGCGATGGAGCGCAGCCGGTCCTCGAAATCGGGCAGGCGCTCCGCGGCTCTTACTAGGCTGCCATTCGTGAGTACGCCAGTGATCATAATCTCCTGAGCGTAGTCATCAAAAATGATTTTGATTGCTTTGTCGAACCCCGCCCGATCCTTCTCGGGGTCGGCGTTACTGGTGAACCACACCAGGGCGAGCCACTTGGCTGGGACGCCCCGTTCCTTCCCTTCTATGTCCTGGACCTTGACGACACTTGGGTCCTTGCGATTCTTCGCGGCAAGCTCCAGAAAGCGGTTGGCGTAGACGGCGCGAAGCTCTTGGAACTGTTTGGTAAGGGCCTTTTTCTCTTCCTCGGTCTTCGCCCGCTCCAAGGCCGCCGAGAGCTTACCCAGGGCCTGATTGGACTCGTTCGCCAAGTCCTTGTACTGCTCGGCCGCTGTCTTGGGCTTTCCTTCGGTTCTTTCGGAAGGCTGCTTTTCGCTGGCGTCCTGCTCTTTATCACGAGGTTTTGCTGGGGCGACGTCTGCTGGGCCGACTTTGTTCGAGGGTGTGGGACTGTTACTTTGCGGGCAGGAGGCGCGTCCGCTCCCTGCCGCTAGGTAGGATAACAGGGTCATAGATATCGCCAAGCAAGACCGCATGATCGACTCCTTCAGAACGGACCACGAGAGCCGCCAAACCAGGGATTCTGTAGCGCCGCGCCTGATAATTCTATCCATTTCCACCCGTCACGGCGAGCAAATCCCGGCCTGGCTTTGCGCGTTTTTCCAGGGCTACACGTCCGCCGACCTGGCGGCGCTTCTATCCACCAGCCAAGGAGTTTGGGCGACGCCCAGAAGCCATCGCGCCGCATACCGCGATTTTGTTGACCATTCGCCTGTCGCAGGGCAGCTGATAAGGAGCGGAGAGAAGCAGCGCCGCGCCAGGGCGACATTCGGCCCCTGGAGCCGCTGGTTCGGCCAAGGCTTCACAACCCCGCGGCATTCGCCGGGCCCCGTGAACCACAGCCGCCACATCGACCCGATCCTGGTAAACACGATACACGATCCGATATGGGCTCTCAAACAACTCCCGCAAGGAATCTTCTTCGTATTCTGGAACCACTGCTCCCGATTGCGGGAAATCCGCCAATTGCCCCGTGCGGGCGAAGATTCGCTCAACCATGCCGCGGCCGTATTGCGGCGAATGCCGGGCAATGTACGCTTCGATTGCCCGCAGATCGGCTAGCGCCGCCTCGGTCCAGTTCACGATCATGGCGCACCCAACCCGAACCGTCGCCGGGCCTCTTCCAGCGGCACTACACGGCCCTCGCGCGAGTCCTTCAGTCCCGCCTCGACCGCTTGGCGGAAATAGATCTGATATTGAAGGTCTTCCCAAGTGGCGTGTTCCGGGAGGCGATCGACTAGCCGACGCGCTTCGTCTTTTATGGTCGCGGTTGTCATTGAACGGTCCTCAACAACGGATAGCGGCATGTAGGAAGTATACCCGATGCATGAGTTGATGGGAACAGGGGCCGGCCCTGCGGGCCGAACCAGTGATTCCACCGCACCACACATGATAATCCTACCCCTTTCCACCCGCCACGCAAGCAAATCCCGGCCTGCCGTG
>DHJA01000062.1:0-2087 GCA_002404095.1 Planctomycetaceae bacterium UBA4732 | reverse complement strand
GAAAGGGGACGTCGTGACTTACGGATCCGTAACTCACAACGTCCCCTTTCCGTTTTCTCGGCGTTAAGAACTCGCGGGCAGTTGGAATACCCCCACAATCGCCGTCAGCACCCGCCCGAACGCAGTCGGAGCGAGGACGCCGACTGAGCGGACCATTAACCCAGCGTGAGCGGTAAACAGCTTGCCCGGCCGAGCGAAGCTAGCCACCAGCAACCCGCCCGATGCAAAGTCGGGAGCGTCCAGGGGTACGGCCGACGGATCCCCGTAGGGGCTGCTGGTAATCTGACACAGCACCCAGTCGCCTCGCCCGGCGTCCGCAAGGCACACAGCCGGCCGCACCTTGGATTGCGACAGGTCCGAGAACGGGAAAGGGACGAGGACTACTTCCCCGGCTGCAGGTGAGACCACGCCGCGTCCTCCTCCGGTCGGGACCAGTCCACCGCCAAGGCCGCTTCCGCAAGAAGTGCGGCCTCGCCCGGCATTACGGCCGGTTCTTCAAGTACCGTCACCAGAGCGCGTCGGGAGCCTTCGATGTGGACCTCGCCGAGCAACTGGACCCGACCAGCAGCATCAACGACCGCCTCCACTGTTTGGATCATGGAACACCTCCGCGTGTATTCTACCCAACAGAGAGGATAGCGTCGCTGGTTTCTTCGCCGAACGCTAAAGCTCAGCCGCCGGGGCCGCCTCAGCAACCGTTGAAGGTCCAGAAACCGAAATGGCGGCCCCGGTCGGCTGCGGCGGCTGGTTCGGCTCGGTCCTGCGCGGGGGATAAGAAACGAACTTTAGGCCGCTCTTTTTCTCTTGCTCCTTGATGTCTTGGAATATCGCATCGAGGTCATAATTGAACATCGCCGCGTGGGCGTCGCGAATGCGGCGAACCTCATCTACGATGGGATCGTTCATGGCTTTGCCTCCAAAAGCTCTTCGGGCGTGCAGATGATCGGGGCCTTGAGGCCCTTCCCCGCACACACGTTTTCGATCAAAGGCCGCATCGTGGCGTTCGCCAGACGCCGGCAGTTCCACGTCAACAAATAGGGAATCCCGTTCATGGCAGCGACGGCAATATGCAACGCATCGTCCGCGGCCTTGGTGGGCAGAGCGCCTGCCTGGATCAATTCCTTCGCTAAATCGAGCGCCTGACCCGAGGTCTCCAGCAGAGTCATGGTTTTCAACGCCTCAAGGCGTTCTTGAGCAGCTTGAGAATCACCCGCCCCGGCCTCTTTACGAACCAACTGCGAGACGCAAAGCTCGTAGCTTTCCCGTCGCGTGTCCCACCATTCGTGCGTGACTTGCTGATGGCCGGCGATAACCACGTCGCGGTTGGGCCGTGCAGTCAGGTAGCTCACGACAGTCGTCTCGATGTAGACTCGCTCAGCCATGATTGCATTCTATGCAGACGAAAAAGGGGCGAATGTTGAGTATTACGTTATTATGTTTCGTATTATCGACTCCCGACCCCTTTTCCGTCCGGCGGCTGAACCTTCAAGTGACTACGACAAACGACGACTGGCGCTGATTCAAGAATTCCTCCAGTTTCTTCTGGAGCGGAGGATCGCATTCCCCAAATCGCGTGTCGAATGCCGCGAACTCCCCATCAAGGGCGGTCTCGCAAAACTCTTCGACTGACTCGATACTCGAACGAAAGCGGGACAACCACAAATCACCGGCGTCTCGCAAAACTTGCTGTTGGCAGGCCGCGCCCAGCAAACCCAACGCCTCGATCGTCTCGGACAGATGCTCCGTTCCCCGATTCTCGAAGAACTGAAGGTGGCCACCGTTTTGTACCTCGTTTTCGTACCAAAAAACGAGATGCGCCGCTCGCTGTTCCAGCGTCAAGTCCGGGTATTGCTCCATCGCGAGCAAATTGACGAAGGCGTTCCAGATGGAATATGGCTCGGCTTCGACTTCGCGTCTCGTCAGCGTGCGGATCTTCATAACGAGAACCTTGCCGCCGAACCAGTGATTCTGTAGCGCCGCGCCTGATAATTCTACCCATTTCCACTCACCCTGCAAGCAAATCCCGGCCCGCCGTGCGCGTTCTTCCAGGGCTACACGTCGGGCGACCTGGCGGCGCTTCTATCAAC
>DHJA01000058.1:4052-4949 GCA_002404095.1 Planctomycetaceae bacterium UBA4732 | reverse complement strand
TCAACCAGCAAAGGAGTTAGGGCGGCACCCAGAAGCCGTCGCGCCGCGTACCGCGATTGTGTTGACCATTCGCCTGTCGCAGGGCAGCCGGTAAGGAGCGGAGAGAAGCAGCGCCGCGCCAGATGTTCGGCGCGCCTCAACCACGAATGACAAGACCAGTTCGCCCCAGTTCCAGGAACGAATGCGACTGCAACTCCCGGATGATGCCTGGGAGGAGCGGCGTCACCAGCGCCTCCAAGTCACGGTTGCTGATATTACCTGTCGAGATCAGCAGCGGCTTCGCCGGGCGACCTCGGAGGACATGCGAGTACACGAAGTCGGCGTCCTTGGCAACCACCACCCGTTGCTCCCGGCCGGCCGCGTCGCTGATCCGCTCGTCGGTCGTTCGGTTGCCGTCCGGCAGATCCAACGTATGGACGGCATCGCAGCCAGCCGCCGTCAGCCAGGCGGTCATCCGTCGCGGCAGCGGCGCGTCCACGAGGAAGTTCACGGCGTCACCGGCTGGAGGCGCCGGCTCCTGGCCAGCCGGGCGGCGAACGTCAGGGCCGCCAAGAGGTCGTCGCGCTCCAGGTCTTCATAGTCGGCTAAGATCTCGTCGATCGTCATGCCGGAACTGAGAAGTTCCAGGAGCGTCTCCACCGGGTAACGCAGGCCGCGGACGCACGGCTTGCCGTGGCACACCGCCGGATCGATCGTGATTCGAGAGAGTAAAGCATCCATATCCGCAGTATACCAAAATCCGGACGCCCTGCTTCGCGGAACTAGTGATTCTGTAGCGCCGCGCCTGATAATCCTACCCCATTTCTACCCGCCCTACATGCAAATCCCGGCCTGCCGTGCGCATTCTTCCAGGGCTGCACGTTCGCCGACTTAGCGGCGCTTCTATCAACCAGCAAA
>DHJA01000058.1:3254-3738 GCA_002404095.1 Planctomycetaceae bacterium UBA4732 | reverse complement strand
GTGACTTACGGGTCCGTAACTCACAACGTCCCCTCTCCGTATTCCCCTTTCCGTATTCGGACAGGTTGCGTCCTACTTCAGCGTTTTCTACAATTCAGGCCGTCTCGATTACCAGGCGCAGGAATCGACCAGAATTTGAAGAAGGCTTCAGGCATCCGTTCATCGGGTAGCATATCCTCAAAGGTCGGTATCTCTTCCCATTTGCCGCTTGCGATCAACTTATCGACGACATGCTCATATTCTACCGCCGCCTTGTCGCGCTCCGATTCGTCTCGCGTACTGCGGAACCGCATCGCCAACAGTCCGAGTTGGGTTTCTGGCGGTATCTTTAGGCGTCGAGATTGTCTCATGTCCTTCTCCCGTCAGATGCACACGCCGAACCTGCGCCGCACCTGCCCAGCGACGCCGGTGACGGCAGTGAACTCATCCATTCGCCCGGTAAGCAGCGGCAGGCCTAAGCGCCTGTGCGAAAAGGGCGGGGAGA
>DHJA01000058.1:1417-3126 GCA_002404095.1 Planctomycetaceae bacterium UBA4732 | reverse complement strand
CCCTGTAGGGGCGAGGTCTCCTCGCCCTTTTCGCACTAGGGCTCGATTTGGCCGTCAGCCGCCGCCGGACTGTCCGAAAGCTCGGCGGAGACAGGGCGACGTCGAATCTCAGGACGACCAAACCGTGTTGTTGGGCGGCCGTGAACACAGCCGTATCGTCACGGACGATGCCAGGGTAGGTGTCTCCGCTTCTTAGCCGTTGCATCACTTGCCAGATCGGGTCTGGTCCGCCATTCGGGTTGAAGCCGTAGATCAGCCGGCCCGCATCGGTGGAGACGCCGGTGTGTCCCGCAAACAGCAAGCAATCGATTCTCGATGGGCCAGGACCGCGACCGTTCCGCTCATCGTCGAGCGCTCCGAACACACGTTGCCTGAACGCGGTGGTTCGATCGCCCCGGAATGTATGAACCGTAATGATCCGGCAAATCGGCGCCGCGTTCATCCGTGCATACTCTTTCGGAACAAAAATCCCTGGACTTGCCGACGAAGGTTATGAAGCCCCATGCGCCTATCCTCCCGCACGGAAGCCGCCGCGTCAAGAGCTTGACCCTGTTCTCGCCCGTGTCGCCGAACCAGTGATTCTGTAGCGCCGCGCCTGATAATTCTACCCATTTCCAGCCGCCTAGCAAGCAAACCCCGACCTGCCGTGCGCGTTCTTCCAGGGCTGCACGGCGGCCGGCCTGGCGGCGCCTCTATCAACCAGCAAAGGAGTTAGGGCGACGCCCAGAAGCCATCGCGCCGCATTCCCGCGATGTTGTTGACCATTCGCCTGTCGCAGGGCCGCTGGTAAGGAGCGGAGAGAAGCAGCGCCGCGCCAGATAAGCGGTTACCCGCGCGCGGCGCTCCGGTAACGGCGCCCGCCCTTGGAAGGAATGGGCCGAGGGAAGAAAGCGGTCACGAGCACTAGAAAGGGGACGTCGAGAATTGCGGGTCCGTAACTCACAACCTCCCCTTTCCGTTTTTCAGACGAGACGGCAGGTCGCTGCCTCACGCCCGTGATTGCCACCTGCTGGGATCGCTCCCCAAGTGATACACCGCCACCACGGTGACCTGCGCCGCATCGATCCGGTAGGCCACCGCATACTGGTGCCGGCGTAGCGGCGCGACCCGTAGCTCCTCAAACTCCTCTCCATACCACTCCGGTTGCCGCCCGATTCGCTCGAACACCTCCTCGACGCACAACAGAAAGTCCGCACCCTGGCCTGCCCGCCGCCCTTCGCACCAGGCGTATTCGGCTTTCAAGTCGGCCTCGGCCGCCGGATTGACGATTACCCGGAGGCTCACGATCCGCCCCCCAGTAATCGCGATTTGACTTCCTCCCAGGGCGAACCGGCCAGCGGATCGTCCCGATATTGCTCCAGTCGTCGCCGCAAGTCCGCGCGGTGCGCGTCGCTAAGGAGAGAAATCCCCGGTGTCGCGGCGACGCTATCCCACAGTTCACCGGCCAAGAGGATGCGCTCGGCAGGGCTGAGCCGCTCCAAGCCGAGCGCCTTGATTGTGGCGGACATAAAATGCTCCCTGATGTGGTGGGCAACCCCTTCAGGATACCACCGCCTGATCCGTGGGGAAAGACCACGCCGAGCCAGTGATTCTGTAGCGCCGCGCCTGATAATCCTACCCAATTTCCACCCGCCCTGCGAGCAAATCCCGGCCCGCCGTTGCGCGCTTTTCCAGGGCTGCACGTCCGCCGACCTGGCGGCGCTTCTATC
>DHJA01000058.1:449-1279 GCA_002404095.1 Planctomycetaceae bacterium UBA4732 | reverse complement strand
GAAAGGGGACGTCGTGACTTACGGTTCCGTAACTCACAACGTCCCCTTTGCGCTTTCCCGCTTGGTTGATTTGCCCTTGCCGGCGTTTTCGGCCAGAGCCATTGCTTTTTCGACGGCCTTGCACCGACGGTCGAGAGCCGCCCGTTCAACGGGATCGGTCACGGGAACCAGTTCGAATTCCTGAAGGGTCGGCCCGAGCATTTTCTTAGACGACTTCTTTCTCATGAGTTAGTCACCTTCCTTCGTCACCGAGAAGGGCAGCTCTGCCTTGAGGACGTCACTCTCCTGCTCTTGGTAAAACCAGACCTGCACCGTGTACCGGCCCTCATGCGGAAAAGAACACCTCAGCCGGGCCGCGGCCGCCAGGGCGTCGTCGTTAGCCTCGAAGCGGGGATGCGGGGCCAAGTGCGCGAAGAAAATGGCTTTGTCGGTCCCCTCGTCGATCACACGGACGTAACCGGGATAGATCCCGGGACGATGACTCGAAAGCACCAAGAACAACCAAAGTCGAGAGGGCGCGAACGGAAAGGCCGGCGCCACGATCTTCTGACGAACTCCTCGCAGGTGGTACACGCCGGCTTCCGTATGGCTTTCCCGAACACGGTCACAAACCGCCACAAGCCGCACGCGCGGAGTCAACGCTACCGCAGCCATATCAACTCCGGCTTCTTCCAAGCACGACCGCTCTCACCGTAACAGAAAGATGCTTGGCCGACAAGAACCCACGGGATGACTCCGCTGCCGTCGCCGAACCAGTGATTCTGTAGCGCCACGCCTGATAATCCTACCCATTTCCACCCGCCCTTCAAGCAAATCCCGGCCTGCCGTGC
>DHJA01000058.1:0-249 GCA_002404095.1 Planctomycetaceae bacterium UBA4732 | reverse complement strand
ATTCCCGCGATTTTGTTGACCATTTGCCTGTCGCAGGGCAGCTGGTAAGGAGCGGAGAGGAGCCGCGCCTGATGATCGGTTACCTGCACGCCGCCGAGGCAGAACACACGGCCGAGGTCGGCGCCGGCGGCGTCGAGGCGCGGGCGGAGGGTGTCGTCGAGGGCGTCCTCGGCGTTGAGGAAGAGGACGTTCGCCTTCCGGCGGCGCCGGGAGCCGTCGGGCATGCGTCCGCCGCGGGTCAGGCGGGCG
>DHJA01000054.1:41834-53034 GCA_002404095.1 Planctomycetaceae bacterium UBA4732 | reverse complement strand
TACAGGGGGCGCTGTAGTATTAGACAGTGGTACAGAACGCACCCCAGGCTGTAAATATCAGCGCGCCCATCGGCGGAGTGCGCGTCACGGCCCTGCTCAGGAGCCATGTAATCCGGGCTGCCCAGCGACTCGCCGGCGGTCGAGCAACTTGTACTCGTTGAGGAAGAATGGCCCGGCCCGGCCCCGCAACAAGATTCCGGCCTGGTAATCGGTGAGGTATTGGTTCGCGGCCAGCCAACGCGCGTAATCCTCGACGCCGGCGCCGGCCTGGTGGCTCTCGCTCCGCCAACGTTGGTTCAGGCCCGGCAGATCCTCGTTCGGCAACAGCTTGCTGCGGCCGAGCAAGGCGGAGAAGTCGTCGAATGAAGGGGAATCGATGGTCGTCACTCCAGGCAAGGCGGTATGACACAACGCCTACGAGCCGCGACCGTTAGGGAGCGGTGGAACCGTCTTCGCTCCCTAACGGTCGCGGCTCGTCGGACGGTCGCGGTTCTTCTGTCGCCTCGTAGGTTTCCATTTTTTCTCCCTGACGATTTATAACGTAATGAATAGCGGCCGCTAGATGTCGCTCGTCGTTAACGTATCGTATGCTGCCGTGGCGAGTCCAGGGTTTTCGCGTCGGCTCGTTCAGGCCCGCCAAAGTTCGGCCATTGGACGCCCTCCTGTTGCTCCGCTCCCTGACGGTCGCGGCTTGTCAACCGTTACGAGTCAACCATTACGAGCCGCGACCGTTACGGAACAGGGGCCGCTACGGCTTCTTGCCATCCACGTCCTTCAGAACTCCGCCGCCGGCTTGTCGTTGATCGTCTCCAGCGGTTTGATAGATCGCAGGATAGCAACGTCGCGCTCAGGCCTGGAGTCGTAACTGAGTTCCTTGAGCGGGATGTCCTTTAGCAGCGACAGGTCCGACACCCGCGAAGGACTCCCGGGACGCCTTGGGCTGGGCCATTTAGCGGAACACCAGCGTTTGCGCGAAGCCGGCGGCCGTTAGACGCCTTCGCCGCCGGATAGAGCCAGTGGCTTCGCCCAAGCTCTCCGTCGTCGTCGTGATCTACACTTGCAGCACCGCCGCCAGCCGCGTAAGGTAGTCGATCACCGAGGAACTCCTTTCCCGAAAGATGAGTTTTGAAGTAACTAAATCCTACGGAAGGCGTTCCTCCTTATCTTGCTCGCTATGGAGCTTTATGCCGCGCCGTCCGGTCCGCCGGGATAAACCCGGCGGCTAGCCTATCGCATTTCTCGCACGGGATCAGTAATGGAAGTGAGACGCATCAATGGACAGCATACACTCCGACGCCCTGGTATTCTTCGGCGCCACCGGCGACCTGGCCTATAAGAAGATCTTCCCAGCGCTGCAAGCGATGATCCGGCGCGGCAATCTCAACGCGCCAGTAATCGGCGTAGCCAAAGCCGGCTGGGGCATCGAGCAATTCCGTGAGCGGGCGCGCGACAGTCTCGAAAAGCACGGCGGCGTTGATGAGGCGGCGTTCAAGAAGCTGGCCGTCCTGTTGCGCTATGTAGACGGCGATTATAAAGATCCCGCAACATTCCAATCGCTACGCAAGGAACTCGGCGCGGCCGAACACCCCGCACATTATCTCGCTATCCCGCCGGTGCTGTTCTCGGTAGTCGTGGAACAGTTGGGCAAGTCCAGCTGCGCCAAGGGCGCTCGCGTCATCGTCGAAAAGCCGTTCGGCAGAGACCTGGAATCGGCGCGAGCGCTCAACCAGACGTTGCTGAGTAACTTCGATGAATCGGCGATCTATCGCATCGACCATTATCTGGGCAAAGAGCCGGTGCAGAACCTGATCTTTTTCCGCTTCGCCAACACTTTCCTGGAGCCGGTCTGGAACCGTAATTACGTTGAGAGCATCCAGATCACGATGGCGGAGAACTTCGGCGTACAGGGCCGCGGCGTCTTTTACGAGGAGGCCGGCGCCATCCGCGACGTGATCCAGAACCACCTCCTCCAAGTCCTGGTCAATTTGACGATGGAGCCGCCCGCCGTCTTGGACAGCGAGTCCATCCGCGACGAAAAGGTGAAGGTTCTCAAGGCGATTCCGGCGCTGCGGCCTGATAAGGTCGTTCGTGGCCAGTTCAACGGCTATCGCAAGGAAAAGGGCGTGGCACCCGACTCGCAGGTCGAAACCTTCGCCGCTGTGGAACTGGAAATCCACTCCTGGCGCTGGCATGGCGTGCCAATCTTCATCCGGGCGGGCAAGTGTCTGCCCGTAACTTGCACGGAGGCGACCGTCTGGTTTCGCCAGCCGCCGGCGATCTTTTCCGCGACGGCGCCGCCGCCGAACTACCTTCGCTTCCGCGTCAGCCCAAATGTGACAATTGCGCTGGGCGCGATGAGCAGAAAGCCTGGAGAGGAAATGGTCGGTGAGCCGGTGGAACTAGTGGCCGCCCAGCACCCTAACGCCAAGGAAATGGATGCTTACGAGCGACTACTGGGCGCGGCCATGAAGGGCGACGCCACCAACTTCGCCCGCGAGGATTACGTCGAAGAGGCGTGGCGCATCGTCGATCCAGTGCTGGGTACGGCGGTCCCGGTTCACGAATACGAGCCGAATACCTGGGGTCCAAGCGAAATCGACAAAGTATTGTCGCCGCCAGACGGATGGGTGGACCCTACGCCGCCGGAGCCGCCAACGTAAGAGGCGAAACGAAGTCTGCTAGTCACGGTTGCGGCGCCGTCGCCGCGTCGAAGCCGCGATGCGATCCGTCACAGAACGGCTTGGTCTTCGACGCCCCACAGCGGCACAGTGCCACCGCCGCCTTGCCGCCGGCCGGTGGAATCAACTCATTTCCCAAATGATCGACGATTTTGACGGCGCCCTGGACAACATAGGGTCCATTCTCACGGCAGCGGATGACCAACGGTTCCGGCATAACATCGACCTCTTTATCACTCCACATAGTAGGAATCGCGGATCGAGGTGGCGGTGAAGAACCGTCCGAGGCGTAGGGCCACATAGCCGAGGAACTGCTGCCGGAACTCCCCCGGCTGCATGTCGTCGATGGGGATCGGCCCCTTGGCGTCGGGGTAGATGCAGGAAAACTGACGCGGCAGCGGCGTCTCTTCCGGCTTGTGGACGTCCACTAGCTGCACCGAGAGGTTTGCCTGACCGTGGTAGAGGATACGGCTCTGTTTCTCGTACATCGTGAGCGAGCCGATCTCGATGTAGATGACGTAATCGGCTTTGAATTGCTGGCCGATCTCGGTCAAGTTCGGCTCCTGCTGCCAGTTGGGGCGGCGGCTCTTGAACTCCTCGACCTTGTGCGGGTTGACGATGGTTACATTCTCGCCGTTGACTTCGCACATCTCGCGCAGCTTTTGGGCGAGAATCTCCGTCAACTGGCGATCAGCCTGAATGAATTCCGGCTGCGTCTCCTGGTTGGTTGAATAGGTAAGAAGGAGGACGCGCACTTCCTTCTTATCCTCGGAGGCGAGCTTCTTCATCTCGGCTTCGTGCTTGGCCTCTGGGAAGAGGAAATAGGCCAAGGTGGACGCCTGACAGCCGGCGCAGAGCGCCGCTGCCGTGGCCAGGATGGCGAGCGAACACCACCGCGGAATTGCCTTCATCGCCTCTCCTCCGTGAGATGGGGCTTATTTCTTCCTCCCCTCTCCTCTGTACTCAGGGGAGAGGGGAGCATGAGACTCAAAACCAGCCGTCCAACTTGAACCAAACCTTCAGCCCGACGAGTATCGCCCAGCGCACCAGCATCAGGCTCAACAACCCGATGACGATCACCATCAGCGCACGTTCCGCCGACTGGAAGAAGATCGTTCGCCGGCAGATCACGCTGGCGATGCACCAAGGGATGGCGGCCAACAGCGTCAGCGCCAGCAGTACGCCGACGGAGTTTGCTTGCACAGCGTCGGTCAAGTCGCCGCGGATCGTCAGCGCGAAGCTCGTCGTCATGCCGCACGAAGGGCACGGCAATTTGGTGACTTTCTTGAACGTACATTCCGGCAGCCCTAGCTGCATGTGCGTTTCCATGCGCCGCGCGGAACCGTCGCTCCGATAGGGATTGAGGTAAGAGGCGACGGCAAAGAGGGCCGTCAAGCCCAGCGCAATACCCACCAGGGTTCCCCGCACCCACCGGGTCATCACCGGCAGAACGTCGAGCGGTTCAAGTTCCTCGTCTTTCAGGCTCAATGGAGCGGGCACAATAGCGATCACCCAATCCGGTTGCAAGAGGAGTTCACGACGGCCATTCGCCGCTGAACACTTCGACGGCAGGGCCGGTCATATAAACGTGATCGTCGGCTTCGGACCAGTTTAGGTCGAGGTCGCCGCCCGGCAGATGCGCGACAATGCGGCGGGCGGAACGCCCAGTCAGCACGCCGGCCACCGCCACGGCACAGGCGCCGGTGCCGCAAGCGAGGGTGACGCCGCTGCCGCGCTCCCAGGTTCGCATCGTGACTTCAGAGGGTGAATGCACCTGGACGAAATGCACGTTGATGCGGTCCGGGAAGATTGAGGCCGTCTCAATCATCGGGCCTATTCGTTCGAGAGGGATTTTTGATACGTCCGGGCAATAGATGACGACATGGGGGTTGCCCATCGAAACACAAGTCAGACGTGGATCTACTCCGTTAGCCTCCACGAAGCTATGTTTGAGGGGGCCTTCCGAAAAGTCGAGAAACTGATCGACGATACGCGGCCCTGGCAGCGTGGTCGGGATTTTGTCGGCTTCCAGAATCGGCGGCCCCATGTCCACGGTGACGCGCTCGACTTTGCCATTATTAACGTCGAGGTCAAGGGTGAGAACGCCGTTGCCTGTCTCGATGGTGAGGCGCGGTTTGACGGCGATGCCGTGGTCGTAAACGTACTTGGCGACGCAGCGGACGCCGTTGCCGCACATCTCGGCCTCGCTGCCGTCGGCGTTAAACATGCGCATTCGGGCGTCGGCGCGCTCGGAAGGGCCGATGAGGATTAGTCCGTCGCTGCCGACGCCGAAATGGCGATCACTGATGACGCGGGCCAAGCCGGCGGCATCGCGCGGCGGCGGTTGGTTGAAGCAATCGACGTAGACGTAATCGTTGCCGAGGCCGTGCATCTTAGTGAAACGCATTGGTTCTCCTCGCTAGCGCCGACAGTTTAGCCGCAACCCGAAGGGAAGCGCGTCTTCCCCGCGCTCCCCCTCGGGTCGCGGCTAAACAACGCGGCCATCACTCCCACTCAATCGTCGCCGGCGGCTTGCTGCTGATGTCATACACCACCCGGTTGACGCCCGCCACTTGGTTGATGATGCGCGTCGAGATTTTCGCCAGCAAGTCGTAGGGCAAGCGCGACCAGTCGGCCGTCATGAAGTCGTCGGTCTGCACGGCCCGCAACGCGATCACGTTTTCATACGTGCGGCCGTCGCCCATCACGCCCACCGACTGGATCGGCAGCAGCACCGCGAACGCCTGTGAAGTCTGCCGGTACCATCCCGACTGTTTCAGCTCGTCAAGCAGGATGGCGTCGGCCTGACGCAGCACTTTCAGCCGCTCGGCGTTGACAGGACCGAGGCAGCGCACGGCCAGGCCAGGGCCGGGGAAAGGGTGGCGTTGCACCAGCGTTTCCGGCAGGCCCAGCTCCACGCCAAGGCGGCGTACCTCATCCTTAAAGAGGTCTTTTAACGGCTCGATTAGCTCAAAACCGAGTTCTTTGGGCAGGCCGCCGACATTGTGATGCGTCTTGATGTTGTGCGCCGGGCCGTCCACCGCGCCGCCGCTCTCGATCACGTCAGGGTAAAGTGTGCCCTGTGCCAGATACTTCACGTCCACAATGCGCCGGGCCTCGTCCTTGAAAACGTCGATGAAGACGTGGCCGATGCGGCGCCGTTTCTCCTGCGGGTCGCTTATGTCTTCTAGCGCCTTGAGAAAGCGCTCGGCGGCCTCCGCGACGTGCAGGTCGGCCTGGAAATGACCTTTGAACGTCCGCCGCACCGCCTCCGCTTCGCCCTGACGCAGCAAGCCGTTGTCTACGAAGATGCACGCGAGTTGCGGCCCCACCGCTTTGAGCAACAGCGCCGCCGTCACCGACGAATCGACGCCGCCGGACAAACCGCAGATGACGCGCTGGTCGCCGATGCGCTGGCGAAGCTCTTCCACCGTCTGCTGAAGAAACGAGCCGATCTTCCATAGACCCTGACAACTGCAGATATTGTAGAGGAAATTATGCAGGATTCGGCCGCCTTCAGGCGTGTGGCTGACTTCGGGGTGGAACTGGAGGCCGTAGAACGGACGGCTGCGGTGACGAATCGCGGCGACAGGACAGGTATCGGTTTCGGCCAGCGCGATGAAATCGCCGTTGACCGTGGACACTTGATCGCCGTGGCTCATCCAGACGACGGTTTCCGACGGCACGTCGGCAAATAGGCCGTCGCCTTGGAGGACGCGGCAGACGGCCCGGCCGAACTCACGGCTCGGCGCCGGCTTGACCTCGCCGCCAAGTTGATGACAGGCCAGCTGCATTCCGTAACAGATGCCGAGGATTGGTATGCCGAGATCAAGCAATTTCGGATCGCACAAGGGTGCGCCGGGGGCGTAGACGCTGGCCGGGCCGCCGGAGAAGATGAGGCCGTGCGGCTTCAGCACGGCCACGCGCGCGGCCGGCAGGTCGTGGCGCACGATTTGGCAGAAGACGTTCTGTTCGCGGACGCGGCGGGCGATGAGCTGGCCGTATTGCGAGCCGAAGTCGAAGATTAAGATGCGTTCACGTTCGGGCAGTGGCGTCATGGGTGACAGGAGCCTCTTCGTCGGAGAACTTGGCGAATAACTCGATGAAGGCCGACTCGTCGTCGATGTGGCCGTTACTGACGAACCTCTCCACGTACACACTCCCGTCTTCGAGAAAGTCCACCTCCCACCGCTGTCCAGGCACGGCAATCACAACCGAGATTCCATCCTCCATGTAGTGCGCTAACTCGTAATAGATTTTCATGCGATCAAGGTCGCGCAGGAACTTCAACACTTTGTCGAATCGGTCCTGGGTCATTTGTTAAACCTCCCATCGGTGAGCAGCTTTCGGAAGGTCCGAAAGCCGATTTCGCGCCTGCGCGCCCGCTTGTCGATTTCTTCCCATGTTAGGTAAAGAATATCGTCCCAACTTGGAGATCCGGGATCCAGGGGAGGAGTGCGTATACTGGCCTTCTTATCCTCAAGTATCTCCTCGACAGTCTTTCCCGCGTAAGGATGAGGCATCAACTCCTCCCCAGTTCCGTCGCCCGCCGCGTCGCCGCCTCCACCGCGTCCATGATCGCGCCGCGCACGCCACCGCGCTCCAGCGCGTGCAACCCCGCGATCGTTGTACCGCCCGGACTAGCCACCTGATCCTTCAGCACACCCGGATGCAATCCCGTTTCCAGCACCATCTTCGCCGCTCCCAGCACTGTCTGCGCCGCCAACGCCGTCGCGGCGTCGCGCGGCAAGCCGACGCGCACGCCGCCGTCGGACAACGCCTCGATCATCAGGTAGACGAAGGCCGGGCCGCTGCCGCTCAGGCCCGTCACGGCGTCAAGAAGGTTTTCAGGTACGCGGAAGGCCACGCCGACCGCTTTCAGCAGTCGCTCAACAAGGGCGGCGTCGTCGGCAGTCGCCCCTTCGCCGGGAGTGTACGCCGACGCGCTGGCGCCTACAAGGCAAGGCGTGTTCGGCATCACGCGCACCAAGCGCCGCCGCGCCCCAAGACCGTCGGCCAGCTGCTTCAAGGAGACGCCGGCCGCGATGGACACGATCAGATGACGATCCGTCAGGAGAG
Organism: Planctomycetaceae bacterium UBA4732; assembly: GCA_002404095.1. Taxonomy (GTDB): domain Bacteria; phylum Planctomycetota; class Planctomycetia; order Gemmatales; family Gemmataceae; genus UBA4732. Next base: position 45,277 of record DHJA01000054.1, on the reverse strand, counting down.
GTCGTATCTCTTCCAGCAACGCCTTCATGCTCTGCGGCTTCACCGCCAATACCAATAGGTCGCCGTGAGCGACGACCTCCGCGTTCGCGCTGACGGCTCGCAACGAACCGCCGTCGGCGAAGGCGTCACGCGCCGCGGCGCTGGGGTCGCTGGCGAGAACGCGCTCGGCGGTTGTGAGGCCGGCGGCGATCCAGCCACGCGCCAGCGCCGACGCCATGCGCCCCGCCCCCAAAAAGCCCACGCGCAGTCCCGGTTCCATCGTCGATGCGCCTCCCAGTGGAAAAAAACATTATACGAAGCCGGCAAGACGGAGGGATACGGGTCTTCACGGCGCGGCCTATCGCTCGCGGACCGAGCGACCCACCAAGCGCGTCGCCGCCCCATCCGGCGTAGACGATTTGGCCGCTGTTTTCGGCCCATTCGTCCTGAACGACACAGCCGGCCGTCGGCGCGGGAATGTTTTCGCTTTCATTAAAGATAGCCGTTGTTTCGCCGTGGTCGGCGACCTACCGTGTATTAGAGCGGCCCGCGCATGGCGTATTGATTTACAGAATGGAGAGTGCAATCGTGTACACAAGACATTGGACCGCGGCTTTGTTGATCTCGGCCGCGGTACTTGGCGCTGGGTGCCAAGGGGGGCTATTCCATCGCACTCCAGGCTGCGGTACGACATCGTCCGCCGCGCCGTGCGGTTGTAACGGAACGGCGCCGCCGCTTACGGCTGGAGCCATTCCCGCGCAAGGCGCGCCCATCACTGGCCAGCCCTTCGGACAGTAATTGATACGTAGGCGTCTTGGCGTGGCGAAAGCGGCGCATCCGTTACGGCCGCCCTTCGTCGGTTGACGGCTCCGGCGCGCCTCTTTCGTCCTAATCGCCGCCGCCCGCAGAGTTTCACTTCGGACCTTCAAAAATCCGCATTCCGATCCCCATCGGCTTTTTTCCGCCGGGGACTGTGAGGCATACTCTCCTTTAGAGACATGCCGGCATGCGCCGCGCTCGTTTCCAAGGCCGCGCTTTTCACCCTCCAAACAAAGCGCGCCCGCGGCGGTTTTCCCCTGCCTCACCCTGGCCGTCCGCTCCCCTTACCGGGATCGCGCGTTACGGCTGCGAATCGCCGTACATTCCTGGAAAAAGGAGTTCCATCCATGCGTTTGCGCGTCTTAGGAACGCTTGTCGCTTTGTGCGCCGGCCTGCTATCGTCCGGCTGCTGCTGGGAGCGCAGGTGTTGCCATCACCCTTTCCGCCACCACGCCAGCTCTTGCGGTTGTGGCTGCGGGTCGAGCGGCTACGCTGCCTATGAAGGCTCCGACGCCCCGCCACTAGCGCCTCTCACCGGCCCCATGCCGGCCCCGCTCATGCCGGGTGGATCGCATTAAGAGAGTTCGTTGAGCCGCGACCCGAAGGGGAGCGTGGACGCCACGCGCTCCCCTTCGGGTCGCGGCTAAACGAATGCGGTCAGTTGGCGTTGGGTTTTTGCTGCTCCAGCAGACGCTCCAGGGTCGCGTCGATCAACAAGTCGATCAAGCGGCTTGTCGTATTCCTCAGCCCTGATTGCCGTATTTCCAACGTCAGCCCGTCCGCCTTGTGACTCAGGCTGAGGACAGTGGGTGGCAGAGATTCAACGGCCTTCACGGCGTCCGCAATCGTTTTTTCTGCCCGCTTGGACAACCTCGGCGGCTTGTCATCGGCAGGCTTGTCGTTTGGATTAAGGCCGGGCGGCGGCGCCAGCGGCCGCGGGGCTGGCACGGCGACTTTGGCGAAGGGAGGCGCCGCCATCACCGAAGGCGCACGTTCCATTTGCTTGAACAGATCCACTATCTCCTTGGCAGAGGAGAAAACGGCGACTGCTGCTGAATCCTCCAGACCCTTGAGGGCGGCGACGGTCTTCTCTTCGCCTAACAGACCTTCTTTTTTGGCACCGACGTTCAGTGCGGCCGCCACTTCCTTACGGTCGGGGCCAACCGCAAGGAAGGCGCCCTCGCGGCCGATATACAGGTTCTTCGTGTGCAAAACGCCTTCGAGTCCCCCGGCCGCAACGGTGCGGATGTTACCGTCGCCCTTTTCGCTGATCGCGGCCGGCACAACCCCTGTCGCCAGGCCAAGCAACTTCAGCAAAGCCTGCTTTTCGAGCGACTCGGCCGCGGCGGCGTCGTTCGCTTGCAGGACCAGCAGGGGTACGACATGACCATCCGGCCGCATCGCCGCTTCCGGGTCCAGCGTCACGGCGGCGCTCGTGAGCTTGCCGAGCACGTCTTTGGCGATATTCAGCTTTACCCGCTCTTCTAACTCGTGTATGCCGGCGCTAGCGGTCGGCCGCTCCGCCCCGCCCGGCGGCGATTTGGTCAAGCCGTCAATCAGCCCTAGCAACTTGTCCCAGCGTTTTTCGCCGTCATTGAGATTAAGGCTTAGCGTAAGCAGCCCGTCGCGCGGCGTGAAATGAAGCACGTCCGGCGTCGCGGCCTTCGCCGTCATGAGATCGGCCAGCGGGCTGGACTGCTTGGGGTCGAGATCGACGCGGGACTTGAGTTCGAGGACGCCGTTCTGCAAGGTCAGCGAGGCCGTCGCCGAGAGGACGGCCTTGGGATTGACGGTCGCTTTGACCACACGCCATTGTTCCCCAAAGGAGCCAAGGTTCTGGCCCAACTCATCCATCCGGCCGGCAAGCGCGGCCAGGTCCGTGTAGGCAAAAAAACCGGGCTTATCGCGTTGTTTAGCGGCTTCCTTGTAGGCGGCGACGCTGGCGAGTGAAGGTTCGGAACTCTTGCCCTTGAAGCGGCGCACCACGTCCTGGACGGATTCGACCGATGAGCCGAGAATGATCGTGGACGGCAGGAGAGCCATGAACGGTCCATGGTCCTCTTGCTGAGGCGGCATCGGCGCCGCTCCGGCGATGGGCGCCCGGAAAATCTGCGAGTGTTCGCGGTAGATGCGCACTCCTTCGACTTCAGCAACCGTGCGGACGTTGAAATCGGCCGTGAGCATAGCGCGCATGTAGAACGTGGGTAGATTGCTGTCGCCGGCCAGGATGACGCCAACGACCTCGGGGCCGTCCTTGGTCACGCCAGTGACGGCGACGATGCCGCCCTGGATACGGCCGCACTCGTTAATCATCTCGGGGCTGACGAGAAGGCTTGACGCCGCGTAGACGCTGTACATCCAGAATGGGTTGTTGTCGCCCAAGTTCTCGTGGAAGCGGGCCATGACGGCCGGCATGTCTTCGAGTTTGGAGCCTTTGAGCAGGAGGGCGATTTCTCGGGACAGGCGTTCCGGCTGGCGCACCTCGACGCAGGCCAGCGTTTGAGCCGGCAACAACTCGGCCGCGTCCTTGACCGCGGCGTGGGCGAACCCGGCCAAGACCAGCACGACCACTATAGCGACGGACTGCCACGGCGCACGCAACGTCATGAGCGGCCTCCTCTTGACGAGCCGCGACCGTGAGGGAG
>DHJA01000054.1:39153-41720 GCA_002404095.1 Planctomycetaceae bacterium UBA4732 | reverse complement strand
CCGCGACCGTGAGGGAGCGGTTTTAGACTGCGTAACGCCCCCGCTCCCTAACGGTCGCGGCTCGTAAGACCTCTTGTGGGATAGACTCTTACCGTTCTTCGTACCTGAGCGTTAGATATTTTATTTCATGAAGCGGCCGATCAGTTCCAGGCGATGGCCCGTTACCTCAAAACCTTCTCGCTTTAGGGCTTCGACCAGCTGCGGTGCGATTTTCTGAATGAGATGAGGATCGTAGTCCAACGATAGGTCGCGGACTTCGCCCGTCTGCTCGCAGCGCAAATGATAATGGGCTTCGCTGCGTGCGTCGTAACGGGCGGCGCCGGAATCGTGGGCGATGCGAGCCGCCAGGCCGGCGTCCACTAACGCTTCCAGCGCTTTGTAAACGGTGGCCAAGCTGATACGCGGCATTTCACCGCGCACGGCGGCGAATACCTGTTCGGCGGTCGGGTGACAGGTCGCCGCCTGCAAGTACGCGAAAACGCCGGAGCGCTGACGGGTATAACGCCAGCCGGCTTTTTCAAGGCTCTGACGCAGGTCCGCATCGCCGAGGACGCCGGTCTTGTGAATCGAGGCACTCATATATCCTTAAATCTAGGGGGCGCCCGAGGAAGCGTCAAGGACGCCGGCGCCCTTGTCACAACCGACCGCGTTGCGTAGTGATAGCGCTTTCGCCTCTTCAACCCGAGGAATGGTGGCAATGAATGCTCCTGTCCCAAGCTTCAGCCGCCGTGCCTTCTTGGGCGCTCTCACGGGGGGGGCGGCCGCCTTGTTGATTTCCGGCCTGTTCGCCGGGCCGGTCCCCTGCGCCGGCGCCGACGATTCGCCGATCCAACCGGACGTGGTTTACGGACACAAGGACGGCATGGCGCTGACGTTTGACGTGATCAAGCCCGCAAAGCCCAACGGGGCGGCGATCCTTTGGATTCAAAGCGGCGGTTGGTATTCGACCTGGATTGACACGAAGATATGGCCGGCCGTCGCCAAGCCGTTCCTCGACAAGGACTACACGCTCTTCATCGTCCGGCACGGCAGCGCGCCAAAGTACAACATCCCTGAAATCGTGGAGGACTTGCGCCGTAGCGTGCGCTTCATCCGTCTTCACGCGAAAGACTGGGGCGTGAACCCGGATCGCCTAGGCGTCCTGGGCGCCAGCGCCGGCGGCCACCTCACTTTGGTGCTGGCAACCACGGCGGACGACGGCGACCCGAAGAGCGCCGACGAGGTGCTGCGGCAGAGCGACCGCATCGCCGCGGCCATCGCCCTCTTCCCGCCGACCGACATCCGCGATTGGGTGACCAATCCGCCCGACGCGATCAAGAAGATCGCCGCCCTGAAGCCGCCGCTGACCTTTGACGAGAAGAAGGCGCCGGATTACTCGCCGCTCCTCCATGTGACCGACAAGACCGCCCCGGCGCTCCTGGTCCACGGCGACAAGGACGAACTGGTGCCCATCGAACACAGCAAGAAGATGCTGGCGGCGCTGGAAAAGGCGAAGGTGGACGCCAAGTTCGTGGTGGTCGAGGGCGCCGGCCACGGCTTCAGCGACGCGCAGAACAAGGAACAGGTCATTCCTGCCATGCTCGACTGGTTCGACAAATACTTGGCGAAGAAGGATTGAAACAACCTTAACGGCATTCCGCTTGCATTACCATCCCGGCGCGGCGAAATGCAAAGAGTCGCTCAATAGGAGGAACCCGTTCATGACAACGCCTCGTTTCGCGCTTGCCCTGATAGCCGGCCTGACGCTTGCGGCCGCCGCTCCCGCGGAGGTGATGCGCGGCGTCGTGACGCGCGTGGATTTGGACAAAAAAGAGCTGGATTTGGAGGGACGCGTCGGAGGCGTCCGCAGGGTCATGACGACGTTTGCATTGTCGGACAAAACCTCCGTGTTATTCGGAGACCATGCCGGCGCTCCGACCGACCTGATGAAGGGACTCCGCGTTCGCATCGAATTCGAGGAACCCAGCTTCGTCGCGCAGGTCATTCACGTCCTCAATGGTCGTCGTCCCGCCGCGGCCGTTGTACCTGATGTGCCGCCCGTGCCGGCCGTCCCGATGGACGGCGACGCGCTGACGGGCGTCCTGCGGCGCATCGGATACAGCGACCGGGAAGTGGTTTTGGTCGGCCCAGGTCCGAAGGGCGCCGAGACGGAAACGACGGTCGCTGTGCCGGCGGCCGCGAAGATCGTGAAAGACGGCAAGGACGCGACGCTTGACGACTTGAAGGAAGGCGACGGGGCGGCCGTTCAGGTGGAGGCAAAGGACGGTCGGCCATCCGCTTTGTCCATTCAAGTCGGGCCAGGCGTCGCGCCGGTTCCGGAGAAGCGCGGGGCCAAGATGCTCCCGAAGATCCGCAAGGCTCTGCAAATGGTGGATCAGTTGCTCAAGGGAATGGAAGACCGAGACCGGGAACCTTGACGCCGCACCCCCGGACTCACGAGTACGTTCGCCCGGGGCTTTATTTCGGTCGCCCTTAGCCGGGCTCCAAGACCGGAGAAGTTTCCGCGGCCGGAGCCCCTTCGGGCGACTGAAATAAAGCCCCGGGCGAACGTACTCGTGAGTCCGGGG
>DHJA01000054.1:38373-39086 GCA_002404095.1 Planctomycetaceae bacterium UBA4732 | reverse complement strand
ACGTACTCGTGAGTCCGGGGTGGGCTTCGTTTCTATAATCGCCGATGGAGCCACGCGCTCCAGCGGTGGAAACGAAGTTCAGCGAAGCGAAAAGGCGGAGTCCCATGAAGCAATTGCGGCGAACGCATACCTGCGGCGAACTACGCGAAGAACACGTTGGTCAGACGGTTGTATTGAGCGGATGGGTCAACACGGCGCGCAACCACAACATATTCGTCTTCGCCGACCTGCGCGACCGTTACGGCGTTACCCAGGTGGTGTTCGAGCCTGACCGCGGTAAGGAACTGTTCGCCGTCGCCGAGGAATTGCGCACCGAATGGGTCATCGCCGTTAAGGGAAAAGTAGTGCGCCGCCTGCCGGAGAACGAAAACAAGAAAATACCGACCGGACTTATCGAGATCAAGGCCGAGGAAATCCAGGTCTTCAACCGCTGTCCGACGCCGCCGTTCGCCGTCGCCGAGAAGCCGGACGATGAGTTAGCCAACGAAGATTTACGCCTCCAATACCGCTTTCTGGACTTGCGCCGGCCAAGTCTTCAGCGCACGCTCATCATGCGTCATCGCATGAACAAAGTGATCCGCGATTACCTCGACGCGCGCGGCTTCTTGGAGCTGGAGACGCCATTGCTGGGCCGCAGCAGTCCGGAAGGGGCGCGCGACTACCTTGTGCCGAGCCGCGTGTCGCCGGGGACGTGGTACGCCCTGCCGCAGTCG
>DHJA01000054.1:34039-38308 GCA_002404095.1 Planctomycetaceae bacterium UBA4732 | reverse complement strand
TGGTACGCCCTGCCGCAGTCGCCGCAGTTGTACAAGCAGCTGCTCATGGTGGCCGGCTATGACAAGTATTTCCAGATCGCCCACTGCCTGCGCGACGAAGACTTGCGGGCCGACCGGCAACCGGAATTCACACAACTCGACGTGGAAATGTCGTTTATCGAGCAGGAAGACGTATTTGAGTTGATCGAAGGGTTGACGACGGAAATCTTCGGCAAGTGTCTCGGCGTGAAAGTCGGCCCGATTCAGCGGCTCAAGTACGCCGACGCCATGCTACGGTTTGGCAGCGACAAGCCCGACCTGCGCTACGGTTTAGAAATCACTGACATCGGCGATCTGGCAAGTCAGACGGAGTTTCCGCTATTCAAGGATGCGCTGGCGGCGGGAGGCAAAGTGCGCGGCCTGAACGTGAAGGGGGCGGCCGAGAAGTTTTCACGCAAAGCACTGGATGAGCTGGCCGAGCAGGTCAAACAGCTCAAGGGCAAGGTGCTGGCATGGGTGAAGGTCGAACCGGACAAGCTCGGCTCGTCGATCGCCAAGTTCCTGACGCCGGCCGTACAGCAAGGGCTGCGCGACAAGTTTGCCGCGGCGCCGGGCGACCTGTTGCTGCTCGTCGCCGCGGACACCGAGAATTCGGTCTGTCAGGCGTTGGGCGGCCTGCGCACGCTGCTGGCGTCGAAACTCGGGCTAGTCGATCCGACGAAGAAGGAATTTAAGATCGCCTGGATACTCGATTTCCCATCATTCATCTGGGACGACGAGGAGAAACGCTGGGCGGCGAATCACCATCCGTTCACAGCCCCGCGCGACGAAGATCTGGACAAGCTAGAAAGCGACCCTGGTTCGGTGACGGCCAAAGCCTATGACTTGGTGATAAACGGTTACGAGGTCGGCGGCGGCAGCATTCGTATCCACAATCCGGAAGTGCAATCGCGCTTATTTTCGGTGTTGGGCATGAGCGAGGAGCAGGCGCGGGCGCGGTTTGGCTTCCTGCTGGACGCCCTGAAGTTTGGAGCGCCGCCGCACGGAGGCGTTGCGTTGGGGCTGGACCGGTGGGCGATGATGCTGGCCGGCACCACGAACATCCGCGACGTGATCGCCTTCCCTAAAAACCAAAGGGCGCGTGACCTAATGACCGGCGCGCCAGCCCCGGTGGACGCCAAGCAACTAAAAGAGCTGGGACTATAAATCGAATGAACCGCCAAGACGCCAAGAGCGCCAAGAAGACAAAACCTGAAAATCGAATGCACTTGTCTTCTTGGCGCTCTTGGCGTCTTGGCGGTTCATTTTTCGAGGGACACCTGTGAGTCAGAAAACCTGGGGCGGCCGGTTCAGCGGCGACACCGACGACCGCGTGGAAGCCTTCACCGAGTCGATCAGTTTCGACCGCCGCCTCTACCGCCAGGACATAATCGCCAGCCAAGCTCATGCCCGCATGTTGGCGGACGTCGGCCTCCTCAGCGCTGACGAGGCCGGGAAAATCTGCGCCGCCCTCGGCGAGATTGCCGGGGAGATCGATCGCGGCGACTTCGCCTTCTCGGTCAAGCTCGAAGACATTCATACGCATATCGAACACGCCCTTATCGAGCGCCTCGGCGACGTAGGCCGTAAGCTGCACACCGGCCGCAGCCGTAACGATCAGGTCGTCACCGACGTAAAACTTTGGGTGCGCGACGCCATCGACCGACTGGATGTGTTGTTGCGCGAAACGCAAGCGGCCCTCGTTTCGTCCGCCGAGCGAGACCATGATCTAGTCTTGCCCGGTTACACGCACATGCAAAGAGCGCAACCCGTCCTCGCGGCTCATTACTTCCTGGCGTACGTCGAGAAGTACCAGCGCGACCGCGACCGCTTAACCGACTGTCGCAAGCGCGTCAACATCCTTCCCCTTGGCGCCGCCGCGCTGGCCGGCACTTCTTTACCCATCGACCGGGACAACGTAGCCCGCCAACTTGGTTTCGCCTCGGTCGCGGCCAATAGTCTCGATGTGTCCAGCGACCGCGATTTCGCGTTGGAATTCGTCTTCGACCTGACGCTGATCGCCCTGCACTTGAGCGGCTGGGCCGAGGAATGGGTGCTGTGGACGACGACGGAGTTCGGTTTTCTCGACGTGCCCGACGCATTCTGCACCGGGTCAAGCATCATGCCGCATAAAAAGAATCCGGATGTGCTGGAATTGATACGTGGGAAATCGGCGCGTGTCGCGGCCGATTTGCAGCAGTTGCTGATGCTGGTGAAAGGGCTGCCGCTCGCCTACAATCGCGATTTGCAGGAGGACAAACACGCCTTATTTGACGCCCATGACACGGTGGCCGCGTCGCTGGAGCTAGCGGCGGCGTTGGTGCGGGAGACGCGGTTCCGCAAGGAAATCGTGGCGGCGCGTCTCGAAGACGGTTTCCTCGACGCCACGACGTTGATGGAACATCTTATCGCCAAGGGTGTGCCGATGCGGGCGGCTCACGAGGCAGTTGGCAAGCTGGTACGGCTGTGTGAAGAGCGCCGCTGCCGGCTAGCGGATTTGCCTGCCGAAGTTTACGAAAGCGTGCGCCCCGGTCTTACGCCGGGGGTATACAAAGTATTGGGCGTACACAATGCGCTGGCGGCGTTCCGCAGCGCCGGCTCGACCGCGCCGGCGGAGGTGGAGCGGCAACTCCGACATTGGCAGGAACGGCTCGGCGAACGGCCGGCGTAAGCCGGCTGGTGCTGCGCGCTGTCAGCGACAGGTGATGCACCAGCCGGCTTACGCCGGCCGTTCGCCCAATGCCCTTTGGACCGAGTAGTATGGACTTCTTCAACTATCGCAACCGGGTTTTGCATTGCGAAGACGTGCCCATCCGCGCGCTCGCCGAAACCTACGGCACGCCGCTATTCGTCTACACCAAGGCCACCCTGTTGCACCACCTGCGCCAGTTGCAACAGGCCTTCGCCGCTGTTGATCCGCTCATCTGCTACAGCGTCAAGACCAACGGCAACCTCGCTCTTTGTCGCCTCATGGCAGAGGCCGGTGCCGGTTTTGACGTGACCAGCGGCGGCGAGTTGTTCCGCGCCCTAACGGCCGGCGGCCAGGGTGACAAAATCGTCTTCGCCGGGGTCGGCAAGACCGACGCCGAGTTTCGCTGCGCCCTCGAAAACAACATCTTCCTTTTCAACGTGGAAAGCGAAGATGAGTTGCACGCGCTGGCGTTGGCGGCTCAAGCGCTCGGCAAATCGGCCCCTGTCGCACTGCGCGTCAACCCGGACTTGCCGCCTAAAACGCACGTTAAAACCGACACGAGTGTCAAAGGCGTCAAGTTCGGGCTCGATATTGAGACCATCCTCGACGTGGCTCGCGGCGTGGTCGGCAACCCGCACGTCCGCATCGTCGGCTTGCACATGCACCTAGGTTCGCCCATCCTCAGCGCCCAGCCGTACCGCGAGGGAGCCGCCAAGGGTCTAGCGCTAATCGAGCAGCTGCGGGCTCAGGGCCATCCGATCAGCGTCCTCAACATGGGCGGCGGCTTCGGCATCCACTACCGCAAGCAGGAGGCCCTGCCCGCTTCCGCTTTCGCCGAGGTTATCGTGCCTGTCGTGCAAATGGCGAAGTGCCGGTTGGTGCTGGAGCCTGGCCGCTTCATCGTCGGCAACGCCGGCCTACTGGTCAGCCGCGTCCTGTACAATAAGGAGACGGGCGGTAAGCGCTACATCATCCAAGACGCCGCCATGAACGATCTTATTCGTCCGACGTTATACGATTCGTTCCACCGAATCTGGCCGGCCGAGCCTGCCCAAGGCTTCCCGGCGCCGCCGGACGACTACGAGGCGGATATCCCCGGCGCCGTCAAGCAGGACGTGGTCGGTCCGGTATGCGAATCAGGCGATTTCCTGGCCAAAGATCGCCGGTTGCCGCCGCTGGCGCGCGGCGACATTCTCGCCACCTTCAGCGCTGGCGCGTACGGAATGTCCATGAGTTCCAATTACAACAGCCGGCCGCGCGCCGCCGAAGTTCTCGTAGACGGCGCGAGCCATCGTCTCATTCGCCGGCGTGAGACTTTTCAGGATCTGGTACGACCGGAAGTCGAAGTGTAATTCGTAGGGGCGGGGTTTCCCCGCCCTTGAACCGCACGGGCGGGGAAACCCCGCCCCTACCAATCAAGGAGCGCCGCGCACATGGTTCGTCATGTTTTGCGTTTCGGCGTCGGCGTTTGTTTGCTCGTCTTGCTCACGGCTCGTGTTCAGGCCGACGATCCCCCGAAGAAAGACGCGCCCGCACCCGCGCCGGCGAAAGACGCGCCC
>DHJA01000054.1:31575-33917 GCA_002404095.1 Planctomycetaceae bacterium UBA4732 | reverse complement strand
CGGCGAAAGACGCGCCCGCGCCGGTACCTGCACCCGCGCCCGCGCCGGTCCCTGCGACGGATGCGAACAACTCGCGCCCAGGCGACGAGTATCGGCAGTTCTTCAAGAAGCCGGAATCGACCGAAGACTATTGGCGAGCGCTCCGATACGAAATCGAGGTCGGCCGTTTCGACCTCGCCTCCGGCCTGCTTCACGCCATGCTCGCCAAGCCGCCGACCGAGGACGAATTGCTCCAGCTCCAAGAGAAATATGGCATTTCGGCGTTTCTAGCGCTGCGCCAAGTGCCAAAATGGTCGGATGACCCGGCCGCTGAAAAACAGGGTCGCGCCGATGCGGGCCAACTGATTGACTTGGTACGCGAAGCCGTCAAAAAGAAATTGAACGATCCCAAAAGGATTCAACTCTACGTCGCCAATCTCAACGGCGACCGCGAGGAACACGACTTCGCACTCAAAGAGCTTTACCGTTCCGGCGGGCAGGTTGTGCCCTACTTCATCGACGAACTCCAGACCGTCCCGCCGGAGCAACGACTGCCTCTGCTCGACGCCCTACGCCGGTTGGGACCGGATACATTGCCGCCGCTTTACGCCGTCCTTGACAGCAACATTCCCTCTCTTCAATTGGACATTCTTGAGATTGTACGTAAGCGCGCGGCGGTGGACGCCGTGCCGTATTTATGGCGGCTGACGGCGGAGGGACAGCCCGAGGCGGTGCGCCAGAAGGCGACTCAGATACTCGCGGACTTCCTGGATGTGCCGTCGTCGAAGCTGTTGCCGGCCAAGATCGCCCTGACCCGTCAGGCCGAGCGCTACTATCAGCACAAGGTTTTGTTCGCCGATCCCAAGGCAGTGGTCGTGTGGCGCTGGGACGGGGCGACGAAAAAATTGATGGCGGGCTGGTCTGGCGCCGCGGTCGTTTCCAAGGACAAAGCGGAGGAATACTACGGCACACGCTTCGCCAAAGAGGCGTTGGCCCTCGACCCATCCTATGCGCCTGCTCAGATCGTGCTGTTGAGTTTGGCCTTGGAGAAGGGGGCCGCGCTGGCCGGCGGCCCACCGGGTAAGGAAACACCAGCAGTCAAGGATTTGCTCTCCACAGTCAATCCAGATCTGATAACGGCGGTATTGGAGCGCGCTTTGGACGACCGCCGGCCCGAGGTAATTCTGCCGGCCGTCAAAGCGCTAGGTGATGTGGACGACGTGCGAGCCGGTCGTCCCGGAAACCACGGCGAACCGGCGCTCGTCCGCGCTTTAAACTACCCCGACCGGCGTGTGCAGATGGCCGCCGCCGATGCGCTGATGCGCATCCCCGGCGAGCCGGGTTCGGTAACCGCCGGGCGCATTGTCGAGGTGTGGCGCCGAGCGCTGGCCGCGGCGCCGGCCGGTCATGTCGCGCCCAAGGTGATCGTCGGCTATTACAGCGAGGAGGTCGGCAATCGGGTTGCCGACGCCGTGAAAAAATCCGGTTATGAGCCTATTTCCGTCCGTATGGGGCGTGATGTTCTCAAGCGACTGAACGAAGCCGCGGACGTGGACCTCGTGCTGATTGACGAGGCGTTGCCCGATCCCGGTCTGCCGTCGCTGCTGGCCCAATTGCGGGCGGACGTGAACTACGGCCGCGTCCCGGTGGTGGTTACGGTGGCGAAGGAACGCGAGGACGCGGTGCGTCGATTCGTCGAACGCTCACCCAACGTATCGGTGCTGCCGCTGGCGGTGGCCGAGAGCGTGCCGGATTTGAAACCATTTCTCCAGAGCCGACTCGATGACGCAGGCCCGCCGCTGTCGGAAGCGGAGTTGAAGGAGTACGCCGAGAAGGCCGTCCATCGGTTGGCGGAGCTGGCGAAAGGCCAGCCTGCCGGCATCGATGTGCGGCCGACGGCGGAGACCGTATACACTGCCCTGCGCTCCGCGGGCCTCAGTCCCGAAGGCCAGATCGACGCCATCCACATTGTTGGCCGATTGGCCGGCCCTAAGCCGCAAATGGAGCTGGCCGACGTGGTGTTGGATGAGAAACGGATGCCGAAAGTACGCGCCGCTGCGACGGCGGAACTGATCCGCAATGTCCAGGAACATGGGCTGAACCTATCGGGCATCCAAATCCAATCTTTGGCGGCGCTTTATGCGAAAGGCGGCGACGCGGATCTGAAAGCGGAACTGGCGCTACTGATGGGCGGTATGAGGCCTGACGCCCGCCTGACAGGGCAACGGTTGCTGAACTATCAGCCGCCAGCTCCTGGCGGGGCGCCTGCTCCGCCGGCGCCTGTCGCGCCGCCCAAGGAGCCTCCCCCGGCGACAGAGCCTCCGAAGGAGAAGTGACAAGGCGAGCGGGGTCGCGTCAGCGCC
>DHJA01000054.1:8002-31467 GCA_002404095.1 Planctomycetaceae bacterium UBA4732 | reverse complement strand
GCGGGGTCGCGTCAGCGCCCCGAGATGGTTTCAGCGATTGCAGTCATCTCGGGGCGCTAACGCGACCCCGCTCGCCAAAAGGCATTATTGCGGTCGTATACCTGAACAACTGGCCGGTGCTTCTCCTCCACATCCGCCGCTAGACAACGGCCGGTTTCCATGTCGAATCGCTCGGCCAACGTCTGCATCCAGGCGCCGGCCGGCTGATACGGATTTGGCAGCGACGACGACAGGATGAGATAGTCTTCCGCCCGCGTACAGGCCACGTACAACGTGCGCAGGTCTTCTTGCCACTCTTCCAATTCGGTTTGCGCCTTCCACAATTGCCATCCGAAATCGGTAAATTCCGGCTCGTCCTCCTCGAAAGGCGGCTTAGCGACACAGCCAAAGCGACGGTCCCATTGAGCGATCGGCCGTCCGCCGCCGTGTCCGACCGCCGCCAGGTCCGGCACGATCACCACCGGGAATTCCAACCCTTTCGCCTGGTGAATGGTCATCATGCGCACCACGTCGGCGTTTTCGATCTGTGTGGCGGCTTGCTCCTCGCGCGCTTGATTGCCCACCAAATCACCCAGCCTTGCGATGAACTCAGCCAGGCCAAAGAGGCCGGAACGGTCGAAGGTGCGGGCAAGGTCTTGCAGCTTCCAGAGGTTGGCCAGCTTGCGGTCACCGAGGAATTCAAACTGCGTGGCCGCGTCGTAACCCGAATCGGCGAAAACGGCGCCGAGCAACCGAGCAATGGGCAAACGGTCCTTCAGACCGCGCCAACGCCGTATGTTGCGCCGCGCGCGCGCTACAGGCTCGCGCTGATCGGCCGGCAAACGGGCGTCGTGCGATTCGTCGCACAAGCCGGCCCACAGCCCGTCGCGGCCCCGGCCGATCACGAATAACGCCTCGTCGCTGACGCAACAGAATGGCGACCGCAGTACGCCGGCGAGGCTGACGCCGTCCTGCGGGTTCTCCAACGTGCGCAGCAAATTGAGGATATCGTAGATCTCCTGTTGCGCGAAAAACGCTCTTCCGCCGACAAGGTAATAGTCGAGGCCGGCGTTGCGAAGCGCCGCCTCGTACAGCGACACATTGCTCATTGCCCGGAAAAGCAGCACCACATCGCCGGGCGTCACCGGCCGCAAATAGCTCTGGTCGCCCTTGCCCTCCACGACGATTTCCGCTCCGTCGCGCACCAAGGCGGCGATGCGTTCGGCGATCCATTGGGCTTCAACGGCGCGCCCCTCGGCGATTCCCGCCTTGCCCTCATCCTTCTCCGGTCGCGGACTCCATAAAAACTCAACGCACGCGCCGCGGTTGATCTGCGGACGAAACGCCTCCAAATCGTCGAATGGGGAGAGATGGCGTCGGAACAGGGCGTTGGCGAACTGGAGGATCGCCGGTTGACTGCGATAGTTCCGGGTGAGTTCCTGTCGGCCTTGGTCGGTCATTTGATTCCGCAAGTCCTGGAACAAATGCACGTCGGCGCCGCGAAAGCGATAGATCGATTGGTTGGCGTCGCCGACGGCGAACAGTTTCCCGGCCGTTAGGCCGGCGCCGCACAACAAATCCACTAATTCCATCTGCACTGGGTCGGTATCTTGCAACTCGTCGATGAGCAGGAAGCGGTAGCGCTGCCGCAACCGGGCGCACACCTCTGGATGATCGCGCAGCAGATCGCGTGTGGAAGTTAAGAGGTCTTGAAAATCGACGACGCCATGCGCCCTTTTCCGCTCCCGATAAACCGCGACGGCTTCGCCGGCCACGCGCAACAGCCGACGGCCGACGGCCACGGCTTCCTGCAATGTCTCCGCCGTCGCCTCGAAGCAGGCAAGATTCCAACCTTTCAGCTCCGCGCGAAATTTCTCAAAGGCTGCCTTGATCGGCTCGTACACCGCGGGATCGGGCCACGCCTTCTTGCCGATGGCGCCCACCTTGGCGAGTTCATGAAACTCCGTGACGGCCGCCGCGAGGGCGGGCGCGTCGGCCAGCCGTGGCAATTCCTCCAAAAGCCGACGCACATTGTCCGCCATCACGCCGAGCGGGGCCGGAGAGCGGCGCAACAAACCCAGGCAGCGCGTCACGGGCGGCCGGGCGCTCAGTAAATGGGCAATGTGACGCGGCAGCAGTTCTTGGCGCCCGTATTCGCGCCATTGGTCTGCGGCCTGCGCGGCCGGCGCGTCGAGCCAGCTCCGCCAGCGCGATTCATCCCGCGAGCGCAGCAGATGCCGCACCGCTTCGACGACCGGTCGCCAGCCGTAAAGCAATACCAGTTGCCGTAAATCTTCGCCCGGCTCCGTCTGAGCGGTCAACAACCTTTGCAGACAGGAATTAAGCGCTTCAGCTTCGAGGTTTACGGACAACACTTCTTCCAGCACGTCGAAGCGCGGATCGAGGCCCGCCTCAACGGCGTTCTGACGCAATAAGGCGGCGCAAAAGGCGTGGATCGTGCTGATCGGCGCCGTCTCCAAGTTGCGGAGATGACGAGTCCAGGTATCCGTGGCGGCGTCATTGGCTTTCGCATCGTCAAGTTGCTTCTCGACTTTCTCGCGAATGCGCTTCCGCATCTGTCGAGCGGCGCGGTCGGTGAACGTGATGGCGACAACCTGACCGACTTCGGCCCCGTCGTCGCGCAGGTGGGATAGATAGCGCTCGGTGAGGACAGTGGTTTTGCCGCAGCCGGCTCCTGAGGACAGGATAACGGAGGTATGGCGCGTGACGACGGCGCGGCGTTGCTGCTTGGTAAGAGGATCGGCGAATAAGGAAGGCGGGTTTTCGGTCTGCACTAGCACGACCCAACCAGCGGAAAATGGCCGATTTCACGAGGAAAAAGAGCGGAGAGGGAGGGATTTGAACCCTCGGTGAGGTTTCCCCCACACCGGTTTTCGAGACCGGCCCGATCGGCCACTCCGGCACCTCTCCATTGCAAGCCGCCCTGCGACTCGCTACGGCATTCTAGCGGCATCGCCGCCCTGCAACAAGGCGCCAGTTCGCTCACTTCTCAAGCCCCGCGTGCACGCGGCTTACAATAACTCTTTCTCTGCCGAGATACCCAGGACGCAGCGGCTCGCGAAGCGAAACTGGCCGAACTCGCCCGCGTCGTTCGCACCGGGGCGGACGCGGCCGAATCCCAAGAGGCGACGTGGCGCGAACTGCGGGAACTGCTCCAAGAAAGAACCAAGACGGCAGCGGCGGAACACAAGCAGGGTTTGACCTCAACGCGCATGTTCCGGCCGCCGACGCCATGATGTTTGTGTCGGCGATTATCCAGAGCGCCAAGGAAATAATTACCGACGGGGATACGTTCAGGCGAGTCAGTGATCGTATGCTACAGCTGCTCCCGCCGGCGTAGGGGCGATGACGGCCGGTGGCGGCAACGGTCCTGGGCCTGCCACAGCGCCCGGCGGCCAGGGCGGTGCCTGTCTCCCCTTGGCCCTCCCCGTGGAAGAAGACGGCCAGGGGGAGTGTGGCGCTCCGAATATCAGCCAATGTCCCAGGCCAGCGGGTCATCGGGGAACGTGGCGAAGGCGGCATCGACGGCACTGTGGGACGTATGCGCCGAGGATGACAGCGCCGCTGCCGAAGAGGCTGCGGCCGGCTGGGCTGTCGCAGCGGGCGACGTTTTGCCGTGGGTATGGATATCGACGACTTCGACCGTAAAGCCGAAATCGCCAATCGGATTGGGGGTCCGACCCAGGACACCGGTTTGACTCACGACCAGCGTGGCTTGCTGGCCCGAGGGCGTCGTGCCCGTTGCCGTGGCATGGAAACTTATGCTGACGAGCGTGTCATCCGGCGGGAATGTGCCCAGGTTGAGACCCACGAGGTCCGGCAGGGGTGCGCCAGCGTAAGGAACCCGGATCACCACTTGCAGCTTGGAATCCGCCAGGGGCGGGCTCAAGGTCGGATCGGCCGCCAATTGCGACGGCAAGTAGCCGAACACGACGGGGTTAGTGTCGCCGTCGAAGTTATTGGCCCAGGCGAAGGCGTTGTGGGTGATGAGGTTCACCGTGTCCTCGGCCGTGCCGTCGGCGAGGGTCCGTTCGGAGATGGTCCCCGAAGTGGTGGTGCTCAGGTGGAGACCGAAGTGGAGATTGAGAAACGCGGCATCCTGGCCGGTGTAATCGACCCGCGCAAAGCGCGCGGTGCCGCTTTCGAAGGTGGCGGTGGACGTGGACCAACCGGTTTCGTCGGGCAACCCAGTCGGCCCCCCGGGTTGATCCCGTTGGGAAACATGCTGGTCGTACCCTGGGCCGTGAGGAAGTCCGTGATGGGCCGCGTCGTGCTGGGGCACCAACGCTCTTCAAGCGCTTCGAGCCGCGGCTGAAAACTGTGAAGTTTACGATTTTTCAATTGACATTCTTTCTGGGAAGACGGGATTTTCGGGCTGCAAATAGTTTACGCATCGCCATCGTCTCTGCTCGCCATCCAGGGCTGATCTCCGTGGAGTTTGTTTGATGGACCGGTTTTGATGTCGAACACCTCCATTCCCATGGATTGGGCATGCGCTGTACCTTTTTCGCGTATGCATGCAACAACGCAAAAACGGTCACATAGGCGAACTTCTAATCAGGCCCGTCAGCTCGACGCGCGGCTCAAGGCCCTGCCTAGATCGGTAGGAACACGCCTACGGCAAGTCAATCCGTTTGCTCCCGCTCATGGTACACTTCGCCGACGAGAAAGCCATAGAAAAACACGGTTGGCCTCAAGAAACTCTTGTTATCGACGAATTGTACTTCTTGAATACGTCATCTAAGAAACGACGCCCCCGCCCGCCGACCGTCAGCCCCCACCAGATGGGAAGCCCGCTGTCCAGGGTCGAAAACGCCCCCAACAAGGCGCCTGCTCGGCCGTTTCACTTGAACATCGGCGATCCTTACGGCACAATCCGTTTCGTCTCCGCCTCAAGCCGCATCGACTCGCCCAGCTTCACGTCCGTTCACGCAGGCCAGTTCTCGACCGTCAGGCCTGGCACGGCCATCAGGTCGCAGCCAGCGCTCACCACGGTGCAGTTGCCGTCAGTGCAACTGTCGCGATTTGGATGTCGATTTGCTGCATGGGCCTGCCTATGTGCTTCAATTCGGCGGCGAGTCAGGATGCCCGTGTCGAGAAGGTAGCGCTTCACTCCCACATCCTCCGCACCTTCTCGGCCCGTTCACCGAAAGCGGCCTTTTCACGCTCCTTTTGCGCCTCCCGCGCGGTGCGCCATTCGGCCTCCTCCTGAGGAGTCCTTTCGAGTGGTTCCAGCGAGTCATACCAGCGTAGCCAAGCGGTGACGGCTTCGGGCGTGTCCTGCCAGTCTTCTTCGCGCATGCCGACCGTCTCGTCTTCGGTAATCGTCTCGACGATAACGCGGCTGCCTTCCGGCAAGACTGTCGGATTATCGAGAACGACATGACCGTTCTGCACGGTTCCCTTGACTGCATTCATGGTCATATTACACCACGCAGGGGCGGCGCCGTCCAGTTCCCGTACGCGAACGCGACAAGCTCAAGCGGCGATGGACGGCGGCGCCAGGCGGTCGCCGATGCGCCAACGCTGAACGCCTGTTTCGCCCGCCCGCCCGCCGGCCCGGACCTCGATTACCTCATCGTCCTCCTCGGCGCCGAAGCCGTCCACTAAGGCTCGCGCGACGCGCTCGCCCGCCGGCAGGTCGTCACGGAACACCAAGAAGGCGTCGGTTTCACTCACCGCCACGTCCGCCACGGCGTCGGCGAGGCCGGTGCGGGCGCCCATGTCCCAATCGAGGCCGGGTAGGAGTGTTTGTAGAAAAGTGGTGAGGCGGTCGCCGAACAGCGGTCGCGGCGGCAATACATAGAACGTGGACATGGGTTGAACTCTCGTTGAGTGCGATATCCTCCTTACCCATCGGCAGCATCGGCCCGCAACCTGTCGCAACGTCGGCCTGTCGCATCGTTGCGAAGCGACGGGCGCTCGCACGGTCGGCATTCGCGGCGCAACTCAACCGCCGACCCGCCTCTTGCGTTCTGTGCGCCGTCTGGTATGCTGCCGCCTTGCATGGGTAGCGTTACACCACGACTCACTCCTGGAGATTCACCGCCGTGAAAAAATCCTTCCTATTCCTTTCCGCACTCGCCGCGCTGACGACGGCCCTGGTCTGGTTGGCGTCGCCGACGCGAGGCGACGACAAGAAAGCCTTTCCGCCCTTCGGCAAGATCGACCGCATCGACCCAGCCTTCGACAAGCTCATCGCGCCGGGCGCCTATCTCGAAAACCTGGCCGACGGCTGGGATTGGGCCGAAGGGCCGATCTGGGTCAAGGACGGCGGCTATCTCCTCTGCTCCGACATCCCGAAAAACAGCATCATCAAATGGAAAGAAAACGAAGACAAAAGGGTCTTTCTTCATCCGAGCGGCTACCTCGGCGACCGCACCGACTTTAAGGAGCCGGGTTCCAACGGCCTGACGCTCGACCATGAGGGCCGCCTGGTGATGGCCCAGCATGGCGAACGCCGTGTCGCCCGCCTGGAAAAGGACAACAAGACCATGACGGTCCTGGTGGATCGCTATAAGGGCAAGCGCTTCAACAGTCCGAATGACCTGGCGTATAAGTCCAACGGCGACCTGTACTTCACCGACCCGCCCTACGGTTTAGCGACAAACAAGGTGAAGAAAGAGGGAGAAGAGGAGTTCCCCGGACGCGAGTTGGACTTCTGCGGCGTGTACCGACTGTCGAAGGACGGCGAGCTGACCTTGCTGACGAAAGACATGACCAAGCCGAACGGTATCGCTTTTTCTCCGGATGAAAAGACGCTTTATGTGGCCAATTCCGATCCCAAACAGGCGGTATGGATGGCGTTTGACGTGAAAGAAGACGGCACACTCGGCAAGGGCCGCGTGTTTTACGACGCCACGGAGGCGGCCGCGGACAAGACGAAAAAAGGCTTGCCCGACGGCATGAAGGTGGACAAGGACGGCAACCTCTTCGCCACCGGGCCGGGCGGCGTGTTCGTGTTGACGCCGGACGCCAAGCTGCTCGGCGTGATCGCCACGGGCGTGGCGACCGCCAATTGCAATTGGGGCGACGACGGCTCGATGTTGTACATTTGCGCCGATAAGAACCTGACGCGCATCAAGACGAAAACCAAGGGCAATGGCTGGGATAGGAAATAGGCGACACGGCAAGTGAGAAATCGTTTAGCCGCGACCCGAAGGGGAGCGCGGGGCGAGACGCGCTCCCCTTCGGGTCGCGGCTAAACGATTTTTACTTCCGTTCCAGCGTTTGCGCCGCCGGCTGGAGTTCACGGTCGAAGAAGGTGTCGCGGTCGCGGATGATCGCCTGCGGAACCAACTGCGGACTGAGCGTTTTGCATTCCGGGTTAAGGCGAATGGCCGTGCCGATGGCCATAACCTCCACGAAACTGCTACCGATCTCGGAGATGTACAGTTTAACGCCGATCACGCCGTCGGCTTTGATTTCCTCGGCCTCGCGGCGGATGTGGTCCAAGGCGTTCTCACGCGCTTCGTAAACCAGCCGCGTCACGGCGTCGATTTCGCCGCGCGAGAATGAGCGGAAGAAGGTGCTGATGCCGCCGGAGAAACCCAAGGCGTACACCGACGTGCCGAGCATCAAGCGCAGCGGCTGATAGCCCAAGGTTGTCAGGTTCCACAGCTCCTCGCCGGTCAGTTCCGACGTGACCGGCCGCTCCGGGTTGCCAAGTACGGGGTTGTGCGACGCCGTGCCCACCATCAGCATTTCCTTGACGCCCGGCCCGAATGGCAGGATGTGCGTCATTACGTCCACCACCGCGTTGGCGCCGCGTTCCTTGGCCTCGGCTTCGAGGCGTTGAAGCGCGAGGTGGCGCGTGTGGTTGTACATCTGCGAAAACTCTTTGACCTCGCCGCCGCTGAAGCCGCGCAACGCTCCCATCAGGCCGCGGCCGACGCCCAGCGCATAAGCGACATTGCCGATGACAAAATGGCGCGGTTCATAGCCGGCGTCGATCTGGCAGTAGAGGTCTTGGCCGGAACAGGCCGTCGTGAAGAATGGGCCGGCGTGCGTGGTGGAGCGGACGGCGGAGCCAATGGCCAGAAACTCGATCAGGCCGCTGACTTTTTTCAGATCGGACGTAACGCCGGTGACGCCGCTGGCGTTGTGCCGCGACGCTTCCTCTTCCATGCGCTTGATGGCGGCGTGTCGGCCGTCGGCGATGAGTTCGGTGATGTTGGTCAGTTCGCCGCCGGCCATCGTCTGAAAGCCGCTGGCCAGACCGCGCACGACGCCGAGGGAATGGACGCTGTTGCCCAGCACCACGTCGCTCGGCGACCAGCCCTTTTGGGCGAGACAGTAGATTTCGTTGCCGGAGAGACCTGTTAGTAGCATAGGTATCGTTGCCTCAGAGACGCAGTGTTTCTCCTGCGCGAACTTGTCTCACTTTTTCGACGATTTCAGCACCGCCGCCGTTATAGACGAGCTGGCCGAGTAGATGGAGCTTCTCTAAGTCGATGTCGGGGTTCGCCCTGACGACGCGAATGAAGTCGCCAGCGTCGAAATGCTTTTTATCATCTTCGCGGGTTAAACTGATCATGGCGGAAAACTTCATCGCTAACGCTAGTTCCAGCGAAGGGATTGAATAGGTCTGACCGTCCGACTGAACGGGATGCGCATACTTGAGCGCCTCTCGATACAGCGACTGATTTGGTTTCATCACGTCAATAACAACGTTTCCGGTTCGCGGATCACGCAACCGCGTCACGGCTTCATTATCTTCGGCTTGTAGATGAGGAAACGCCGCCAACAAGGCGCGCACCGCTTTACGGATTCCGCGCGTTGCGACAAGTACGTCAACATCTTTGGTAGCGCGAGGCGCTCGCGTCCATCCCGCGACGGCGTAAGCTCCGACGAGCATAAAGCGCACGTTTTCCCCATTGAGGATACGAATTACCGCTTGAGGCGTGGGGGCGTCGGCCATAAACCACCTCGTTATCTCCGCGGCTTCTCGCAGCGCAATTCCATGAATGTTATGCAACAGCATAGCGCGCCTCGACGACTAGCATTAGGGTTCCTCTAGATAAGTATACCCATCCAACCCCGCCTCGTAAAACCGCAACATCTGCCGCGACTCGGTCAACGAAATCTTGCCCGCGCGCACGGCCCGGTCCACGTCCTTACGCATGCTCTCCTTCAAATTGTCCGCGTTGTACTGCACATACGCCAGCACCTCGCGCACCGTGTTGCCTTTGATGAAGTCGTCGAAGTTCACCTCGCCGTCCTCGTCGATGCTGACGTGGACCGCGTTGGTGTCGCCGAACAAGTTGTGCAGGTCGCCCAGGATTTCCTGGTAGGCCCCCAACAGAAAGGCGCCGAGATAGTACGGCTCGCCGTTGAACGGGTGCAACTGGAGCGTGTTGCGCACGTCGCGCAGGTCGATGAACTGATCGATCTTGCCGTCCGAGTCGCAGGTGATGTCGCCTAACACCGCGCGCCGCGTCGGCGCCTCGTTCAGCCGGTGAATCGGCATGATCGGGAAAAGCTGCTTGATCGCCCAGCTGTCGGGCATCGACTGGAACACCGAGAAGTTGCAGAAATAGGTGTCCGAAAGCAGCGCTTCCAAACCCTGCAGTTCCTCCGGCACTTCGTCCATCTGGCGCACGAGCTTAAGCATTTTTCGGCAAACGGCCCAGAAGAGCCTTTCCACCAGGGCGCGGTGTTCGACGCTCAGCGAGCCGAGGTTGAACATGTCGAGCGCTTCGTCCACCGCCTGTACGGCGTCGTGGTAGCTCTCCAACAGGTTCTTCTTTTTCAGGTCGCGGTGCGCCGTAAACAGTTCCTTGACTTGCTGCGGGGCGTCGTCGGGGATCTCCGGCGGCGGCTCGCAGCTGTCGAAGTTGGACACGCCCAGTACGTCGAAGACGAGCAGGCTGTGATAGGCCACCACGGCGCGCCCCGATTCGGAAATGATCGTCGGATGCGGCACGCCGGCCTCGTCGCACACGCTCTTGACGCGGAATACCACGTCGTTGGCGTATTCCTGCAAGGTGTAGTTGATCGACGACTCGAAATCGGTTTGCGAGCCGTCGTAGTCGATGCCGAGGCCGCCGCCCACGTCCAGGATCTTAACGCCGGCGCCGACGCGATGCATCTCCACGTAGACGCGCGACGCTTCGGTAAGAGCGCTCTTTATACTGCGAATGTTGGTGATCTGGCTGCCGAGGTGGAAGTGTACAAGTTCCAGGCAGTCCGCCATGTCGCGCTGCTTGAGATATTCGACGACCTCCAGAACTTCGGTCAGCGTCAGACCGAATTTGGAGCGGTAGCCGGCGCTCGAGCGCCAGCGCCCGGCCCCGCGCGCCGCCAGTTTGACGCGCACTCCTATGGCCGGCCGGATCTTCAAATCTTCGGCATGACGAAGGATCAATTCTAACTCGGTGAACTTCTCCACTACGGGGATAATGGGCTTGCCAATCTTGCGCGCCAGCATGGCCATGCGGATGAATTCGTCGTCCTTGAAGCCGTTGCAGATGATCGGCGTGTCGATCCCGTTGGTGAGGGCGAGTACAGCCAGCAGTTCCGGCTTCGACCCGGCTTCCAGGCCGAAGCGATAAGCCTTGCCGAAGTCCAAGATTTCTTCGACGACGTGCCGTTGCTGGTTGACTTTGATGGGATAGACGCAGCAATAGTCGCCCTTATACTCGTATTCGTCGATGGCCTTTTGAAAGGCGTCGTGGATTTCGCCGACGCGGTGACGGAGGATGTCGGTGAAGCGCAGGAGAATGGGCAGCTGGATGCCGCGGGCCTGAAGTTGATCGATGATCTCCTTGAGATCGACCGATTGATCGGCGCGTTTGTTCGGCTGGACGGTGACGTGACCGACCTTGTTTACGCCGAAATAGCCCTTGCCCCAAAGGCGAACGCCATAGGTTTCGATGGCGTCCTGCACCTTCCATTTATCCATCAATTCCGTTTCAGCGCCTTTCGGCATCTCTTAAATCTCCACAAGAAAATGGGGAAGGCGTGCTGGGTGGAAAGATGAAGGGCTGATGAAAGCCCTGGGGGCGCAAGAGTGCTAACCTGTAACATCTGTATAGTCCGCGCGAGTTGCCGTCAAGCAGAAAACGATCGTTCGCCACCCATTTTCAGCCGCACCCGTCGCCACGACCGGGCTGACGAGCGGGGTTTTGAAATAGTCGTGGGTTTGTGGCCGGCTGGGTGGTACACTCACCGATTAGCTCCGCGGGGGAAAGGCCTGGTGGCTCGCCAGTACAGACGCCCACGGAGGTCAAAGAATCCCAACCCGGTCCGGCGCCGGGGGAGGACGTTCCGCTGGGATCTTCGAGCCTCTCGGTGAAGGCCATGAGCGAAGTCACCCTGATCCTGTCTGCTATCGAGCAAGGCGACCCGCACGCCGCCGAGCAGCTGCTGCCGCTGGTGTACCAGGAGTTGCGTGCGCTCGCCGCCCAGCGACTGGCCCAGGAGAAGCCTGGGCAGACGCTCCAGGCCACCGCCCTGGTACACGAGGCCTACCTGCGCCTGGTGGGTGGGGACAAGGCTCCGCACTGGAACAGCCGCGCCCACTTCTTTGGCGCCTGTGCCGAGGCCATGCGCCGCATCCTGGTCGATCAGGCCCGCCGCAAGCAGGCCGACAAACGCGGCGGCCGGGGCCGTCGCGTGCCCCTCGAGGCCGCCGATGTCAGCTTCACGTCGTCGGCGGACGAGCTTCTCGATATCGACGAAGCCCTGACACGCCTGGCCGCCGAGGATGCCCAGGCCGCCCGATTGATTCAGTTGCGCTACTTCGCCGGGTTATCAATCGAGGACGCCGCCGAGGTGGTCGGCATCTCACGCTCCACCGCCTACGAGCACTGGTCCTACGCCCGGGTCCGCCTGCGGACCCTGCTGGATGGGGAGTGATGGGGGGTGGGAACGGATTTTGTTGCTTTTCTTCCGGACAAATCGAACCTTGAATCCGCACTGTAGGCAACGAACCAGGAGTGACGTGTTGTCATGCCAGCAGATCTGCAAAAAGCCCGTGAGCTGTTTCTGCACGCGGTCGGCAAGCTGTCGACGGAGCAGTGGGACGGCTACGTCGCCGAAGCCTGCGGCGGAGATGCCGAATTGGAGCAGCAGGTGGGGCGCCTCCTCCAGGTCCACCGCGAGGCCGGCAGCTTCCTGGACCACCCGGTCGCCACCGTCGATGAGCCGAGGCCGAGTGAGGCGCCCGGCACGGTCATCGGCCCCTATAAGCTGTTGCAGCAGATCGGCGAAGGCGGCATGGGCACGGTCTTCATGGCCGAGCAGACCAAGCCCGTCCAGCGCAAGGTCGCCCTGAAGGTCATCAAACCGGGCATGGACAGCCGCCAGGTCATCGCCCGCTTCGAGGCCGAGCGACAAGCCCTGGCCATGATGGACCATGTGAACATCGCGCGCGTCCTCGACGCCGGGGCCACGGACTCCGGCCGGCTGTACTTCGTTATGGAGCTGGTCCACGGCGTGCCGATCACCAAGTACTGCGACGACAACCAGCTGACGCCGCGCCAGCGCCTGGAACTGTTCGTGCCGGTTTGCCAGGCCATCCAGCACGCCCACCAGAAGGGGATCATCCATCGTGACGTCAAGCCGTCCAACGTCATGATTACGCTCTACGACGGCAAGCCGGTCCCCAAGGTGATCGACTTCGGCGTGGCCAAGGCGACGGAGCAAAAGCTGACTGAGCGGACCCTTTTCACGCAATACGGCACGATGGTCGGCACGCTGGAATACATGAGCCCGGAACAGGCGGAGATGAGCGCCCTGGGGGTCGATACCCGCAGCGACGTCTACTCGCTGGGCGTTCTCTTGTACGAACTGCTGACAGGCAGCACGCCGCTGACCCGCAAGCGGTTCAAGGACGCGGCGTATGGCGAGATTCTCCGCATCATCAAGGAGGAGGAGCCGCCCAAGCCGAGCACCCGGCTGAGCGACTCGGGCGAGACGCTGGCGTCGATCGCCGCCCAGCGCAAGACGGAGCCGGCGAAGCTGGCGAGGCTGGTCCGCGGCGAGCTGGACTGGATCGTCATGAAGTGCCTGGAGAAGGACCGCAACCGCCGCTACGAATCAGCTAGCGCTTTGGCGGCCGACGTGCAGCGCTACTTAAACGACGAGCCGGTGCAGGCGTGTCCGCCGTCGGCGATGTATCGCTTCCGCAAGTTCGCGCGGCGGAACAGGGGGTCGGTATTGGCGGCGAGTCTGGTGCTCTTTACGCTGGTGGTCGGTGTGATGGGCACGACCATTGGGCTTCTCCGGGCCGAACAGCAGCGGTGGAATGCCGAGAACAACGAGCAGAAAGCCCTCGCCGCCGCGGAGGCCGAAACCAGCGCCAAGGATGAGCAGCGGCGTGACGCCAACTTCCACCGCATCAGCCTGGCCCACCGCGAACTGTCCGCGGACAACCTGGGCCGGGCCTTGAAACTCCTCGCGGAGTGTCCGGAAGACCTGCGCGAGTGGGAATGGGATTACCTGATGCGGCTCTGCCGGGTCGAGCCGTTGGTCCTACGGGAACGGGACAAGACGGAAGTGAACGGCGTGGCGTTCAGCCCCGACGGCGAATTCCTCGCCTCCGCGGGCGGGAACGGGACCATCAAGATCTGGAACAGCAGGAGGGACGCAGTGGTCCAGACTCTTCCCAACGCGCACGCCGATGCGGTCGTCAGCGTCGCGTTCCACCCCGACGGCAAGCACCTGGCCTCCCGCGGCGCGGACCGGAAGGTGAAGGTCTGGGACTTGACGGCGACCGGCCAGGCAGTGTGGACCGAACCGTGCGACGCCGTTCGCAAGTTCGGGACGGCATATACCATTGCCTTCAGTGCCGACGGCCGACTGCTCGCGACGGGAACCGACGGGGTGGTGAAGGTCTGGGACTGGAAGAACCGTCAACTCCTTCACAGCTTGCCCGAACACAACTTCCATTCGATCGCCGTGGCGTTCAGCGGCGACGGGCGCCTGGCGACCGGCGCCTTCCGAGAAGGCCTGAAGCTTTGGGACCCGGAAACAGGAATACTGCTTCGCACCGTCCTCGCAAATCCACGCCATCCCGTCAGCGCGCTGGCGTTCAGCACGGACGGCGTCTGGCTGGCCTCGGCCAACTTCGGTAGGACCGTGGAACTGTGGGATTCGACGACCGGCGTGCTCCGCCACACTTTCGACTTGCATACCGGAAACGTCGAGTGCGTCGCCTTCAGCCGGAATGGCCGGTGCCTTGCTTCGGGCGGCGATGACAAGACGGTGCGCGTCTGGGACACGACGACCGGCCGGGAGGTGCTCGGCCTGCATGGACACACCGAGAGGTGTTCGTGCGTGGCGTTCAGCCCGGACGGCCGGCGCCTCGCTTCCGCCAGCGCCGACGGGACCATCCGCATCTGGGATGGGACCCCGCTCCGGGGGGACGAGCGCGGCCAGGAAATCCTGACTTTCACCCGACACACCGATGAAATCCGCAGCGTGGCGTTCAGCCCCGACGGCCCCGACCTCCAGCGAATTGCTTCGGCCGGCTCCGACGGGTTCGTGAAGGTCTGGGACGCGCGGACCGAACGGGTCAGCGCCGAGTTCAGCGGCCACGAGGAGTTCAGCGGCCTCAGGGGTGTTATCTTCTGCGTGGCTTGGCACCCCGAAGGCCATCTCATCGCCTCGGCCAGCCTCGATACCGTTAGGGTCTGGGACGCGCGGACCGAACGGGAAGCCTTCAGCCTCCCGGCAGCGCCGGGAAAAATCGCCTTGCCATACTCCGCCGTGGCGTTCAGCCCCGACGGCCGCTACCTGGTCACGGGAACGCTCAATGGAGCCGTGCAAGTATGGGATGCCGGGACCGGCCAGAAGGTCGGCACGCTCGATACCCACAGCCGGGAAATCTTCGGAGTGGTCTTTAGCCGCGACGGCGAGCACCTGGCTTCGGCGAGCAGGGACGGGATCGTGAAACTCTGGGACGCGAAGCGGCTAGACAAGGAGAGCCTGAACGAGAAGAAAGAACCTCGCACCATTCGCGCCCGGCTCCCCGGACCGAGTTTGAACGTGGCCTTCAGCCCGGACGGCCGGCGGCTGGCGACGGGGGGTGAGAAGAACACGGTCAAGATTTGGGACGTGCAGAGCGGCCAAGAGCTTAAGACCCTTGAGGGACACAGCGGGGAGGTCTACGCCGTGGCGTTCAGCCCCGTCGATGGCCGGTGGGTCGCCTCTGGGGGTGAGGACAGCACCGTGAAAGTCTGGGACAGTCACACCGGTACGTTAGTCCGCAGCTTCCGCGGTCACACCGGCCTCGTCTGCAGCGTGGCGTTCAGCCCCGATGGCCGGCGCTTGGTCTCGGGAAGCCGCGATAAGACCGTGAAAGTTTGGGACCTGACGCAATTGAAAGAAGTGCCTGATCGCTAGCGAATCAACTGTAGCCGCATTCGCCAGAATGCGGGTGATCGTCAGGGCTGCCCGCATTCTGGCGAATGCTGCTGCAGGACGGATTGAAAATCCGTCCTGCAGCAGCCCGTTCTCGCCCAACAAAAGAGGTGCAGTCATGCTTACATTCTCAAGAACTACCCCGCGGCGCGGCTTTACGCTCCTCGAACTGCTGGTCGTCATCGCCATCATCGCCATTTTGATCGGTCTGCTGTTGCCGGCGGTGCAGAAGGTGCGCGAAGCCGCCAGCCGCATGAAGTGCACCAACAACCTCAAGCAGCTCGGCCTGGCGATGCACAACTATCACGACAGACAAGGCACTTTTCCACCCGCGTCCATCAATTACGGGCCTGACGGCACGACCCCATGGCCTATCGTCCACGGGTGGGGGCCGTTTATCCTCCCGGACATCGAGCAACAGGCGCTCTATGACCTCTACCGCTGGGACGTGGCGCACTTCCATCCGGCGAACAATCCCGTCGGCGCCACCCAGTTGCCGATTTTTCAGTGCCCCTCGGCGGAGCCGAACCGGTACGCGACTATGGGGCCGTTCGCATACTTCGGGACCAGGGGCGCTTGCGGGGACTATGCGTACACCTCGGGGGTCGATCCAGCGCTGGCGATCGGAGACTCTCGGGGCGTCCTGACACCCGCCCCCACCCCCACGGGTTTTAAGGACATCACGGACGGCACCTCGAACACCATCCTGCTAACCGAAGATGCCGGCCGGCCGAGGCTCTGGCAGGCGGGCAAGGCGGGCCCCGATCAGGTGGTCGCGGGCGGCCCCTGGACTGGCTTCAAGAATGGGATCACTCTTCGGGGCTCGACGCCCGATGGGATGATGAAACCTGGGCCGTGCGCCATCAATTGCACGAACGACCGGGAAGTCTACAGCTTCCACACCGGCGGGGCCAACGCCGTGTTCGCGGACGGCTCGGTGCATTTCCTGAAGGCCACAATCGACATCCGCATCCTTGCTGGGTTGATTACGCGGGCCGGCGGCGAAGTGCTGGGCTCGGATTGGTGAAATTGGTTAGTAGGACGGGTTTCCTAACCCGTCCGGCCGCGAAGGGTTAGGAAACCCGTCCTACGTGAAAGCAAAGCGGCCGGTGAGTCCCAACCGCTAAGAAGGACACTCACCGGCCCGGCACCGCCCCGGCGCTCGGTCTGCGCGCCGGGATGGTCGCCGTCGCCATTCTATGGCAGACCGCCTTCAGAAGGAGATCGTGATTTATGTGGCTTTCCTCGATCCTGAATTCCCTGAGCCTGAGTTCGCCCCACGCCCGGACCCGACGCCGTCCCGCGCCGCGCCGACGACCGGCGCCAATCCGGTTAACCCTCGAAGCCCTCGAGGATCGGACCTTGCCGTCGTGCATGGTTTCGCTGGCCCCGAATGAAGCAGCCCCTCAGCTGGTCGGCGAGGGGGTCACCTGGACCGCCACGGCCGCCGACTGCGGGGCGGCGCCCGTCTACCAGTTCAGCGTTGCGCCCCATGCCGGCCCCTTCCGGGTGGTGCGCGATTTCAGCCCCAGCAACGCCTTCGCGTGGACGCCGATGGAAGAAGGCGCCTACGACATCGAGGTCACCGTCAAGGACGGGTATCAGGCGACCGAAACGACCGTCGCGGTGGCGGCCGACGCCGTGGAATCACGGGTGTCCGGGTCGCAGCCGGTCGTCACACCCACGCTCAATCCCCTCGTCGCCCTGTTCAGCGTGCCGCCTACCCAGCCCGGCCCTGGCCCGCACGGCACCGTGCGCGTCGAGTTCAGCGTGGCGGGAGACCAGCCGTCGTGGCGGAGCACCAATGATCTTCCCACCAAACCGGGAACGAGCACGAACTTCTTCGTGGCGGGCATGCTGCCCAGCACCACCTACGAGATGCGGGACGTGTTCAGCGATGGCGCGACTTCTCTCCCACTGCTCTTCACCACGGGGAGCCTGCCGACGACATTGAGTTTCCCCACCTTCACCGTGCAGCAGCCGCCCGGCCCCGGGAGCGACGCCGAGCAGGACATGATCTTCCACCAGGCCCCCAGAGGCCTGAGCAACGTCCCGAACCTCCTGGCCACTGACCTCCAGGGACGGGTGGAGTGGTACTACAACGTCTCCACTTCCGGTCTCACCTCCACCGCCGCGGGCCAGAGCCTGGTGCCGGGGGGCACGGCCCTGCTGATCGGCGCCGATCACGATTCCCCCTTGCCCGGCTCCCGGAACGTCCTGCGCGAGATCGACCTGGCCGGCAACGTGGTGCGGGAGACGAACCTCGCCGCGGTGAACGCGGAACTGACGGGGATGGGGCTGGACGCCCTCACCAGCTTCACCCACGACGTCGAGCGTTTGCCCAACGGGCAGACGGCCGTGATCGGCTTGGTGGAGCGCACCGTCAGCATCCACGGCACCCCCACCAATTACATCGGAGCCATGATCGTGGTGCTCGACAAGGATTTCCAGGTGGCATGGACGTGGAATGCCTTCGACCATCTGGACGTCAACCGCGGGCCGGTCCTGGGCGAGATCGTGCAGCCGGGCAGTCCTGGGCCGACGGCCGCCGTCCCCAGGCTCCCGGCGGTCGATTGGCTGCACCTCAACGCCGTCAGCTGGTCGCCCGCCGACGGGAACCTGGTCCTGTCGATCCGCCATCAGGACTGGGTGCTCAAGATCGACTACCGCAGCGGCGCGGGGGATGGCCACATCATCTGGCGGCTGGGGCAGGGCGGCGATTTCACCGTCAACTCCACGGACCCAAACCCGTGGTTCTCTCACCAGCACAACGCCCACTTCATCGACGACCACACGCTGATCCTCTTCGACAACGGCAACACCCGCCGTGCCAGCGATCCCAATGCGCACAGTCGCGGGCAGGTGTGGACCCTCGACGAGCAGACGATGACGGCGACCCTCGTGGTCAACGCCGACCTGGGCAGCTACTCCGGCGCCCTGGGGGCCGCGGAACGGCTTTCGAACGGGGACTATTACTTCACGCTGGGAGAAAACGGCCCGGAGCCGCCCAGGCCGCCCGCACAAGGCATCGAAGTGAGCCCGGACGGCGCCAAGGTCTATGACCTGATGGCCAATAGGCCGGAGTATCGCACCTTCCGGGTGCGGACCTTGTACGAGGGGGTCGATGACGCGCTGGCGGGGGCACCGCAGAAGGTGGACAGCGTCGTCCTCAACGACGGCGGCACCCAGCGCTCGATGGTCAACAGCCTCACCGTCACCTTCAACGGTGCCGCGATTCTCGACTCCGGGGCGATCGAGCTGCGCCGGCAAGACGGCAGCCTGGTGGACGCGCAGGTGAGCATCTCGCTGGTCAGCGGCAAGACGGTGGCGGTGCTCACGTTCGCCGGGACGGAGTTCGTCGGCGGGTCGCTGGCGGACGGCAGTTATACCCTGACGATCCGCGCGGACCGGGTCCACGACCGCTTCGGCCGAGAGCTGGACGGGGACGGCGACGGCTCGGCGGGGGGCGACCGGGTGGACGCCTTCTTCCGGCTGTTCGGCGATGGCGACGGCGATGGGGCCGTGGATCAATCGGATCGCGACCTCTTCCGGTCCGCGTTCAAGATGAGCGCCGGTGACGCTGGTTCCCTGTGGTATTTCGACTTCGACGGAGACGGCTACGTGGACGGCCGGGACAACGGGCAATTCAACCGCCGGTTCGGCCAGTTTTGAAGTAGTGAAGCCCGGCGTAGGACGGTTGGAAAGGCCGTCCACCCTACGCGGCGAATTTGGAAGAGAGCGGCCGGTGGGGTCCTTACCGCCAAGCAAGCCCCTCACCGGCCCGGCATCTCCCTGGCGCTCGGCCCGCCCGGCGGGCGGCGAACCTTGCACTTTTGCGTACTCCCTCAAACTCCGCTATCTTGTATGGCATGAGCGAGTTCACGCGCATCCTGTCCGCCATCGAGCAAGGCGACCCGCACGCCGCCGAACAACTGCTGCCGCTGGTCTACGACGAGTTGCGCAAGCTGGCGGCGCAGCGTCTGGCGCAAGAGAAACCCGGCCAGACGCTCCAGGCCACCGCTCTAGTACACGAGGCCTACCTGCGCCTAGTGGATGCGGATAAGGCTCCCCACTGGAACAGCCGCGGC
Organism: Planctomycetaceae bacterium UBA4732; assembly: GCA_002404095.1. Classification (GTDB taxonomy): domain Bacteria; phylum Planctomycetota; class Planctomycetia; order Gemmatales; family Gemmataceae; genus UBA4732. Next base: position 12,013 of record DHJA01000054.1, on the reverse strand, counting down.
CACTTCTTCGCCGCCGCTGCCGAGGCCATGCGACGGATTCTCGTCGAGCAAGCCCGACACAAGCAGAGCGCCAAAGCCGGCGGACAGCTCCAGCGCGTGGAACTGCACGATGAGCAATTGGCGTCGCCGAGCCGCAATGTCGATGTCATCGCGCTGGACGAAGCGCTTAACAAGCTGGCCAGCCACGACAGTCGAAAAGCGGAACTGGTCAAGCTTCGGTTCTTTGCCGGCTTGACCATTCGCCAGGCCGCGGCCGCGCTCGGGATCGCCGAATCAACGGCCGATGCCGATTGGGCTTACGCCAAGTCGTGGCTCCGCCTGGAACTGGCCGATGCCTCGGACCATCGCCCTTAGCCCGACGTTTTCCGGAAAAACCACTTTTACAATCGGGGAAATCGCCTCCGGTTTTCGCACTGTCACTCGAACCCCGCACACGAGAGGCGGATGGAGGACTCGTCGATGGCCACAATGCATCTTGACGAACAAGCGATTTTCGAAGTCGCACGAAATAATGACTCACGTGAGGCCCGCGAAGCCTATTTGCAGCAGGTCTGCGGCGACGACACGGCGCTCGGGCAGAGGGTTCGGGCTCTGCTGAAGGCATATGAGGAGAGCGCAAGCTTCCTGGAAACGCCCGCCGTTCCGCAGGGCGCCACACTGGCTGAGCCCATCACCGAACGCCCCGGCATGGTTATCGGCCCGTACAAGCTGTTGCAGCAGATCGGCGAAGGCGGCATGGGCGCCGTCTTCATGGCCGAGCAGAACCGCCCCGTCCAGCGCAAGGTCGCCCTGAAGCTCATCAAGCCGGGCATGGACAGCCGCCAGATCATCGCCCGCTTCGAGGCGGAGCGACAGGCGCTGGCGATGATGGACCACGTCAACATCGCCCGCGTCCTCGACGCCGGGGCCACGGACACCGGCCGGCCGTATTTCGTCATGGAGCTGGTCCACGGCGTGCCGATCACCAAGTACTGCGACGACAACCGCCTGACGCCGCGCGAGCGCCTGGAGTTGTTCGTGCCGGTCTGCCAGGCGATCCAGCACGCCCATCAGAAGGGCATCATCCACCGCGACGTCAAGCCGTCCAACGTCATGATCACGCTCTACGACGGCAAGCCGGCGCCCAAGGTGATCGATTTCGGCGTGGCCAAGGCGACGGAGCAAAAGCTGACCGAGCGAACCCTGTTCACGCAGTACGGCGCCATGGTCGGCACGTTGGAATACATGTCGCCGGAGCAGGCGGAGATGAGCGCTCTGGGCGTCGATACCCGCTGCGACATCTACTCACTGGGCGTTCTCTTGTACGAGCTGCTGACGGGCAGCACGCCGCTGACCCGCAAGCGGTTCAAGGACGCCGCGTATGGCGAGATTCTCCGCATCATCAAGGAGGAGGAGCCGCCCAAGCCGAGTACGCGGATCAGTACGCTGGGGCAGGCGGCGGCCACGGTATCGGCCAACCGCCGGAGCGATCCGAAGAAGCTGGGTCAGATCGTGCGTGGGGAGCTGGACTGGATCGTGATGAAGTGCCTGGAGAAGGACCGCAACCGGCGTTACGACACGGCCAACGGCTTGGCGGCTGATGTGCAGCGCTACCTGGGCGACGAACCGGTGCAGGCCTGCCCGCCATCGGCGTGGTATCGCTTCCGCAAATTCGCACGGCGGAACAGGGCGGCGCTCGCGACCACCGCGGCAGTGGCCCTGGCGATGTTGGGGGCGGTGGCGATATTGGCGACAAGCACGATCCTCATCGCGGGGGAAAAGCGGGCCACCGAAAATGCCTTGAACGCCGCGACCCATGCCAAGGGAGAATTGCAAGACACGCTCGAAAGCGCGCGGCGGGATGCGTACTTCCACCGCATCGCACTGGCCCACGGCGAGTTGTCCGTGAACAACCCGCGCCGCGCCCTGGAACTGCTCGGCGAGTGCCCGGAAGACCTGCGCCAGTGGGAGTGGGACTACCTCATGCGACTCTGCCGGGTCGAACCGGTTGTTCTCCAGGATACGACCGGGGTCAACAGCATCGCCTTCAGCCCCGACGGCGAATTCCTCGCCTCCGCGGGCGGGGACGGGAAAGTCAAGGTCTGGAACAGCAAGACGGGGAAGGTGGTCCAGACTCTCCCCGCGCACACCGGCTTTGCGTCCAGCGTCGCGTTCCACCCCGACGGCAAGCACCTGGCCTCCGTCGGCGTGGATAAGCAGGTCAAGGTCTGGGACTGGACGACAGGCGACCAGGTGTTCGCCGCCCCGTGCGACGGCGTTCACGCGGTTGGGACCGCGTATGCCGCGGCATTCAGTCCCCTCGACGACCGACAGCTCGCGGCGGGAAGTGACGGCGATGTGAAGGTCTGGGACTGGAGGAATGGTCAGCTCTTGCGCACCTTCGCCGGACACGAAAGGCATCGGATCAGCGTAGCGTTCAGTCGCGACGGGCGGCGCCTGGCGTCGGGGAACTGGGTGGGAAGCGTGAAGCTTTGGGACGCGGAGGCCGGGGGCGAACCGCTATGCACCTTTCCTGAAACTCGCGCAGCCCTCCATCCCGTCAGCGCGCTGGCGTTCAACCAGGACGGCGAGCGGCTGGCCACGGCCAGCTTCGGCCGCCGCTTGGACCTGTGGGATACGACGACCGGCGGGCGAGTCTGCACGATTCCGCAGCCCGGCGCACTCGTTCAGTGCGTCGCCTTCAGCCCGGACGGCCGGCGCCTCGCCTCAGCTGGCGAAGACAAGACTGTGCACATCTGGGACGCGACTCCGGGTCATGAGGGCCGGGAGGTACTCAGCCTCCGCGGACACACCGGCGCGTGCGGGTGCCTGGCGTTCAGCCCGGACGGCCGGCGCCTCGCCTCGGCCAGCACGGATGGAACCATTCGCGTTTGGGACGCGACCTCGGACCACGAGGGCCAGGAAACCCTGACCTTGCGGCACAGCGATGAAATCTGGAGCCTGGCGGTCAGCCCCGACGGCCAAAAGATTGTTTCCGCCGGCTGGGCCATGCCCCCCAAGGTCTGGGATGCGCAGACTGGACAGGGCAGCGTCGATTTCCCCGGCCACAAGGAAATCGTCTTCTGCGTGGCCTGGCATCCCGATCCCGACGCCCAGCGGATCGCCGCCGCCGGCGGGAACGGTGCTCTGTTTACCGTCAAGGTCTGGGACGCACAGACCAGACGGGAAGTCTTCACACTCCCGGAGCACCCGGGCGAGTCGGAGTTCTTGGCCGTGGCGTTCAGGCCCCCCGACGGCCAATACCTGGTTACGGGGAGCGCGAACCGAACTGTGCAAGTCTGGGACGCGCGAACCGGCAAGTTTGTCAGCACGCTCGGCACTCACGACCGGGAGATCCGGGGGGTGGTGTTCAGCCGCGACGGTAAGCACCTGGCTTCGGCGAGCGGCGACGGGAAGGTAAAACTGTGGGACGCGACCCGCTTAGACAAGGAGCAGGAAGCCCGCCCCACCATCGGCGCGTGGGTTCCCGGGCCTTATTTGAACGTGGCGTTCAGCCCGGACGGCGGGCGCCTGGTCACGGGCGGCAAGGAGAACACCGTCAAGATCTGGGACGTGCAGACCGGCCAGGAACTGGAAACCCTTCGCGGACACACCGGGGACGTCTGTGCCGTGGCCTTCAGTCCCGATGGCCGCTGGCTCGCCACCGCCGGCGAGGACGCCACGGTAAGAATCTGGGACGCGGCATCCTGGAAGCCGCGGTACACGCTGCGCGGCCATACCGGCCTCGTTAGCAGCCTGGCGTTCAGCCCCGACAGCCAGCGACTGTTCTCGGGAAGCCGCGATCACACACTCAAGGTCTGGAACGTGTCGCTGTGGGAAGAAGTGCCTGACCGTTAGAGGCACTAACAGAATGAACCGTTAGCCCGACGCGCAAGCGAGGGTTTGAACCGCATCCCTCGCTTGCGCGTCGGGCTAACAGGCAAAAAGAAGAGGTGCAGCCGTGCTTGCGTTCTTAAAAACTACCCCGCGACGCGGCTTCACGCTCATCGAACTGCTGGTCGTCATCGCCAT
>DHJA01000054.1:5212-7939 GCA_002404095.1 Planctomycetaceae bacterium UBA4732 | reverse complement strand
CGAACTGCTGGTCGTCATCGCCATTATCGCCATCCTGATCGGTCTGCTGTTGCCGGCGGTGCAAAAGGTCCGCGAGGCCGCCAACCGGATCAGGTGTTCCAACAACCTGAAGCAGATCGGTTTGGCCGCCCATAATTACCATGACGCAAATGGGCATTTCCCGCCGGGCGTCGGCTATTTTCCAACCAGCCCTAACGACGCTTTTGGCACCTACTGGTTCCATTTGCTGCCGTATGTCGAGCAAGGCGACCTCTATAAAAGCGCCCTGGGCAGCGTGCCATTTCCGCCGCCGGCCGGACCGACCACGGTGTATTACCCGGGCAACAACAACGTCTACAGCAAGCGGGTGGCAATCTTCCTTTGCCCTTCGGATCCGAGCGTCGGTCCGGACGGCGTCGTGACGATCAATGGGTTTTCGTTCGGCGCGTCCTCTTACGCAGTCAATGCCCTGGTGAGCGGACAGAACAACCCGCCCAGTCCCCAAGGCAGGACCAGCATGGCCAACATCACCGACGGCCTTTCGAATACCATTCTCCATGCCGAGAAATATGCCCGCTGCTCCACTACGGCCTTGCCGCCGGCGTTGGGAGACGGCGGTACCGCGTGGGCGTACTGCACGGCCGCCTCATTCCCGTGGCTGCCGCCGCCCATGGCGCTGCCGGGCAAAGCCTTCCAAACGGGTTTTTGCATCCCTGCCTTGGCGGGCCTCGGCGCCCCCAATGCCATTGGCCCCGGGTCGAAATTTCAGGTCCAGCCCAGTCCGTTTCTGGGCAACTGCGATCCGACCCGGGCCGCGACGGCTCATGCCAGCGGCATCCAGGTTGGCCTGGCCGACGGCAGCGTCCGCACGCTGGCCGCGAGTATGAGCGGCGCAACGTGGTGGGCGGCGGTGACGCCTTCCGAGGGCGAAGTGCTAGGCTCGGATTGGTGAAATGGGTTGGTAGGGCGGTTTTTCAAACCGTCCAACATGAAAGCAAAGCGGCCGGTGAGTCCCAACCGTGAAGAAGGACGCTCACCGGCCCGGCGCCGCCCCGGCGCTTGGTCTGCGCGCCGGGAACGACGTCTCTTCATTCTATCGCAGACCAGTCTTCCTAAGGAGTCTTTGCTATGCGTATGTCATCCTGGCTGCGATCCGCGTGTTCCCTCTTCGTGCCGTCCCGCATTGAGAAAGGAAATCGCCCCACCCGGCTCCGTAAGCGGGCCTTGGCCGCCCCGTTGAGCGTCGAACGGCTGGAGGACCGGAACGTCCCCAGCACCTTCACGGTCTACAACCTCGCCGACAGCGGCATCGGGTCGCTACGGGAGGCGATCCTCGACGCCAACGCCAACCCCGGCGCCGACCTGATCCGCTTCGCCCCCGCGGCCCAAGACGGCACCATCGCCTTGACCAGCGGCCAGCTAAGCATCACGGACGACCTGACCATCGACGGCCCGGGCGCTGACCAGCTGGCCGTCAGCGGCAACGATGCCAGCCGGGTCTTCCGGATCGGCAGCGGCGTGGCGGCGAGCATCGACGGCCTGACCATCACCCACGGGCGGGCCGTCGGCCAGGGCGGTGGCATCTTGAACGCCGGCGCCCTCACCGTCTCCGACGCCATCCTGTCGGATAACAGGGTCGTCGGCATCCCGGGCGCGAGCCTCGGCGCCGTCGTGGACGCCTTCGGCGGCGGCATCTTCAACACGGGGGCCCTCACCGTCCGCTCCAGTGACTTCGTCGACAACCAATCCGTCGGCGCGGATGGCACTCCGAGCAGCATCGGCAGCTCCGCACTCGGCGGGGCCATCATGTCTGGTGGGACCGCGAGCGCGCCCGCCACGGCCACCGTCAGCGATTCCACGTTCCTTGATAACCAGGCGATCGGCGGTGCGGCCGGCGCTGGTGCCAGCCGCGCCGGCATCGGCGGTGCCATCGCGAACGCCACTGGCACCTTCACCGTCAGCCACGGTGAGTTCCGCGACAATCAGGCCGTCGGCGGGCTTGGCGGCAGCGCCCCAGGCGGCTTCGGCACGGGCGCGGGCGGTGCGATTGGGAACGTCGCTCGCCTTGGCGACGCGATCCTCGCCGTCAGCCATAGCACGTTCCTCGACAACCGGGCCGTTGGCGGCGCCGCCGGCACTGGCGCTCCTGCGCAAGACGGCAGGGGCGGCGCGATCGCGAACTACATTTTTGGGGGACTCCGCCCTCCCGTGACCGTCACCGCGACCGCGAGCATCGACCACTGCACGATTCTCGGCAACCAGGCCATCGGCGGTGCCGGTCCAACGGGCGGGAATGGGCAGGGAGGCGGCATCGCCAACCTGAACGGCGGCGTCCTCACCGTGTCCGACTCGTTGATCGCGCTGAATCAGGCCATCGGCGGTGCCGGCGGCCTTGGCGGCAACGGTGGCAACGGCCAGGGCGGCGGCATCTTCAACGGTGGTCCCAACCAAACCGGCACGCCGAGCCTCACGCTCGACCACAGTATCGTCGCGCTCAACCAGGCCGACGGCGGGGCGGCGGGCGCGGGCGGCAGCGCTGGCCTGGGCGTGGGCGGCGGCCTCTACCTCGCGCCGGGGGGAGTTGCGTCCGCCGACCCGTGGACACTGATCTTCGCCAACGACGCCTCCACAAGCGACGATGACGTGTTCGGGATCCTGGTCTAAACGGGCGCGCGACCGCGACGAGTGGCCGGCGGGGTCCTTACCGCCAAACAAGCCCCCATCGGCCCCGGGTCGAAATTTCAGGTC
>DHJA01000054.1:0-4936 GCA_002404095.1 Planctomycetaceae bacterium UBA4732 | reverse complement strand
CACCGGCCCGGCACCGCCCCGGCGCTCGGTCTGCGCGCCGGGAACGATGTCTCTTCATTCTATCGCAGACCAACTGGAGAGAAAGCATGAAACGCCACAGTTCCGCAGCCAGCATCGTGCTGGCGGTCATGGCCGTATTGGGGCTTGCCGGCCCCGCGGCAGCCCAAGAGCAGGTGCCTTTCAAAGGCAGCCTGGCAGGGCTTGATATCACGACAGCGGTAAACCTGCCGTTCGTGTCAGTGCAGGTGACGGCCACGGGGAACGCAACCCAACTCGGTAAGTTCACGTACATCGAGCTGGCCACGGTGGACACCAGGACCAGGATCGGAACCGGGACCTTTCTGTTCACAGCGGCCAACGGCGATACGGTGTTCGGTACAGGTACCGGGCAAGCCAGGCTAACTGCGCGAAACATCCTCACCATTGTGGAAAACGCGATCATCACGGGCGGTACGGGTCGGTTCGCCGGCGCCACCGGGAGCTTCACCGTCACACGCTTGAAAAACACAGTTACTGGCGTGACCGCCGGCGCCTTCACGGGGACGATCTCCTCGCCCGGTGTAGGCAACTGAAACGAAAGCGGCCGGTGAGATCCTTGCTGCCAAGCAAGCCCCTCACCGGCCCGGCATCTCCCTGGCGCTCGGCCCGCCCGGCGGGCGGCGAACCTTGCTCTTTTGCGTACTCCCTCAAACTCCGCTATGTTGGAGAGCATGACCGATGTCACGCGCATCCTGTCCTCCATCGTGCAAGGCGACCTTCACGCCGCCGAGCAGCTCTTGCCGCTGGTCTACGACGAGCTGCGCAAGCTGGCGGCGCAGCGGCTGGCGCAAGAGAAACCCGGGCAGACGCTCCAGGCCACCGCTCTGGTCCACGAAGCGTACCTGCGGCTTGTCGGCGCCGACCCCAAGCAGCCGTGGGATGGCCGCGGCCACTTCTTCGCCGCCGCGGCCGAGGCCATGCGGCGAATCGTCGTCGAACAGGCCCGCCGAAAGGGGCGGGTGCGGCATGGCGGCGGGCTCCGGCGCGCGGACCTACTCGACATGGAGGTTGCCGCTCCATCCGACGACGAGCAGATCCTGCTTCTCGATGAGGCTCTGACCCGACTGGCCGCCGCGCGGCCTCAGGCCGCGGAGCTGATTAAGTTGCGATTCTTCTCCGGCCTATCGGTCGCAGAGGCCGCGGCAGTACTCAACCTTTCGTCCCGCACCGCCCGGCGGCTCTGGGTGTTCGCCCGCGCCTGGCTGCGGCGGGATATGGAGCGGTCTACCGGTTCCGCGTCCTGAACGCCGGGCCGGCCGGAAGTTTTTTCCAACAATCTTGGCCGCTTGCTCGTCCCCGCGTCGCATTGTCTTACGAAGCGTACGCGGATGCAGTATTCGCGTGCTGAAGGATTGACCGATGAGTGAGCCATCCCTGCCAGAGGAATCGATCTTCGCGCAGGCTCTGGAGATCGCGTCCGCCGCGGAACGTGCGGCGTTCCTGGATCGAGCTTGCGGCGATAACCAGGCCTTGCGGGCCGAGGTCGAGGCCCTGCTGCGTACCAACGAACGGTCTGGCGACGTACTCGACTTGCCCGAAAAACAGGCGACCACCGTCGAGCAGCCGAGGCCGAGCGAGGCGCCCGGTACGGTCATCGGCCCGTACAAGCTGTTGCAGCAGATTGGCGAAGGCGGCATGGGCACGGTCTTCATGGCCGAGCAGACCAAGCCCGTGAAGCGCAAAGTCGCCTTGAAGGTCATCAAATCCGGCATGGACAGCCGCCAGGTCATCGCCCGCTTCGAGGCGGAGCGACAGGCGCTGGCGATGATGGACCATGTCAACATCGCCCGCGTACTCGATGCCGGGGCCGCCGAATCCGGTCGGCCGTACTTCGTCATGGAGTTGGTCCACGGCGTGCCCATCACCAAGTACTGCGACGACAACCAGCTGACGCCGCGCCAACGTCTGGAGCTGTTCGTGCCGGTCTGCCAGGCCATCCAGCACGCGCACCAGAAAGGCATTATTCACCGCGACATAAAGCCGTCCAACGTCATGGTCACGCTCTACGACGGCAAGCCGGTCCCCAAGGTCATCGACTTCGGCGTGGCCAAGGCGACCGAGCAAAAACTGACTGAGCGGACCCTGTTCACGCAATACGGCACGATGGTCGGCACGCTGGAATACATGAGCCCGGAGCAGGCGGAGATGAGCGCTCTGGGCGTCGATACCCGCAGCGACGTCTACTCACTGGGCGTTCTCTTGTACGAACTGCTGACGGGCAGCACGCCGCTGACCCGCAAGCGGTTCAAGGACGCGGCGTATGGCGAGATTCTCCGCATCATCAAGGAAGAGGAGCCGCCCAAGCCGAGCACGCGCCTGAGCGATTCGGGCGAGGCGCTGGCGTCGATCGCCGGCCAGCGCAAGACAGAGCCGGCGAAGCTGGCGAGGTTGGTCCGCGGCGAGCTGGACTGGATCGTGATGAAGACCCTGGAGAAGGACCGCAACCGCCGCTACGAGACGGCCAACGCCCTGGCGGCCGACGTACAGCGCTACCTGGCCGACGAGCCGGTGTTGGCCTGCCCGCCGTCGGCGTGGTACCGCTTCCGCAAGTTCGCCCGGCGGAACCGGAGGGCAGTGGCGACCGCGGCGGCCGTGGCCCTGGTGGCAGTGGCGGCGGTGGCGGGGCTGGCGACGAGTACCTTCCTGATCGCGCGCGAGCAAGGGGCGACGGCCAAGGCGCTGCAAGCGGAAACCGGGGCCAAGGACGACCTGCGGCGCGACGTGTACTTCCACTGCATCACCTTGGCCCACCAGGACCTGACGGCTGACAATCTGGGCGGAGCCTTGAAACTCCTCGAGGGGGAGGGGTGTCCGAAAGACCTGCGCCAATGGGAATGGTTTTACCTTATGCGGCTCTGCCGCGTCGAGCCGCTGGTCTTGCGGGACGAGACGGAGGTTGACGGCGTAGCGTTCGCCCCCGGCCGATTGGTCCGACCCGCGCACGCCGGCTTGCGGGACGAGACGGAGGTTGACGGCGTAGCGTTCAGCCCCCACGGCGAGCGCCTCGCCTCCGCGGGCGGGGACGGGACGATCAAGGTCAGGAACAGCAGGACGGGCAAGGTCATCCAGACCATCCTCCACGCGCACGCCGATTCGGTCGTCGCCGTCGCGTTCCACCCCGACGGTAAGCACCTGGCCTCCGCCGGCGCGGATAGGCAGGTGAAGGTCTGGGACTTGACGACCCGCCAGGTGGTGTTCAGCGGTCCGTGCGACGCCAATCGCAAGTTTGGGTCGGCGTATACCGTGGCGTTCAGCCCCGACGGCCGACAGCTCGCGGCGGGAAGTGACGGGGTGGTGAGAGTCTGGGACTGGGAGACCCGTCAGCTCCTTCACACCTTCCCCGGACACGATCATCATTCGATCAGCGTGGCATTCAGCCACGACGGGCGGCGCCTGGCGACGGGGAGCTGGCGGGAAGGCCCGCGGCTTTGGGACCTGACAACAGAGGGAACAGAGGGGCCGCCGCTCCTCACCCTCTCGGGATATCGCCATCCCATCAGCGCGCTGGCGTTCAGCCCGGACGACGGGCGGCTGGCCGTGGCCAGCATGGACAGGAGCGTGAAGGTATGGGATACGACGACCGGCGAACTCCTCCACGCCTACTCGCAGTCGGGGACCGTCCTGTGCGTGGCCTTCAGCCGGGACGGCCTGCGCCTCGCCTCGGCCGGCGCAGACAAGACGGTGCATATCTGGGACGCGACTCCGGGTCATGAGGACCGGGAGGTGCTCGGCCTGCGCGGCCATACCGACATGTGCGAGTGCGTGGCCTTCAGCCCGGACGGCCTGCGCCTCGCCTCGGCCAGCGACGACCGGACCATCCGCATCTGGGACGCGACCCCGCTCCGGGGGGACGAGGGCAAGGAGAGCCTGATCTGGACCCAGCAAAGCGATGATGAAATCCGCAGCGTGGCGTTCAGCCCCGACGGCCAGAGGATTGCTTCGGCCGGCCACGGCGCGCCGGTGAAGGTCTGGGACGCGGCCACCGGCCAGCCGAGCGTCGAGTTCAACGGCGACACGTTGATTGTCTTCGGTCTGGCCTGGCAGCCCCCCGACGGCCAGCGGATCGCCGCCGCCGGCTCGGACGGTCGGCAGGGAACCGTCAAGGTCTGGGACGTGCGGAACCCACGGCAACCCGCCTTCGCGCTCCCGCCCGGGCAGGAATACTTCGCCGTGGCGTTCAGCCCCGACGGCAAGTACCTGGTCACGGGAAGACTAAATGGAGACGTGCAAGTCTGGGACGCCGGGACCGGCCAGCCGGTCGGCACGGACCCGCTCGGCCACCACGACAAGGAAATCCTAGCAGTGGTGTTCAGCCCCGACGGCAAGCACCTGGCCTCGGCTAGCCCCGACGGGGAGGTGAAACTCTGGGACGCGACGCGCCTGAACGAGAAGCAAGAAGCTCGCACCCTCCGCGCGCGGGTTCCCCAGCCGAGCTTGAACGTGGCCTTCAGCCCCGACGGCCTGCGGCTGGCGACGGGGGGTGAGGACAACACGGTCAAGATCTGGGACGTGCGGACCGGCCAGGAACTCCTACCCCCCCTCCGGGGACACAGCGGGGAGGTCTACACCGTGGCGTTCAGCCCCAACGGCCGGTGGGTCGCCTCGGCGGGGGAGGACAGCACCGTGAAAGTGTGGGACAGCCACACCGGCAAGTTGGTCCACAGCTTCCGCGGCCATACCGGCGTCGTCACCAGCGTGGCCTTCAGCCCCGACGGCCGACGCCTGGTCTCGGGAAGCCGCGATACGACGGTTAAGGTCTGGGACTTGACGCCATTGAGCGAAGTCCCTGAGCGTTAGCGAACCCAACGAAAGAGGTGCAGCGATGCCTCAGTTCTTAACAAGGGCGCGGCGGCGCGGCTTTACGCTCATCGAGCTGCTGGTGGTGATCGCCATCATC
>DHJA01000186.1:1446-10043 GCA_002404095.1 Planctomycetaceae bacterium UBA4732 | reverse complement strand
CATTGGAGCATGGCGCTCTTTTCTCTCCTTCAGTTTTCTTGAATGTCCCCTTTGCCGCTTCCCGCAGCGGCGAGCGCCGCCAAGGCGCTCGCCATCGACGGACCTGAAACCGGCGCCGGCGTCAGGGGGGCGAGGACCGTGACATAGACGCGAACGGGGTCGTCGGGTGGACCACCGGCTTCCCACTCAAGCTGGCCGGCACGAAGAACGGCAGGGTAGGTTGGAAACATAATCATTTCCTCGTGAAGCGCTTCCTTGAAGCGTAACTGCCTGTCGATCCAAATGCAAGTCCCCCGGCGCCCGGTCCACAGCTGAGGGTGAGCAGCTGAAAAGTAGGTGGATTTTTCTGCAGACAAGGCAGGTATCAAGAAAACCTGCGGAATCCATGCCAAAATGACAGTCGCCTATGGTCGTTTCTTGGAATCTCACCTGCAAGGGTATTCAAAAAATCAGCGAAAACTTTGAGCTACCCACAAATGTGACGCACACCCCACAGCTGAGCCTGGTTAAGCGGCGGACTCATCAGGAACAGCGGGCGGCACGAACTTCGTCAGCACTTCGGTGGCGGAATTCAACGGGACGCCGCTGGCGACGACCTTTGTCAGCGCAACGCAAGAGACCGCCGTCGTCCCCGCCGCGGACAATACCACGCCAGGCACATACTCCCTTACGGTCGTCACGCCCGGCCCTCATGGCGGCACGTCCAACGCGTTCAACTACTTCGTCCTTAACCCCCAAACGGCGACAATTACCGGCCTCAGCACAACCGCCGGCTTCGAGAATTCGACTTTCACCGTTGTCATCACCGGCTCCGGCTTCGCGCCGGGTGCGATGGTTACGTTCGGCGCCTTCACCTTGACGCCGACTTCCATCACGCCGACGAAAGTGACGTTCACGGTCACCCCCGCCGACGAGGGCGTGGTCAACATCGCCGCCGTCAACCCCGGCGAATCGCCTTCTAATTCGGCGACGTTCACCCTCCAGGAAGAACTGCTTCCCGACGGCACGCGCGGCACGGCTAATCAGCGCTTTCTCTCTGAGGTTTATCGCGATCTGCTCCACCGCGACATCGACCCCGCCGGCCTGGCGTCCTTTGGATCCCTGCTCGACGCCGGCGCCAGCCGGATCAGCGTCGTCCTCGCCATCGAACAGGATTCGGGGCATGAGTTCTTACAAGTTGAAGTGAAAGACGCCTATTTGCAATACCTACATCGGGCGCTGGACGTTACCGACTTCAGCCCCAACGGCGACGTGGCCGGCCTCAAAATCGACGTGGCCTACCTCGCCAACGGCCATAGCGTCGAGCAACTGGACGCCCTTATCGTTTCGTCGCAGGAGTACCAATCCAAAGCCGCGTCGCGCGGCGGTTTCACGACGGCCTTCTACGAGGACGCGCTGGGCCGCGGACTCGGCGCCCCGAACGACCCTCCCGCGTCGCCGCCGTTGACGCCGGACCAAATTGCGGCCGTGTTCACCTCGCCGGAGTATTACCAGCATTTGGCGAGCGCTTACTACCTGCGCTTTCTGGATCGTCCTTTCGGCCCTGGGGACGACGTACGCGCGGGCACGGCCGACGGAGTGGAGATGGCCGAAATCATTGGCGATCTGATACACGTTGAGTTCTTCAACAAGACTGCATAAAGGCGCTAACACTTTGGCGAGCCGGGAGCGTAAGCTCTCGGAGTCCTCCGGCAGGACTCCGGGAGCGTACGCTCCCGGCTCGCCGTTCTGTTAGTGCCTTTAACGCAAATCGCGGAAGGCGTCGTAAGCGAGGTAGAGGACCACGCCGCAGGCCAGAATGCCGGCGCCGTCCACAATGTAGCTGGCTCTGCCGAAGGGGACGGCAAGGAAAATGTCGAGCAGGAACAGCAGTAGGAGCAAGCCGGCGACCCCCATGGATCCCCAGCACATCCATTTTTCCATGAACTGTCCTCTCAGCGCCAGCATAAACCCCTCGACCCGGCGCCCTCGCCCGACATGGATATCGTCGCAGGTCGGTATGCAATTGCACCATTCTAGGACTTCATCCACAAGCCGCCAGTACCCGCCGTCCCTAAAAAAACCGCCTCCCGCGCCGGCGCGTCAGGCGCGACCCCTATAGGTGGGCGCAAACACATTCTTAGCCGCGACCCGAAGGGGAGCGCGTGGAGAGACGCGCTCTCCTTCGGGTCGCGGCTAAACGAAAGCGCGGCTAAACGAACCTTTTCTGAAGAGTTGCTTTGCGGACTTCGCCTAAACGGGATAAGATACCAATGGACCAATCGGACTGCTTCCGATCCATCGCCTTGCAAAGAAGAAAGGCAGAGACAACGCGTTATGACTCCATTGATGGATAAGCCCCTCGTCGAGCTAGAACAAGCGACCATCGGTTTTTGCGGCGACTCCGGCGACGGTATGCAACTCATCGGCACCGAGTTCGCCAGCGCCTCGGCCAATCTCGGCAACGACATCAGCACTTTTCCCGACTTCCCCGCCGAGATCCGCGCTCCGATCGGCACCCTGGCCGGCGTCTCCGGCTTCCAGGTCCAGTTCAGCAGCACCGAAATCTTCACGCCCGGCGATCGCCTCAACGCCCTCGTCGCCATGAACCCCGCCGCCCTCAAGACGCGCCTCAAGGACGTCGAACCCGGCGGCATCCTCGTCATCAACAAAGACGCCTTCGGCGCCGGCGATCTGCGCAAAGCCAACTGCATCTCCAACCCGCTCGAAGACGGTTCGCTGGCCGGCTACCGCGTCATCTCTATCCCGCTGACCGCGCTGAACCGTGAAGCGGTGGCCACGCAGAAACTCGGCACGCGCGACGCCGACCGCTGCAAGAATTTCTTCGCGCTCGGCCTCGTCTTCTGGCTCTACGAACGGCCGTTGGCGCCGACGCTAAAGTGGATCGTTGAGAAGTTCGGTAAGAAAGAATCGGTCATGCTCGCCAACAGCGCGGCCCTCAAAGCCGGCTACAACTACGGCGAAACCACCGAATTGATGCCCGTCCACTACCACGTCGCCAAGGCTGTCTTGCCGCCTGGCAAATATCGCAAAATCACCGGCAACGAAGCGCTCGCGCTCGGCCTCGTCACCGCCGCCGTCCAGGCCGATACGCAGATGCTCTTCGCCGGCTATCCCATCACGCCCGCCTCCGACATCCTGCACCAACTCATCGGCATGAAGCACTACCCGGTCTCCTGCATCCAGGCAGAGGATGAAATCGCGGCCATCGGCATGGCCATCGGCGCGGCGTTCGGCGGTTGTCTCGGCGTGACGGCCACGAGCGGCCCCGGCATCTGCTTGAAATCCGAGGGCATCGGCTTGGCGGTGATGACCGAGTTGCCGTTGGTGGTGATCGACGTGCAGCGCGGCGGCCCCAGTACCGGCCTGCCGACCAAAACGGAGCAAGCGGACCTTTTACAGGCGATGTACGGCCGCAACGGCGAGTGCCCTGTCTGCATCGTGGCGCCCTGTTCGCCGGGTGACTGCTTCACGATGGCCGTCGAGGCGGTGCGGTTGGCGGTCGGTCACATGACGCCGGTGCTGCTGCTGTCGGACGGCTATCTCGCCAACGGCGCCGAGCCGTGGCTGTTGCCTGACCCGGCCCAGCTGCCGAAGATTGAAATCCACCATCCCACGGGGCCGAACGCCGGCTCCAACGGCGACGCGCATTTCCTGCCGTACAAGCGCGACGACCAGTTGGTTAGGCCGTGGGCCGTGCCGGGAACGCCGGGACTCGAACACCGCATCGGCGGCATCGAAAAGGAACAGACGACCGGCAACGTCAGTTACGACCCGGAAAACCATGAGCGAATGGTAAAATGTCGCGCTCAGAAGATCGCCAATATCGCCAATGACATTCCGCTATTGGAAGTGAGCGGCCCCACCGAGGGGGACTTGCTGGTGATCGGCTGGGGCGGCACCTACGGCTCGATCGCCACGGCCGTACAGCGGGCGCAGCGCAAGGGGCTGAGCGTCGCGCAGGCGCATTTGCGCTACCTTAACCCGATGCCGCGCAACATCGAGAAAGTGTTGAAAAGCTACAAAAAGGTGCTAATACCGGAGCTGAACGGCGGCCAGTTGGCTCACCTGCTCCGCGCCGCTTTCCTGGTGGACGCCGTGAGCCTGACTAAAGTGCAAGGCCGGCCGTTCCAGGTCAGCGATATTGAAACCAAAATTGAAGAACTAACGCGAACGACTTTATAAGACCTATAAGACCTATGAGTCCTATAGGTCTTTCAGAACAGGAAGATACCTAATGTCCACCGCAACAATGCTGCCCACCCTGACGCCCAAAGACCTGGCCAGCGACCAGGAAATCCGCTGGTGCCCCGGCTGCGGCGACTACTCCATCCTCGCCCAGATGAAGAAAGCGCTCGCCCCCCTCGGCATTCCCCGCGAAAAGATGGTGTTCATCTCCGGCATCGGCTGTTCCAGCCGCTTCCCCTACTACATGAACACCTACGGCTTTCACACCATCCACGGCCGCGCCCCGACCTTCGCCACCGGCCTCAAGGCGGCCCGGCCCGACCTCACCGTCTGGGTCGTTACTGGCGACGGCGACGGCCTCTCCATCGGCGGCAACCACCTCATCCACGCCATTCGCCGCAACATCGACCTGAAGATCATTCTGTTCAATAACGAGATTTACGGTCTCACAAAGGGCCAGTATTCGCCGACCTCCCGGCCGGGCACCAAGAGCAAGACCACGCCGGCCGGCTCGTTGGATCGACCATTGCGTCCGCTGTCGCTTGCCCTGGGCGCCGACGCCACTTTCATCGCCCGCACGGTGGACGTGGACATTCAGCATCTCACCCAGACGCTGGGCCGAGCGGCGGCTCACAAGGGGACGGCCCTCGTCGAGGTTTACCAGAACTGCCTCATCTTCAACGACAATGCTTTCAAGTACGCCAGCGACAAGAACGTCAAGTCGGACAACATGGTCTATCTGGAACATGGCAAGCCGCTGGTGTTCGGCAAGAATCGCGACAAGGGCATCCGTCTGAACGGCCTCGAACCCGAAGTGGTGACGCTGGGAAACGGCGTCACGGAGAAAGACCTTCTCGTCCACAACGAGTCGGCCGCGTCGCCGACTTTGGCTGGCGTACTGAGCCGGATGGTTTATCCGGAGATGCCGGAGTGTTTAGGTGTGATGCGCTGCGTGGAGCGACCGACCTTCGACGGCCAGATGCGTCAACAGCACGAAATGGCGGTCCAAAAGAAGGGCAAGGGCAAGCTAGAAGGACTGTTCGCCAGCGATGACATGTGGGAAGTGAAAGGAAGTTAGCCCGACGCGCGACCGAGGGTTAGAACCCCATCCCTCGCTCGCGCGTCGGGCTAACGGGAGTCAACTCTGAAAAGGCTTCTCGCGTCGGAACACGATGCACAAAAATTCCTGACTATCCGTAGGCGGAAACGCCTTGGGCCGTTCCGTCGCGCCCGGCTCGGCGGGACACCAGACAAGGTGTTCGCCGTCCAGCGCGTAGATGGCCTTGGCGGCGACGCCCTTGAACTTGAGCGGGCCTTCGTTGACGGTCATGTCCATCGCCTTGGGCTTGCGCGTCGGATCGACGTCAAAGGTTCCGAGGTAGACGTCGCCGTTGCTGAACTTGGCGGTGAAGTGGTCGCCGCTGATGAACAGCTGGGCCTTGCGCCGTCCGGTGACGAAGTTCCAGACGCCTTGCAGCCGTTCGCGGTCTTTGGCGGCGGCCGCCTCTTTCACATCGATTTCTTGCAGCATCACGGCCATTGGCACATCTCCCTTTTGGGAAAAACGATGATTCGTCGCAGGGTGTTTGCCGGCGGGCGAGGCGATGCGTCTCTCGAACATGCTTAGTAATAAGCGATCTACGTCGTGGCTGCAAGAAAAAAATAGAAAAATCGCGCGCAAGCGCGCAAGGAACGACGCGAGGCGCATTTCCCTATCGCACCAACTCTTCCCCAATAGAAGACGCCCGGCGACGGTCGCCGGGCGTACTTCTTTTTGCCTGTTTCGTTAAGCCTTTCAACCATTATAACTTACGGCGTGTGCTACACCGGGCGGGACGGCCCGATGTAGCATAAGTGTAGCATCAATCAAGGACATTGCCTGTCTCTTGTTGCGGAGCGTCGGCGGGCGGCGCCGGGGGCGTTTCCAGTAGTGTTTCCATAGCCGAAACGTACTCCTCTTCCATCAGCGGTAAATAGTGGGCGTAGGTGTTCAAGGTAACGCGGACGTCGGCATGGCCGAGCCGCGACGACACCGCCTTGATGTTCTTGGTTGCCTGCAAGGCAAAGGTGGCGTGGGTGTGCCGTAGGTCATGGAAGCGGAGCTTCGGCAAGCCGGCCTTGCGCAGCAAGAGGCGAAAGCTCTTGGTCAAGTTTGCCTTGTTCATGTAACGGGGTTGACCTCTGTGGGCGGCGCGGGCGGACGTGGCAAATACTAACGGGCCGCGACTTTGCTTGCGGCGAGCCGCCAGGGCGTCGAGGGTTTGGCGCGTCACTCGGATGCGGCGGCGGCTGGCCTTGGTTTTAACCTCCTTCACGCGGGCCGCGCCCTTGTCGCCGGTTCGCACCGACTTCGTGACGCTGACGACCCCGTTAGCGAAGTCCACGTCGGCCCAGGTTAGGGCCAGGATTTCGCCCTGCCTCATGCCGCTGTCCAAGGCCAGCAGCCAGAGTGCGGCGAGGCGGTGGCGGCCGGCGACGGCGAGGAAGGCGCGGGCCTGCTCAGTGTCCAGGGGGTGCATTTCCTCGGCGGTGACGCGCGGCAGGCATAGCTTTCGCGTCGGGTTGGTCTTTATGTCGCCGTCTGACACGCACTTGTCCAGACAGCGGCGTAGCAGCTGGCCGCATTTGTTGCGTAGGTCGGGCGAGCGTCCCTCCTTCTCCATTTCGTCGTACCAGTTGCGGATTAGGTATTCGCTGAGGGCGGCGATGGCGTAATGCCCAAGCTTCGGAAGGATGTACTGCTCGATGCGCTGCTTGTGTAAGGCGTAGGTGGCCGGATCGACGCGGGCCTTGACGTTGCAGTTGAGCCACCAGTCGAGTTTGCCGCTGAGAAGGCCGTCGCCGCGGTCCGCGTCCCCGGCCTGGACCTTCTGCAAGAGTTCGTTAAGGAGGCGTTGGGCTTCCTCCTTGGTGTCCCCATAAACCACCTTGCGGCGGGGCTTGCCCTCGGCGTTGTAGCCGACCACGACGGAACCCACCCATCGGCCGTCGCTTTCACGCTGGTAGATCGACCCTTCGCCGCGGCCCCGGCGCTTCTTTGTCTTCCTCATCGACTGTCCTCCTACTTGGGTGTTATCGTCGGCTCGTCGGCCGGTCGGGTAGGCAATTACCTGGGCGGCGCGGCTACGGCCGTGCGTAACCCCGGCGCGTTCGTCTTGCAAGGTTCGCCTCAACCAACCGGGAAAGGCGCTCGCGAAAGTAGCTATTGGGCCGATGGCCGGCGGCGCGGCGGTGGCATCGGCAGATCAGCCGGGCGTTCTATGGTTTCAAGTAGCCTGGCGCCGTTTTGCGAACGAGGCCGGCCGACACGAGGCCGCGTAAGGTCTCCATGAAAGTGGAGTTGAATCGCCGGCCGGCTTCGCGGGCCAGCCGGCGACTTGGTTGCGGCTCGTCGGTGAGGGCTTCAAGGATCGCTCGCTGGCTGGGCGTCAGGTGGGGCGGCGGTCGTCGCTCCAACCGTCGCAAGAGTTCGCGGGCCAGTTCCGTTAAGATCGTGCGTAGTTCCGTGTCCGTTGGAAACCTCCTGTCGTTTGGGGAAAGCCGCGCGGAAGGCGTCGAACGCGCGGTGAGGGTCTTCGCCGAGGCGGATGGTGGGCGGTAGGCGGTGACAGTTCTTGGCGTCGAAGGCGGCGGCGCCGACTGTGTGGAGGATGCGCACATTGCCTCCTTGGGCCTTGGCCTTGGCGATCTTGCTTTTGGGGTCGTCCTTCTTCAGCGTGACTTCAACCGAGCCGCGTAGGATCATGTCGGCCCATTTGCTGGTAAACGCCCAGGCCTGCTTGGAGAGAGGGGCAACCTTGTCGTAGTCGGGGCCATCGGGGTTGCGTTGCGAGTGGGTGCCGGAGTGGCACAGCAGGACGATCCGCATTCGGCGGGTGGCGCGGAGGTCGTCGAGGAGTTGGAGGAACGGCATCCAAAGCTGGTTGGCGGAAATCTTCTCGCCCTTGCCGAAGCCGTTAAATCCGTGTTCGCCCCAATCCGCTTCGCCGTCGTCGCGGCTGAAGTGCTGAATTGCGATCTGCTCGTGTGCGAGGCGTTCCGCGCCGGTGGCGGCGTCGATCACAAGGGTTTGGTGGTCATGTTCCAGGTCGATGAGATCGCGGACGGCGGCTCGCACGTCGAGGAAGCTCGTCGCCAAATCCTGGAAGTGGGCGGTTTGCGGTACAAGCCCCTGTTCGATGAGCCGTACCAAGCGATCCTCGCCGGGGGTCATAAGGAAGATTGGTCGAGGGAACCCTGTGGCAAAGGTGGTCTTGCCCCATCCGGGCGGGGCGTAGAGGACGATGCGGTCGGGGAGGGCTTTCCCCTGCGTGACGACGCGGGCGAGCGAGGGGCGGCGGGGTGCGGTAGCGATCATAAGATTTCTCCTTGGAGGCCAGGCGGGGGCGTCAGCCCCCGCCGGGCCGGGG
>DHJA01000186.1:447-1329 GCA_002404095.1 Planctomycetaceae bacterium UBA4732 | reverse complement strand
GGCCTCGTCGAGGTCGGCTTCGAGTTGCCTGATCTCCTCGCGTTGCGCCTCATCGCGGGCGTTTAGTCGGTCAACCAGTTCGCTGAAGTCGGCGATTCGGTCGGAGCGCCAGTCGCAATCATGGTCATGTAGCTGGCGCTCTTCGACGGCGGCTTCGGTAACGCGGAGGATTTCGGCCTCGGCGTGATTGAGGAGTCGGTTGCGGCTCTTCAGCACGAAGAGTAGGCCGACCGGCAACACGGACGACGCGACCAGGGCCTCGGCATGTTTGCACGCGCCGGCGGTCTTGAACTGAGGGCAGTTGCAGGAGACGGCGCCATCGACTTCCACGCGGACGGCGTAGACGGGCGCCTCGTCGCTTAGCTTGGCGAGGAAGAACCCGGCGGCGGACGCGCCAAGCTCATCGGACGGAAGCGGGCGGAGCGAGTAACAAGCCTTCTCGCCCTTGTCGTTGCTGATCCACACTTGAACGAAGCATGTGCGAGCTTTCATCGGCAGACCTCCAAAGGCCACTAGCCCTTTAGGGCTAGTGGCAAACAGGGGGAAGAACTCAGGCGGCGACCGGGGCGAAGGTGACGGCGACGGATACGATTTCGCGGACGACTCGCGAGCAGGTCCAGAGACCCTTGCCTCGGTGCGTTAGCTGGGTCGGGGAGACCTTGACGCGGATGACGACGACATCGCGGGGATCGACGGAGTGGCGCTCGGCGACGTGGGCGATGGCCCAGGCGCGGAGCGAGGGCGAGCAGAACCAGCACTCCGCGCGCGGACACTTCGCGAAGTCCGGGTTGACGCCCAGCTTGTAAATGGAAGAGAGATTGCGACGCGGGGTGACGTGCAGTAGACTGAACATCGGCTCAGACCTCCAACAAGGTTTGGGAC
>DHJA01000186.1:0-296 GCA_002404095.1 Planctomycetaceae bacterium UBA4732 | reverse complement strand
CAGACCTCCAACAAGGTTTGGGACCAGGGTCGCGTCGGTTCTTACCCGACGCGACCCACTTTTCTATATCCTCATCGTCCCACAAACGGCACAATAACGCAATAGCAGTTTGATGGAATTCGCTGTATTTTCAGGGATTTATCTGAGATAATGGAGAGGGCAGAGTGTAGGCGGCGGTCGCGCGCCAGGTCTTTTCTTCGCGCCACCTTGATTCGGAGTCCCGATCCTTCCCTCCATCTTGATCTTTCGTGTTTGGGCGTTCTATTTGCTGGCGAACTCGTCACCCGTCATCGTCG
>DHJA01000275.1 GCA_002404095.1 Planctomycetaceae bacterium UBA4732 | reverse complement strand
CGCGCAAACCATGTCGTGCGCCCCGAGAAAGTGTAGTCGGATTTGTTCCCTTGGCGCAAATCAAGAGCTATCTGTGGAGGCGTTCAGCCCTGGGAGAGTCTCCTTACCCTCCCAGGCGGTCTTTTCGGTAGGTAGGCGGGCGTGCAAAGCATCCCTGCCCCACATAACCGTGTTCAGCCTACTCGCCCATTTTCCAAACGACTTCGTTTCTTGCTCTTCGCAGCAGGTTGATGACGCTGGACAGACCCTCCCGGTCCAAATTCTTTGCCAGGGTCAAGCACTCGTCAAGCTGTTCTTCGAGGGTTTCAAGCCCCCGTACCGTACTACGAGGAGCGGCGGTCGGCCCGGCAGGTTGACTTTCCTTCTTCGGCTTGCCAGCCTTCTTGCGGAGTTTATTGCGGAGAAGGCTTTTCACGTTAGAGAGATTCTTCTTGACACGATCAGGAACTTCCGTTTCACCGGGATGATCCTTCAGCCAGCGGGCAAGAACCTCGTCGTTGCTCCGGGTTTCGAGCCACTTCGGATTCTCCCCAAACACCCTGCGGATGTAACTACTGATGTTCTTGCCTTGCGGCTGGCCGTCCTGCCCCGTGGCTGCATGTGTGGTTTGAGTACGTTTCGCCATTTTCCCTCCATTTCAAGGACGCCATTGCTGAGTTCCAACGATATGCCGCATTCTATGACAATTACTACGCAAGTGGAGGGAGAGTTTCTTCATTGGGTGTAAGGTTGAGGTATGTCTTTGAGAACAAGGGAGGCCGGCACGTCGATGATTTCTTGTCCGAAGCACCCGTCCTATACTGGCGACTTCACTCCACTGGGGGTACATTAGCAGGCAGCGATGGGACGGTCAGGAGTCGGATCATTGAAATTCAGGCCGATCACCTTGACCGGCTGGCTCCGGTGCTGGCAAGCATAGGCTACGGGGTGAAAAAGGTGGGGGGGCTGAGAGCGCCGTTGGGAGGGCAATGAAAGACGAGGCCAGCTCCAACTGCGAGTCCTGCGGGGAGGAGATCGTGGCGCCCATCGACCTGTCGGCAGGATTACGCCAGGAATACGTCGAGGATTGCCCAGCCTGCTGCTGCCCGAACCTCATCCACGTCGAGATTGAGGAAGACGGGGACGTTCGGGTGTGGGCGGAAAGAGAGTAGGAGGCTGCCCGTCCTCCGGAAGCCTATTTATTCATGAGGGAACAGACCGTGGGACTTTGGGACTGGCTAAAAGGCAGGCCGAAAAGTGTTGAAGTGGTTGACGTGGTGTGGATGAACCAAGAAGCGAAATTTCAAGGACTCTGCAACCAGATTCAGGAGCAGCTTTCTGCCATCCCCATGATTCTCGTTGCGGCTCATTTTCCCACGACACTCGCCCGATTGAGACAGGAATGTGAACTGAACGATCTGTCGTATGTGGTTCAAGAACGCCGTCTATCCCCAGCAGACTTTCTCCGTGCGGCAAGCCTGGGAAATGCGACACCAATCATGTTGGTTCAAGCCGACGCACTTATTCCAGACGAGTTTCTAAATTCTGGAGTTGACGAGTTGGCTTCCCTAGCGATTCTGGTAGCTGAACGTCATTTTCTACGTTCGAGCGACGATACGATTGTGAACTTCGCCCTCAGCCTCGGTCGGCGCTGTTGCCTGAGTTTTCATGTGCGCCTTCAAGACCCCCTCATGCAAGCATTCGCCGGGGAATGGCTCGGTGGAGTTCTGAGCAGGCTCGGCATGAAGGACTCGGACCCCATCGAAAGTGCGATGGTTGCCAGACGTATTAGAGGCATTCAAGCCAGTTTCGCAAAGCGAGTTGCCGACGAACAAAAAGCTGATTCTGCTGAAGAATGGCTCAAGTTAAACGTGCCGGGTAGGGTGTGAAGGCGTTCCTTTGCAACCGACATGGGCTGACCAGCGGTACACATTGTCGCCGGCGTCTCCCCTGGCCCATTCCAGCACCATCTTCGCATCAGCGGTCGCTGGTGTTCGCCGGGCCTGCAAACTATTGCCCGGTCCTCGTGGGCGCTCTCGCCGGTGCCCGCTGGGGTGCATCGGCCATCCCGCAAGCAGCGCTGGCCCACGTCGATATTCTGCCCAGGGTCCGGGCGACCGCCGAAGCCCCGGCTGGCGGGTGGGTCAGGGACGGAAGTTGACGACGGCGGGCCAGGCGACTCCTCGCACGCCTCATTTGCTGGCAATTCCCCGGTAGAGGTAGCCGTGCGTCTTGGGCGTCCTTTCCAGGTAAAACTCTTGGACCTCGACGGACGAGAAGGGCCGGGCGGCGACCAGTTCCCTCATGTTCCGGTCCAGGTGGCAGCCATCGGCGAGCCGCATCTCCAGCCAGTTGAGCCGGCGCTGCCACTTCTGCACGCTCGACTCCGGGCTGAGGCCATGCTCCAGGAACAGGAACTTACCGCCCGGCCTGAGTACCCGGTACACTTCGCTCAGGGCTTGGCCCACGTCCCCGATGCTGCACAGCGTAAACGTGCTGATGGCGCAATCGAAGGTGCCGCCTTCGAACGGGAGTCGTTCGCCGCTTAGAACCCGGTGGTCAACCTCGATCTTCGACTGCCTGACCCGCCGCTGCGCCAGGCGGTGCATCCCGGTGTTCGGATCGACCGTCGTGATTCGTTTGACCTGGGCGGGGTAGCAGGGAAGATTCAGGCCCGTCCCGAAGCCGACCTCCAGAACGTCGCCGCAGGCCGTGGCGAGCAGTTGTTTTCGATGCTTCGCCACGAACGGCCTGTTCAGGAGGAGGTCACAAAGCCGAGGGAAGATGACCTGCGAGTAGAACCCCATCAACTTCTCCTGGCCGGTTGAGAACAGGGAAGAGTTGTCGCTGTCGTGAACTGTTCACGGCGCTGCCGCCTCTTTTGCCGCCGAAACGAGCGCCCCCTGGGTGCAGGACGACGTGCGGTAGCCCGTCCAGCCGTGGAGCATCGCCTCGACAAAGCCGGCGTCGGCGAGCATTTGCAGGAGCGACCGCTCCCACACGGCACCGGCGATTCAGTTCGACCAGGAGCCTTTGCGGGCGACCTCTTCGGGCGTGACCCCTTCCTCCAGCAGAATGTCGGCCATCTGGAGACGACCGCCCGCACGAAGGACACGAAACGCTTCGGCCAGCACGCCCGGCTTGTCGGGACAGAGGTTGAAGACGCCGTTCGAGATCACAACGTCCACCGATGCGTCCGGTAGCGGCACCTTCTCGATCCCGGCGATCACCAACTCGACGTTGTTGAGGCCCAGCAGCCGGGCGTTGCGGCGGGCCTTTTCGACCATCTCCGGGCACATATCGACGCCGATGACCTTGCCGGTCGGCCTCACTCTCCGGGCGGCACGCAAGCAATCCAGACCGGCACCACTACCCAGGTCCAGCACGGTCTGGCCCGGAAGGACTGCGCCAAGGCCCAGCGGGTTGCCGACGCCGCAGAAGGAATCCGTCACCGATGATGGCAGGGCGTCTATCTCGCTGTAGTCGTAGCCCAGCTTCTTGGCGCTGGCGGGGCCGACCGGGAACTTCTTCTCCTGGCCGGGCGAGGAGGCGACCTGCGAGAAGCGGCTCGTCACGGCGGCACGGATGGCGTTGGGATTATCCGTCATGGCTTGCTCCTTCACCTTCTTGCTCGTTTCCAGATGGCATTCTAGCCGTGGCGGGGTCGGGAGTCGCTATTCCTGATGCCGGCGTCCGTCGTGGCGCAGGAGCGGCGGCATAAAATGGGGATGAAGAAGGATTCTTACGAGGGCTGTTGCGATGCCGAAGTTTCCGCAGGTTGGCTCCCGATGCCCTTTAGATCGCACAGAATGACCCTGGAAACGCCTGAAACGCCCCAGGGCGAGTTGGGCCATTGAAGGCGTTTTGAGAGGCTACGGAATCGCCTTGGAGATATATTTGAGGCTGTAGGCCGTATTCATGTGTAGCTCAGTTGAAGGTATCTGTCCATCTCTACATCCAGCCAGTTCCCATGTCTCTTTCTTCTCTGTTTTATCGCCTTTGCCCTTGGTGGTTTTATCGCCTTGTTTCTTGATGATCGTGTACGTTTTCTTTGTGTGTTGGTCTTCATGATGTACAACCTCAGCAAATGGGAAAGAAATGACAAAAAGATGCTTCCCTTTGATTGATTGAACCCCCTCGCTCTTTTTCTGTACTTTCCGCAACTTTCTCTA
>DHJA01000048.1 GCA_002404095.1 Planctomycetaceae bacterium UBA4732 | reverse complement strand
CGGGCTTCTTCTTCTCGCGCGACTCCTTGAGCCCTTCGAGCAAACAGCTCTTCCAGGCGATCTCGCGCCAGGCGACCTTGGCGACCTTCAGCGCTTCGATCTCCGCCTTCAAGGCTTCGGGAGTTGCCGGCTCCTTTTCAGCAACCGGGGACGGCTGGGCCCAGGCGAGACCGGCGAACAGCACGGAACACACCACCACTGTCAGATTGCGCATGGTTCTTCCTCTTTCTCAGGATGGAGCGGCACGCATGCCGCGTTCTGGCGTTTATAAACCGATCAGGCGGTTTGTTTTAATCCATTGTACTACTCTACCTGGCCAGCGGCCAGCGGGTTTCACGATCCGAGGTTTTGTGCCAGGTATTCTTTCAGGCAGCCAAAATGCCGGGCCAGCAAGGTCCGGTCGCGGTAGGTACGCGCCAGCATGATCGCGCCTTCAACGACCGTTATCAGGTAACGAGCCAGCGTCCAAGTGTCGAGCGTGCCCTGGGGACGCCCTTGCCTGGCGGCGGCCTCCAGGTCCGGTAGAAACTCGCGGGCCATCTCGTCGAAGCAGTCCGCCAGCCGCTGCCGGAACGCCTCGTGCGTGTCGGCCAGCGCCGTGCTGAGATTGCCGATGATGCAGCCGCCTTTCCGGTGCTCGCGGCGGCGCACCAGTTCCGCGATTGCATCCAGGCGTCGATACACCCGCTCCAGGGGGGCGTCGTCGCGGGGTGGGGGCATTTCCTGTTCGATTTGTTCCAACTCCTGGCGACGCCTCTCCATGTGCCGGTCTAGCACAGCGAAGCCTAGATCCTCTTTGCTGCTAAAATGGTGGAAAAAGGCGCCGGTCGTCACTTCGGCCGCATTCCGCACTTCTTCGAGTTTCGTGTCGTGGTAGCCCTTCAGCGCAAATAGCCGCGCCGCCGCTTTGAGTATCTTCTCCCGTGTGGCCAGTGCCCTCGGTTGCTGGACGGCCTTCATCAGCCTACTTCCTGAAAAAACAAAGTGGTCGGTTTGTTATCCTATCCGCCGTCCTCATTACCTGTCAAGTCCCATCGCCCAACTGTCCCGGATCACTAGAATTACTCCATGAAATCCCGCTTTTTTCACTCTCCGCCGGCACAAAGAATTGCACAAAGAATTGCCATAAAACATGGGAAAACAGGCCAAAACGGTGGGAAGCATGAGAAATGTGAAAAAACTATAACCGCTTAAACAAACGGAGTTACGGCAATGGTGCGTATCGGCCTCATAGGGATCGGCTTCATGGGCATGATCCATTACCTGGCGGCGCGCAAAGCGAGCGGCGCTCAAGTAACGGCCTTATGCAGTCGCGATGCGAAAAAGCTGGCCGGCGATTGGCGCGGCGTCCGCGGCAACTTCGGCCCGCCCGGCGAACAGATGGATCTCGGCGCCGTCAAACGCTACCCGCGCTTCGAGGACATGCTCGCCGACCCGGACATAGACCTCATTGATGTGTGTTCGCCGACGCACCTGCACGCCGACATGGCGCTGGCCGCGCTGAAGGCGGGCAAGCACGTCCTCGTCGAAAAGGCCATCGCCATCGACCCAGAGCAGGCCGACGCCATGCTCAGGACGGCGGCCGATGCGAAGCGGTTGCTTATGGTGGCGCATGTGCTGCCGTTCGTTCCTGAGTTCGCATTCGCGGCGACGGCCGTGCGCGGCGGGGAGTATGGCAAGCTTCTCGGGGCGCACTTCAAGCGGGTCATCTCGCGGCCGGACTGGTCGGCGGACATCGGCGACGCCGCCAAGACGGGCGGCCCGGCCGTGGACTTGCACATCCACGACACGCACTTCATCGGCTTGATCGCCGGAGTGCCGGCCAAGGTGTTTTCGAGCGGCCTGATCGGGAAAGACGGCGCGGTGGACTACCTGACCACGCAATACCTGTACGGTCCCGGCGGGCCGGCGGTGTCGTGTTCGAGCGGGGCGACGGCGATGAAGGGCCGGCCCTTCGTCCACGGCTACGAAATCTATCTGGAAAAGGCGACATTGGTATACGAATCGGGGACGACGCCATTGACAGTCTATCTGGAAGACGGCCAGAGCGAACAACCGGCGCTCGCCGGCGGGGACGATCCGCTCGGCGGCTTCACGGCGGAAATCGACGCGGCGGCCGAAGGGGTGCGAACGAGCAAGGCGCCGGACCTGCTCAGCGGTAAATTGGCGCGAGACGCGCTCGTGCTGTGTTTCAGGGAAATTGCGTCGGTTCGCACGGGAAAGGCAGTGGCGGTCCAAGAGTGACGAGGACGCGCCGCTTGCCCTAAAGCCCTTCGGGGGTTAGTATGCCCCCTGTCACGAAAGCGCGGTTCGCCCGCTGAAAACTCTATTGAGGTGCAACATGATGCGATGGCTGCCGGCCGCGCTGTGCGCGGCTTTGGGTTTGGGATTGATCGCCTGCGGATGCGCGGGCGCGAAGGCCGACAAGCACGGTGATGCGTTCATCGACGCGAAGTCCGCCGGCCCCGACTTCGCCGTACAGGGCGAGTACGTGGGCGAAGTCGGCAAAGAGAAGTTCGGCGCCGACGTGATCGCCCGCGGCGACGGCAAGTTCGAGGTCTTCTTTCTGCCGGGCGGTCTGCCGGGCGACGGCTGGGACGGCAAGACGAAGATCAAGGCGGCCGCCGCGACCACCGATGACAAGACGGCCGTCACGGGCGAATGGAACGGCGAAATCGCCGACTCCAAGCTGACCGGCAAAACGGACAAAGGCGAGGGGTTTACGCTCAAGCACGTCATCCGCGAGAGCAAGACATTGGGCGAGAAGGCGCCGAAAGGCGCCGTCGTGCTGTTCGACGGTAAAAACGCGGACGAATGGACCAACGGCAAGATTGTCGAGGGCGACTTGCTCAAGATGGGCGCCAAGAGCAAAAAGGCGTTTGGCAGCTGCGCCTTCCACGTCGAGTTTCGCCTGCCGTATGTGCCGAAGGGGAGCGGCCAGGGCCGTGGCAACAGCGGCGTCTACATTCAGGATCGTTGGGAGATCCAGGTATTGGATAGTTTTGGCTTGGCGGGCGAGAACAACGAATGCGGCGGCATTTACTCACAGTTCAAGCCGCTGGTCAACATGTGCTATCCGCCGCTGTCGTGGCAGACTTATGACGTGGACTTCACGGCCGCCAAGTTCGACGGCGACAAGAAAGTCGAGGACGCGGTCGTCACCCTCAAGCACAACGGCGTCCTCGTCCAGGATCACGTGAAGCTGAACAAAACCCCGACCGGCGGCGGCCAGCCGGAAGGCCCGACGCCTGGCGTAATCCAGCTACAGAACCACAACAACCCGGTGGTCTTCCGCAACATTTGGGTCGTCGAGAAGAAGGACTAAAAGCGGAGTGATTTTGTAGGGTGGGTCGAGCGCAAGCGCGACCCACCTTTCAAAGTTATCGACTATTTTCGCCGCGTTCGACTTCCTCAATGTAAGCGAGGGCGCGGTCGAGTTGGCGTTTGTAGAGCCGGCTGCGCAGCAGTGAACGCACGCGCAACAGGAGTACGTTCTTGTTGATCGGTTTCGACAGGAACTCGTCGGCGCCGGCATCAACGGCGCGTTCGATGTCACTGGGCTGATCGAGGGCCGTAATCATAAGAACGGCCACGTCCTGCGAGGCAGGATCGGCGCGGAGGCGTTTGCACACCTCGAAGCCGCTGATGCGCGGCATCATAATGTCGAGCAGAATCACGTCGGGCTGCCAGGATTTCACTTGCTGCAAGGTTTGTTCGCCGTCGGCGGCGGTGCGCAGCTCGTAGCCGGTGTCGCTCAGGTAGGCTTCGAGAAGCTCGGCCCCCTGAACATTGTCATCGGCGATCAAGACGCGCGGCGGCCGGGTATCGCCGGCCGTCGCCGTGCCGGAAGCGGGGATAATAGCCATACAAAATATCTCTGAGAACACGGCCTACGCGATCACACTCCGCCATTATAGGGATGGTCCTGTGGTATCGTAGGGAAGAGTAGCGGCCCATAAGTCCCATGAGTCCCATAAGTCCTATAGGACTTATGGGACTTATAGGGCAGGCGCCCTTGACGCAGGAGAATGGCCGTATTAGTATAGGCGTACAGTTTCAATCGATCCAACCGTTTGGGAGGATGTCATGTTTCAGCGATGGCTTTTCACGCTCTTGTCGTTGATGTGCTGCTCAACTGCCTTTGCCGACACTTTCGTCGTTACGGTGAAAGTGGTGAATGCGAACAAAGAGCCAGTGGCCAAAGCCGATGCGGCGCTGTTCTGGGACGTTGTAAACGGCGCCATGACGCCACATGCCGATAAAGCGACCGTCACCGACGCCGACGGAAAGGCTGTCCTTCGGGTGGACAATTGGAACGAGAAACGGCCGCTGTTGGTGTTGTCGGCCGACCGCTCGCTCGGCGGCATCGTCGGCGTGAGCAAGGCTGACGATGGTAAGGAGGTAGGGCGCAATTGAAACCGGCCTTCGCGCGGCCGGTTCGCTGCAACGATTCGTCAGGCGTACAACAAACGGCCGCGCGGCGCCGGGATCGGACGGCCCAACTCCTGGGCGGTCTCAATCCATTTCTGGATAGCCACAGCGGTGGAATGCGGCTCCTATTACGGATTGACGACGACTTCACCGACAGGACCACGGAACAGGATTTCCAGCCGATTCAGAACGTCGCGGCCCAGGATGCGTTCGCCCCCGACAAAGTCCGCTTGCAGTCGGCAAGGGTAATCCTGCCCATCAAGCCGTGCCCAGATCCGAAACGCAAGCGTCGCGGCGGAACCGCCTGCGACGCCACTGATTAAGCCTTGCACCCCCAAAGACGGATCTAGGTGAAGGAGTTGACAATCCACCCAAGGCAAGACGCTCGCATCCGCTCCCGTATCTGGAATGACTCGATCCAGGACGACTCCTGGTGATCCGCTGGCCTGGCGAAACTCGACGCTTATCAACGGCAAGGCTTCACCGGGATAACTGGCGTCATACGGCCAGGCGACCCGACGGATGCGGCACGGCTCTTCTTCCCTTCCAACGCAGATGATGAAAGGATGCCGACCCGACGCCTCAGCCGCGTGAAACACGGCAACCGGACTGCTGCCCGACGCGACCACCACGCCGTCGGCAAAGCCGATCCACTGGCCTCGGTACGGATCGAGGAGTTGGTCGCGGACAGCCCAGTATGCCGCCTCGTTCTTGCGCCGGTCGGGGTGGATTTGCCGGGCGATCTCAGGCGGCAGTTGGTCGGCAATGCTTTTCATCGCTCACCTCGGGTGCATCGCTGGGGCGGTCGTCATTCTATCTCCATCCGGTTTGTCAGACGAGCGCCGCTAACGGTCCAGAGGGAGTCGTTACGGATCGCAACGATTTCCGGCTCTCTTTTATGATTCCTAAAATCTTGAATGTACCGTTTTCAGATTTTTTCAGATTTGGGCGTGGCAACGGGAGGAATGACACCGCGGATTTGCATGAGGAGCTTTCCCGTAAATTTCCCGAAGATGAAGGTAGTGTATGATAAGGAAAAGGAAACCAGCAAGATGTGGATTGACAAGTCCGGCCTTGTGACTTATAGTCCACAAAATCGACAGAGATGCTTGATGCCAAGGGGACAGCCGTGGCGAAGAAAATCCAAACGAATGGCCGAAGCTTGTTCGATGAAGACGAGTTGAACGGTGAAGAGGCCGAACCTGACTTACAGAACGGCGCGGCGGACGACAACGGAGGCAAGGCCAAGCGGATCGCTGGGGGCGTGGCTACTACGGATTTGCTGCTCTCGGCCCACATCGGTGATAACGCCCAACTCTTTTCAAAAATCCTGGCCCTCCACGTGCCGAAGGGCGCGACCGTGGCCGATGTGACGTTCGGACAAGGTGTCTTTTGGAAAAGCGTCCGGTCCAGCGACTATGCTCTCCTGGCGTCCGACATCGACGCGAAAGAAGGCCACGGCATCTTCCCATCGAACCCAATAAAGGTCGAAAATGGAGTCGATTGTCGTAGCCTGCCTTACGCCGATGATTCGCTCGATTGCGTAGTACTCGATCCTCCCTACATGGAGGGGCTGTACCGCAAAGAGGCGGGTCACATGGCGGGATCGGGTACACATTCCAGCTTTCGCCACGCATACTCAAACGGAAAAGCGACGAACGAAGATGGACCAAAATGGCATGACGCCGTAGTGGATATGTACATCAAGGCAGGCCGCGAGGCGTACCGAGTCTTGAAAAAGGAAGGCGTGCTTATCGCCAAATGTCAGGATGAGGTCAGCGCCAACAAGCAGCGGTTGACGCACGTGGAGATCATCTCGGGTTACGAGGCGATGGGTTTTTACACAAAAGACCTCTTTGTGCTGATGCGCGTGAATAGGGCCGGGGTCAGCAGGTTGAAGAAGCAGGAACACGCACGCAAGAATCACTCGTACTTCCTGGTCTTCCAGAAGAGGAAGGTCAAGATTTCCTCGGTCGTTTCTTTTTCACGACCTTCACCTGCGTCTCCTCAACCTCCTGCGTCGCCTTTACCGGTTCCTTCTCCACCACGACCTGAGTCTCCTCAGTGACCTTGCCCTTGTCCTTCGCCTTTTCCTCCGCGACCAATCTGTCGAGCAGGATGTAGATGTCACCGACGAACGGCGCTTGCGGTGGCCAAGTGACCGAAATCATGCTGCTGATTAACTTGTCTCTCTGATACGCCGGATAAGCCGCGTTGGTAGAGGCGGGTAAGTCACTGTTCAGGGCAAAGCCGAAGTCCCATTTTTCCCGGAAGGCAAACAATCCAGCGGCAAGGATGTGGAACTCTCCGAAAAGCAGGTTAGTTGTTTCGAGCGTACCACCATCGGGACATGTGACCTTACGCCGGTCGCTGGCGTCACACTGGAATTGCCCCCGATACTTGGCCCCGAGACCGCGCTTGTTCCAGATGGGACTAAACTCCGGATTCGGCTCACCCCGTCCCTTCTTCTTCAGAATCTTGCGAATCCACTTCTCGTCGGACGACGTCGAGTGCTCCGCGTCCCATATCTCGACGGTGTTCGTCTGAAGCGATTTCACTTCGACCTTGAACTCGATCCCTTGGTAGGTCAGCACCAAATCGCCCTTCTTCTTTCTATCATGGTCGTCGTCTTTTCGGAAGGCCGATGCTCGGCCGTGGCCTACCAGTATTTCCTTTAGTTTTGCCTCCGCGAGGTAGCCCTGAATCATCCCCCTCAAACTCGGGTTGTCGGCCACAACCTGGGTAAGCAAATCAAGCGACACGTCGAATATGTCCAGCAGGGTGCGAGCCAATGTCGAAAGTCCAGCATGGCAACGACGGATTGGGCAGAGGGTGCGCACCACGCTGATGGGCTATAACCCTTCTGTCATTTCCGAGATGGAAGTGCCGAGCGCTTTGGCGATGACCTCGATATTCCGTAGTGAAACATTGCGTTTGCCTCGTTCGATACCGCTGATGTAGGTTCGATCAAGGCCGCATTTCCCAGCGAACGCCTCTTGGGAGAGTCCCTTCGCCAGCCGCCGTGTGCGCAAACGGCTCCCGAACTTTTCGGCTATATCGGCACTTTTGGCCATATGCCAAACCTAACCAAGCATAGACTTTGGGTCCACGGACAATAAGTCAACGGACTATACGTCACACAGAGCAATTCGGCGTCGGGTCATTTTCAGACCCTAAAAATTAACTGACACTGATCTGACAACACAATGTAGCCGTATCGAACGGTTTCCTCAACTTCCTCGCCGTTCTGCACGGCGGTCTGTCCGACCCCGGCCGGCGAATTGGTTGGCGGGTTGGCGGGCGTTCCATAACTCCTTGCCCGTTCTCAACATTTGTCCGCCAACCACTCCTCCGCCAAAAACCGTTGGCGGGCAATCTCTGGCGGAAAACACTTTCGCCGCGATCCGCCTTGACCCTCCCAACGTCTGAAGAGAATTATAGTTACAGCAGCTGCAACGTCAGTGGTGCTGTAGTGTTAATATCTCCCGCGTCGTCGTTCCTTCGACGGCAGTATCTCCAAGCACGTCGTCCACCAACCCGTCATCACCGTCTCGACGAACTCTAGCGGTAGACGCTCCTCGCGCATCTCCGCCGCCAGTCGGCGATAATCATACTCGACAGGGATGAATTCTACCTCGAAGTTGGGATTCGCCGTCAGAATAGCGTACCCGACGTTAGTACGTCCGTCGTTTTCCGGCCGGCCCAACACGCCGACGTTGACGAAGTGACGGTCATGTGACAGTCGCCGTTGCCATTTGACGCCGGTGTGGGTGGTCAGGATCACGTCCGCGTTGTGCGTCGTCGCTAGGTGGTCGAGGAAGTGCGTGGGGCAAGTCGATTCCCAGAGGAATTCGTTCATCTTGCGCGGACTGCCGTGGCACAGCAACAGCCGGTAACGGCCCAGTTCGATTCGCCGCTGTTGCGGCAATTCCTTCATCCAGAGACGGTTGGCGAGGCTGGTGTGATTGAACGTATATTCATAGCTGATATGGGCGAAATAGTTGTCGCGCGGGTCGGTGTAGCCGCACTGGCAGTCGGCCAAACCTTCGCCGATGGAGTTGTCGTAATTGCCTTGGATGCACAGAACGCCGTGGTCGCGTAGTAGCGGAAAGACGCGGTCGGGGTGCGGACCAAAGGCGCCGAGGTCGCCCAGGCAGTAAACGGCGTCCACGCCGCGCGATCGGGCGTCGCGCAAAGCCGCTTCCAGCGCGAGATAATTGTTGTAGACGCCGCCGAAAACGGCGATGCGCGTGTGACTAGGCATCGCGCCGCCCCTCGGATGGATTGGCACACAGGGCGCCGTATTGGTAACAGGTAAAGCAGGCGCGATGCCGCAACGGGTACACGCCGAGCGATTTGGCCAGCGCCGCGCCGAGCCGGGCGTCGGGCGCTTCGATCAGGATCGGGCAGACGTGGACGCCGTGGTCGCTGACAATACGGCTGTGGCTGCAAATCAGCCTATCTGGATCGTATTCCTCCATCATTTCCGGCGTGATGCGCTCTTCGTCGCGGTAGCCGCGCTGGCGATCCTCCTCCGCTCCCATGCGCAGCGTCGGCAGAATCTTGACGCGCGGGCGGTCGCAACCATTGGCGCGCAGAAGGTCCACGAACCCCGCGAACAGCGCCGTGTCGTTCTGGTCGTCGTCGGTGCGGGCCACGGTGAGGATCGGTAGGAAGCCGTGCGCCGCCAGTTGCCGCACGCCACGCAGGGCGCGGTCGAACGTGCCGGGGCCGCGCACCGCGTCGTTGGCCTCCGCGGTATAGCCGTCGATGGAGACGCGGAACTCCAGGCTGTAGGGCGATGCCGCCTCGGCGCGCGCCAGCCGTTCTAGCCATTCGACCTTGAACACGGTGCCGTTGGTCAGCACGGTGGCCGGTCCGAATAGCAATGTCCGCTCCAGAATGTCCGTCATGTCGCGGTTTAAGAACGGCTCGCCGCCGGTGAAATAATACTCCTTTACTCCCAATTGGACCGACTCGTCCAGCACCCGGCGCACCGCGTCGAGGCTGAGGAAACCGAAGCTGTGATTGTGAGGGCTGCAACTAATGAAACAGTGACGGCAGGTTAAATTGCAGAGCGTGCCGGCAACCTGGAACCACAGATCGTCTAGGTGCGAAAGCGCGATGGACGGCGCCGGTTCGTCCAGGATGGGCAATGGGATGGCCATAGATCAGCGCGTCTTGTACAGGTCGAGGTGCAATTTGCCCATAATGAGCGTGAAAACGTCGCGTATTTGCTCGAATCCCGTCCTTAGTAGGAAATTCGAGTTGCGCCCGTAACTCTTGGCGCCGAGGATGTAAAAGTTCGGCTCTGGGTTGCGCAGCGCGGCCGGACCCTGCGACGGTATAGTTAGGCAATCGCCGCCGCCGTGCTTGAGCAACGCCGCGGCCAGACCCATCGGGCCGAGCGTGGCGTAGCATTCATGGATCTGTAGCTCGCGGTACAGGTCCGTGTCGGGGGTGTAGCCGACGTTGGCAATCACGCGCTCCACGTCCCAAGAAACGGCCTTGCCGCCGCTGTGACCGCTGACCTTGAAACCGCGATCCGGCCCGGCGGTCTCAATCGCTTCGACGACGGTCTGCGGGTGGAACTCCACGTTGCCGTCGGACCGTGTGGCCAGCGTGTTGGCGCGCACGGCGATATGATCGCGCTCACGCAAGGAATCGTTGGTGATGCGGCGGATGGGCTGCGTGCCCGGCGCTCGCGCCAGCCAGATCACCCACGTCGCCGGGTGCTTATCCGCCAGCGCGGCCAGGTTGCACACCGTCGTCGCCGCCGAATAGCCGGAACCGATTACTAGAGTTGTTTTATCGGCATAAACGGCTTTCCGTTCGCCGGCCACGTCTTCCAGGCCGTGGGCGATGTGCGAGCGAGCGGCAATCTCACCAATTGCGGGGACGCCGCCCTCGCCCAGCCAGCGCGGGTGGCCGTAGACGCCGGTGCAGTCCAGCACCACGTCGGCTTCCTCAATGCTTTCCTTGCCCTTATCGTCGCGTAGCAGGAGGCGAAAAGGCTCTTTTGCCCGGCGTATGTCGCCGGGGTAGTCTTCCTTGAGAAAGCCGCGCCGGCCGACGCGCAATACCGCCGTGTTTTCCCGGATCGAAGAGATCAATGCGGGCGACAACGCCAGCGGCTCCAGATAAGCCGTGACATGGTCGCGGCCCGTGAGAATGGCGTTGGCGTCCGGCAGGGTATGCTGCGGCTGGTCCGCGTGGATGCGCGCCCGGCCTAACGGCGTCGAGTTCATGCCGAACGGACTGAAAAGACGGACGTGGCCCCAACGCTGTAGGTTCTCGCCGACGCGGCCGCGCTCGAACACGGTACACGGCAGTTGCAGCGCGGCCGCGTACAACGCGGCCTCCAGGCCGATCGGGCCGGCGCCGAGGACGGCGATTCGTTGCGATTCCATTCGTGCCATTAAGTCTCCCTCCAATGGAGGACTTCGCCCTTGCCCATCTCGATGAGGTCGCCGCTGTAACGGCGCCAACTTCCCGTGAACAGGCGGTCGTGTACCGGGAAGTTCCACGCCCGCAGCTGGCGGAGGTAGAGGCTCAGGAACACCGCCCTGTAGTCGCAATCATATCGGAATGAGGGCAACAGACCCGGCATGTCGCCGCCGAACGCAAGGGTGCCGCGCTTCATGCCGGCGCCCGGCCGTGGTCCCGTCCGACCAAAGACGAAGACGCCTCCGGCGATCATGGAGACGCCGAGGAAATCGCCCACGTCGCCGACGACGGCGATCAGACCGCGGCGCATGTGGGCGCCGACCTCGTTGCCGGCTTTGCCTTCGATCAGGATAACGCCGCCGCGCATACCGATCTGGCCGCCGCGATAGGCCGCCCCAACCAAGCAGCCGGCGTCGCCGTGGACGTGGATGCGACCGCCGCGCATCTCGGCACCGGTCCAGTCGCCGGCGCGGCCGTGAACGTGGATGTCGCCGCCGGTCATTTCGGCGCCGAGGTGCATCCCCACGTCGCCGCGAACGGTGATGCGGCCGCTCGCCATGGCGGCGCCGATTCGTTTCACGCGGTCGCAATCGCCTTCAATTACCATCTCTTTATCCGCCGAATCGCCTTCGACGGAGAAGAAGTCTCCGAGAGAGGCGGACGCGTTGCCATATTGGATAGGCAACGCGGCGATCTGGGCCGGCGATTTGCCGGCGAGATTGTCCGGCGTCAGGCACTCCGCCTCGACGGGGATGGACGTTGTTCCGTGATAACGGAGGTGAATCATGCGCGTTTAGGTTCCCGGATCGACGCCTAAAGCGCGAAGCATCGCCGCCAAGCGATCGGCGCGTTCCCGTTCCTGATTAGCCTGCCGCCGGGCCTCGTCGGCTTGGCGCAAGGCTTGTTTTTGAAGTTCGTCTAGTTCCAGAAACGTGAAGAAAGGGGTGTTGTCAGGGCGAATGACGATTAGCTCGTCGCGCGAAAGATCAAAGCGGATGCCGAGCTGAGGACTGACCCAACCGTCCATCTGGAGAATCGGCTGTAAGCGTCCTAAGTGTCGCCGCCAACCGGACAACTCAATCGCATCGGGATCGAAGAGATAGTATTCCTCTACGCCATAGGCGTCATAGAACGCGAACTTGCGGTCCATTTCCGCCTCTTCGTTGCCGGGAGACAACACTTCAAAAACCACCTGCGGAGCAATCCCATCCTCTTTCCATTGAAGGTAGGAGCCGCGATAGCCCTTGGGTCGGCCGAACACCACCATCGCGTCGGGCGCCCTGCGCACCGTCGGCTGGCCTTCCACGGCGTACCACAGGAGATTACCGGCCACGAAGACGTCAGGGTTGTCGCGGTAGAGAGCGTCGAGATTGCCTTGGAGGGTGACGATCCACTGGAATTGGCGCGTATTGTCTGACATGGGCAGGCCGTCGTCGTCGGGATAAAGGATTTGGTCCAGGTCCGCTGGCGTTTGTGTTTTCATGGCTCGCCCTCGTGGAAACAGACCGTCCGGTTGCCGCATCACCTCCATGCTAACCGCACCAAGAAAAAAAAGACATTCGATTCGCCTACGCCTCCGCCAGCAATTTGTGTAAATGCAAATGAAACGGCCCCAGCTTGCCGCCGTAGTTGCCCGCCGTGATACGCAGTACGCCCGGCCGGCAAGCCGCGCGCACACCGACGCGAGTGGCCGTTTCGACGCTGGACAAATCTACGCCATCCATCACGATTTCATAGACGGCGTTCGCCCCCTCTGGCAAGGCCGTCTTCACCTGGCCGCGCAGCGTCGGACAATAGGCATCGTTGGTGCTGGCGCGAAGCTTCTTGTATTTGCTGCCGATCTTGCTGCCGCTGCGAACGACGCCGCCAGGAAACGGCAGCAGCACGCCGGGAACCTGTCGGATGGCGGCGACCGCCGCTTCGGCCGCCGCCAGCGCCGCCGCTTGGGTCGCGCCGACAATTAAAAAGTTGCCGCCCGCGACGCCCTTGATGGTGCCGAAATAGTCCTCGCAGGTGAACTCGCCGTCCATCACCGGCAGCCGCCAGAATCGTCGGCCTTCCAGCTTCTTGCTGAACTGAAAGCCGTCGCCGAAGAAGCGCAGATTGCCGCCTATGCGGATGGCTTTTTCCTTAATCATCGGCAGGCCGTTGTAGCAGGCCGTCGTCGGGCAGGTGAGAA
This sequence comes from Planctomycetaceae bacterium UBA4732, assembly GCA_002404095.1. Classification (GTDB taxonomy): domain Bacteria; phylum Planctomycetota; class Planctomycetia; order Gemmatales; family Gemmataceae; genus UBA4732. The sequence continues at coordinate 2,254 of DHJA01000048.1, read as the reverse complement.
CGCATTGGCCGACTCGGTTGACGACCGCCTTTTGCAGGGCGTCGCGGTTGAACGCGAACAGCAACAGGCTCACGCCGGGCCGACCGTCAGGCGTCTCGTCGGGGCCGAGCGTCCGCTCTAGGCCGGCCTCGGCGTCGCAGCCGATCACTGAAGAGGCGTAGCCGGTCGTGACCTGCGCGGCGGTTTGCGCCCATGAGGGCGTCTCGGCCGTGACGATTAATCGCACGGCCGTCATGGGGAAAGCTTCGGCGAAGGTGTCTTCGATTGTGGTTTCGTTGATGGTCAGCAAGAGTTTCGTCCCGTGAGGTTGACCTCGGCTAACATCAGCATCTTACTTGACGCGGCATTCCACGGCGATACACGGTTCACCGTCTTGCCGCTGGGCCGCCGTTGGTTATAATGCCTTTTTGGTCAAAACCTTGCCGTCGCCGAACGGATGGATCGTGGAGAGGATCGATGCCGCATACGCGCAGCGCTAAGAAGAACTTGCGAAAGACCGCTAAACGCCGTCTGCACAACCGCGCCGTCAAGAAAGGCGTCAAGACCGAGCTTAAAGGCTTCCAGGTTGCCCTGGAAGGCCCCATTGAGGAATTGCGCACTCAGTTCAAACTCGCCTGTAAGAAGCTGGACAAGGCAGCGGCCAAGCGCGTCGTCCATGCTAATATGGCCGCGCGCAAAAAATCGCAGCTGGCCCGCGCCCTCAACGCCAAGGAAGCCGCACCCAAGCCTGCCGCGACGTGACGCTTACTCCTCTTAGGGCCAACATTGACGAGCCGCGACCGTTAGGGAGCGGTGGGGGCTTCCTCGCTCCCTAACGGTCGCGGCTCGTAACACCGTTTAACCGTTACAGCTTCCAGCCCGTGCGATACGCTCGCTGAAGGTACTGGGCCGCCTCCGCCGAGTCCACCGTCCCGGCCTTATCATCCCAGGCGAACGACTTGCCCGACCGATAGGCGACGTTGCCCAGCAAGACAGTTTCAGCCAACGCGCCGCTGTAGGCAAAATTACACAGCGTTTTGCCGTTGCCCTTGATCGCCTCGATCCATTCCTTGTGATGGCCGATGGACGGCGCAATGGTTTGTTTGGGCGCCGTAAAGTCCTTGAACATCTCTTCCGGCAGCAGTTTGTGATTGCCGTAGTCCGCCACGAGTTGGCCTTTCGGCCCCTCGAACAGGACGCCATTGGCAAAGCCGTGGTACGCCTCCTTGGCGTCGAGATCCGGCCCGGGGACGCCGTTATACCAGGTCAGGTGAACCTTCGGCTGATTGCCACGCGCCGGATAGGTGTAGTCCACCTGTAGCAAGTCGGGAGCATCCTGGTCGCCGTCTTTGACCTTTCTGCCGTGGGCGGCGACGGTGAGCGGCGTGGTCAGGTCGAGCGCCCAATGCGGCAGGTCCATGAAGTGGCAGGCCATGTCGCCCAGTACGCCGCCGCCGAAGTCCCAAAACCAACGCCAGTGGAATGGCACGAAGGCGGTGTCGTAGTTTTGCTGCGGCGCCGGCCCCAACCACACATCCCAATCGAAGCCGGCCGGCGCATCCATCTTCTTCGCGGATTTCACGCGCTTGTCCGGCGTCCGGTTGCACCAGACGTGGACGCGCGCGACGGGGCCAAGGGCGCCGGCCTGAACGATCTCGACCACGCGGCGATAGTTCGGCTCGGCGTGAATCTGCGTGCCCATCTGCGTTATGACGCCCTGTTTGGCGGCCGTATCCATCATCAGACGAACTTCGGCGACCGAGTGGGCGAGCGGTTTTTCACAGTAAAGGTGCTTGCCGGCGCGCATGGCGTTGACGCCGACGAAGGCGTGCATGTGATCCGGCGTGGCGCAGACGACGGCGTCCACTTCCTTGAGATCAAGGAGTTGGCGGTAGTCTTGGAAGAACTTGGCCTTGGGATGCGCCTTGCGGGCTACGGCGGCGCGGTTTTCGTCCACGTCGCAGAGGGCGTAGATGTTTTCGCTGGTGACGTTACTGAGGTCGTAGGCGCCCTGGCCGGCGACGCCGACGACGCCGATATTGAGACGGTCGCTGGGCGATTTCTTCTTCTCTTCGGCGGCGACGAAGGGCACGGCGAGCGCGGCGGCGCTAAGGCCGGCGGCCTCGTGCAGGAAACGACGGCGGTTCAGTCGGCGGGTCACGGCTCCTCCGGGGAAGCGGGTGGGAAGGCGAAGGGACGATAATGATTATCGCCGAGATGCGACGGGATGCAAGCGCCGATTTCTGCCGTGGCCCCCCGGACTCACGAGTACGTT
>DHJA01000200.1 GCA_002404095.1 Planctomycetaceae bacterium UBA4732 | reverse complement strand
GGGGCGGTCTACGACACGATGATCAGTCGCGTCGTTCAGTAATGCAGTGAATGCGGAATGAAAAAATCGTTTAGCCGCGACCCGAAGGGGAGCGCTCCGTCAACGCGCTCCCCTTCGGGTCGCGGCTAAACGATTTGTTCATTCCGCATTCCGCATTGTTTGTCAACTTGCGCCGTCCCTTCGGTCGATACAATCCGATGCCTCGGTAGCGGATGCCCGGAGGACGTTTCGCATGGAAGCTCCCGTCAACGCGCCTTCGCCTGACGCGCCGGTCTTGCCGCCGGCGGAATTGGTCGTCGTCAATGGCCGGTTCAGCGGCGTCCGCCGTCCTCTGGTCGGGCCAATGACGCTGCTGGGCCGGGCGCCGGGCTGCGAGATACGACTGAACGTCGATGGCGTTCAACCCTTGCACGCCGCGATCGTGTACGGACAAACTGGCTTCTTCCTCCGCGACCTCGCCGGCAATGGCGACGTCCTCCTCAACGACCAACCGGCCACTCTGGCGTGTGTGCAGCACGGCGACGTGGTCGGCGTCGGCTCCTTCCGCTTCCGGCTGCACCTGGCGAATCCATCCATCGAAAAGGCTGCGGAAACCGAGCGCGACGCGGTGCGCATCCAAGTCGCCGCCGTCGCCGCCCAACAATCGGCGTTGAACGAGGAGGAGATGCGCCTGGAACAACGGCGCGTGGCCCTGGAGAAGCAGGAAGAACAACTCGCCGGTCATCTGGAAGAGCGCCGCCGCCGTTTGCTTCAACTACAAGAGCAGACGCGCCAGGAGCGGGAGGCGTTCCAGACGGCGCGAGCCGCGGCCGTGGAAGAACAAGCCGCGCTGGCGAAGGAACTCCAAGCGACGCGCGACGATGTGGCTGCTGTCGGCAATCGCGCCCGCACTGATCGGCAGCATCTCGTTGAGTTGCGCAAACGAATGGTGATGAGCGGCAAACGCCGGGGTCAGGAGCAAGAGGCCGTCCTTGCCAAGCGTGAAAAAGAGCTGACGGCCCGCGAAGACCGGCTTCAGCGCGGGGCCGAAAAGATGGCGCGGGACCATGCCAAGATGGTCGAGGACCGGCTGCGTCTCAACGGAGAACTGGAGCTGGGCAAGCGCCAGCTGCGCGAACAGTGGCAAGATTTGGGCGTGGCCCAGCAGCAGTGGGAAGTGTGTCTCAATCTGGAACACGCCGAGCGCGAAAAACGCAGCCGCGATCTGGACGCGCGCGCTGTCGCGGTAGAAGAGGCGGAACGCACCTGGAGCGAGCGCGAGCGGTCGGCCCGGCTGATGCTGGCCGACCTGCACCGCGAAAGCGCGGGCCTGGAGTCGCGCATCGGCAATCTGCGCGAAAAGCTGGCACAAACTGAGACCGCCGGCCAAGGGTTGCAAGCGCTGCGCGAGGCGCCTGGGCCTCACGTCGCACTCCCGTTGACCGCTGTCGCGGCGCCAATCATGACCGGCGCCGACCGGACGGTTGTTCTCCAGCGCGTCGCCGGCCGCTTTGCGGACCAGCGCGCTCATCTGCTGGAACAATGGCAAACTTTACTCCGCGTCCAAGACGAATGGCGTGGTGAGCGCGAGCAAGCGATGGTCGAGCTGGAAACAGCAGGCCGTTCGTTGCAAGAACAAGACCACCGCCTTCTGACGCACGAGCGGGAACTCGACGCCGTCGCCACGGAATGGCGGCAACGGCAACTGGCGCTCACCCAGACGCGGCACTCGCTGGAAGGCTGGCAGACACGGCTGACGGCGCGCGAAACAGCCTGGGAAGGCGAACGGGCCGCGCTGTTGTCCGACGCTAAGGCGCGCGAGGAAGCCGCACACCTGCAATTGCGGCGGCTCAACCATCTGGCTCGGCGCCGTGAACTCCAGCGCGGCACCGAAGCGGTGGAGCTTACAGCGGCAAGGACGCGCTGCGACGACTTGCGCCAAGCCTACGTCGCTCTGTGGAAGGAATGCCAGCAGCGCAGGAAAGAACTCGCACGGGAGCAGCGCGATATGGCCGCGCGGACGGTGGCTCTGGAACAGCTACGTCAGGAAGTCGTCGGCGCCGCGCCCAACGCAGCGGGCGCCGAACGGCGGTTGGAACGGCTGCGTCGGCGGACGGCGGTGCGGATCGAAGCGAGCGAAAGCGACATCGAAATGGCGCGCAAGGACATGGCGGCGGAGAGCGACCGTCTTGACGAGTTGGCCGAGCGCCTTCAGGGACAGCAAAAGGATTTTGCCGCTCGCCAGGAAGAATTGGTCCGTCAACAAGCGGCATGGGAAGAACGCGAGGCGTCCGTCGAGGACGCCGAGCAGCGCCGCCGGCTTGAGTTGCAACGCCTTACCGCCCGGCGCGAGCAGGACGAACGGCAGATCGCCGTGCTGCGCGACGAAGTGGAGCGCGTGGCTGGTGTGCTGATGAACGAATCCGAGATGGCGCCGGCTAGTCAAGCGGCGTAAGCGAGATGGAGGCCCGGTCCGGTGCAGTCTCTTGTTTAGCGGCTACCGCCCCGGCGTCTCGACCAAGACGCGCAGCCGATCCGCCAACTCCGCCGGGTAGTACTGGCCCCAACTCCCGTCGATCAGCCCAACCTCCAGCATATCGCGCAGGTGCGTCCGGTCCTTATCGCGGTAGGCCGTCAGCTTCACCCCAACCAGCGCCCGCAGCCCCAGCACACGGAACTCCCCGCCTGCCTCCGATTCCGTCATCTCTGGGTTCGGCAACGCCTCGTCCGGCCGGACCTTCTCCCCGGCGTAGATCAGGTGGATGCCGTCTCGGACCCGACCCTCCGGGCCGTCCACGAACAGGTCGAGGTCGGCCGCGTGGTGGTACACGAAGCCCACGGCGCTTAGAGCTTCCTTAATCCCATCCAGGTCCGACCGGCGGACGAGCAGATCGACGTCGCAAGTGTTGCGCACGGCCCCGGGATCAACCTGGGACACCCACAGAGCCACGGCGTGGCCGCCGGCCACAGCGTAGGGGAGACCGGCCCCTTCCAGGGCGGCAGTCGAACGGAGCAAGCGCTGGCGGACTAACTCCACGGCACGCACCATCCGGTCGAGTGAGAATGGACCTAGAACAGCTGCCATTGTACTTTCGCCTCCTGTTAACCTCAAGCCTCCCGCGCCGTCGCGGCTTTCACCACCAAGGTAGCATAGCAGCCGCGCGGCAGGTCAAAGGCAAGCGTTAATTTGCTTCGCTTCGGATGCAATTCATCCGCCGCCGATTCATGAGTGAGTTGCGCCGGCATACATAACCCCGCACGTTCGCCTTTCGAGAAGAACATTTCGCGCACGCCGCGCACCTGCATATCGTGCAATTCCAGCTTCTCTTCGGCCAGGACGAACTGCACCAGTTCGGCGCGCGGATCGCCAGGTTCTAACTTCAGGCGCGATGACGGCAACGGCAGATGCAACGCGGCCAGTTCGGCTTGCTGGTCCGCGTCGAGGTCGATGGGGAATGGCGCCTCGCCCATACGCAGCGCCACCGGCTGCAACTGTTCTGGCCGTAATCGCGTCATAAGCCAGCGCGCTAACATACGGTTCCATAGATGGCTTTGATACGCCGACAGGTAAAGGCCGCGCAACTCCGGCCGTAGCCCGGCGACGGCGCCGCGATAGTCGCCGGGATGGACGCGCAGGTAATCGACCAGACGGCGGGCGTGACCAGGCCGTAGACTGTTCGCCAATCCCTTCCAATCACCCCAGCGTTCGCGGAGGAGCGTCTTCTCCTTACGCTCCGGCCCACGGTCGAACTCGTAGGGGGCCGTCAACGCCAGGCGCAAGGCTTCCTCAAAGCGACCGCGCACGAGCAAGCGAGCGATGAATTCCTCGCCCGCGCCGGCCACGGAGCCGAAACGCTGGTCGTCGAAATAGTTCGGCAAGCCTGCCACGGCGATGCGGTTCAAAGCTGCTTCGGCCTGTTCGACGGCCTCGGCGGTCAAGTCGCGCAACGTCAAGCGGAAGCGGTTGCAGCGGATGGACTGCGACGTATAAGGCTCGTCGGTCCAGCCAAGATGCGTGACCGTGATGTCGTGGTGATGGAAGCCGCGGCGCGGACCGTGCAGGATGGTGAGATATTGGATGGTCCAGGCGTGACGATCCTTGAGACCTCCGAAGGAGATGCGGCGCGGCTCGACGCGCCAACGCTGACGTAGCGGAATAAGGGCGTCGGGCGTGGACCAGCCACGCTTTTCCATACGATACAGCGCGAATGGCCCCGTTTGGGCGGGAACGACGTCAGTCGTTTCCTCGACGTAAAAATCATCCGGCAGTTGCTTTAGCTTCATTTGAGGCAGGTATTGTAGCAGAAAAAGGAAAAAGTGAGACCGAGAGATGTGGATCCAAAACCGTCGCCCAGTCAGCTTTGGACCCCGCCAAACTCTCGGTCTCATCAATGAAGAGCAACAGGCGGGTTGCTCTGGTAGTAATAATAGACACCCGCTTCCGCGGTTGCAAGGGCTATTGAACTTTTTTTGCCGTAGCGGCCGCTCCGCGCCTTCGCTATTTCCGCAACATTAGCGCCATTAATTAGTTGCGTCGATACTACTCCACGTCCAAGGTTCGGATTTTCGGCCAAATAGTTGCATCCGCCCACGGATTCGGTATGCTCGAAAGTCGCCCGCCACCCGCCATGTGAAAGGATCGACAGCAGATGCACGTCGTACTACTTACCTTGAGCCTGACGCTAATCAGCGCAGACGGCGCCCCAAAGGCCGAACCGCTCTATCCCAAGAGCGCGCCCGGCGCCCTCGGCGATAAAGACGCTGACGTTCCCACTTTTACGCCGTTCCTGCCTCCGGCCGACAAGGCGACCGGCGCGGCCGTGGTCATCTGTCCCGGCGGCGGTTACGGCGGCCTGGCCATAAGTTACGAAGGCATGGACGTCGGCGCCTGGATGGCGAAACGCGGCGTCGCCGGCTTCGTGCTGAAGTACCGCGTCGCCCCCTATAAGCATCCCGTACCCCTTCAGGACGCCCAGCGCGCGCTGCGGACCGTCCGGGCGCGTGCCAAGGAATTTGGCGTTGATCCGACGCGAGTCGGCATCCTCGGCTTCTCCGCCGGCGGCCATCTGGCGTCAACGGCCGCCACCCACTTTGACGACGGCAAGGCCGACGCGGCCGACCCGATCGACAAAATGAGCTGCCGGCCGGACTTTGCCGTTCTTTGCTATCCCGTCGTCACGCTCAAGCCGCCTTACGCCCATATGGGGTCGCGCTACAATCTTTTGGGCAAGGATGCGGACGAGAAGTTAGTCGAAAGCCTATGCAACGACCAGCAAGTGACGGACAAGACGCCGCCGACGTTTCTGTTTCACACCGCCGATGATAATGCCGTGCCGGTCGAGAATAGCCTTCTATTTTTTGACGCGTTACACAAAGCGAAGGTTCCGGCCGAACTGCACGTTTACGAACACGGACGGCACGGCGTCGGCCTGGCGCCGAACGATCCGGTGCTGTCGAGCTGGCCGGAGCTGTTGGAAAGGTGGATGCAAGCGCATGGGTGGATGAAGAAAGGCTGACGGAGGGGGGATCCCGGTCTCGCCCCCGGACTCACGAGTACGTTCGCCCGAGGCTTTATTTCAGTCGCCCGAAGGTGCTCCAATACCGAACCTGTCGGGGTCTTGA
>DHJA01000090.1:18109-18372 GCA_002404095.1 Planctomycetaceae bacterium UBA4732 | reverse complement strand
TTGACGCCACTCACAGCGTACAGATGCCAGGCGCGGCGGGCGACCGCAGCGGCGGCGACCGGCGCATGGTGCCGTACCTGGCGCGGGCGGCGACGGCGGCGGGTTGCGACGGCCTCTTCCTGGAGACGCACCCGCAGCCGGATGAGGCGCTGAGCGACGGACCCAACGCGGTCGCGCTGGATCAACTGCCCGCCTTGGTGGAATGCTGTTTGCGCTTGCGTAGCGCTTTGGAATCATCAGGCGTCCCTCCCGATTTTGGAGGT
>DHJA01000090.1:15703-17950 GCA_002404095.1 Planctomycetaceae bacterium UBA4732 | reverse complement strand
GGGGGGGTTCCCCCCCCCCCCCCAAACAAGGGGGGGGGAAACCCCCGCCCCTACCTCCAAAATCTAAAGGCACACCCGAATCATCGCAATCGAACCTCGATAGGATAACGACATGAGCAGCGGCGAACCCCGCCGGCCATCGGAACCTGTGGGCAGGCCCCTCAGCTTTTACCTCACGCTCGGCTTCTTCGCGGTCGGCGTAGGCCTGTTCCTCATGATTCTTCTTACGCTGAGCGGCTTCGGCGGCGGCCCACACGCCGCCGCCACGAGCGCGCGAGCGGACGACCCTCTCGACGAGGCCCGCGAGACGCTGGACCATAGCCCCGACGTGGGCGCCTGTCGCGCCGCGCTGCAAAAGGTCAACGTGGGGCTTAGCCGTGAGGATGTGCCGCGCGCCAGGCTCCTCGACCCGAAGGATCGGGAGCTTCTGCAAAAAGACTTCAACCTCAGCGACGACGAACTGGCGGAAGTCGGCGCCGAGAACTACACGCTGTTGGACGGCTATCACCTGGATGGGGCGTTTCTGCTCCATGACGCGGCGACCCACGCGCTGGAACCGGAAGAAGTGGGCGGCGACCTACCCGCGCCGGCGCCGTTGGAACGGGCGTCCGCCGCTTTCGCCTGGGTGATGCGCGAGGTCCGGTTAGCCGAGCCGACGGTGCTGGGCCTGACGCCGCCTCAATTCGTGCTGCGCCGCGGTTCCGGTACGCCCCTGGAACGCGCCTTGGTTTACCTCGACCTCCTCGACCAACTTGGGACGGCCGGCGACGCAACCGAACCCAAAGAGGGACAAGCGGAGTCGCCTCCTCCCTTATTGGGCTGCCTGGTCTTTTGCCGTGATAAGCCGGCCGACGCGCCGCGTCTATGGGCGTGCGGCGTCGTCCTTCATGGCGGGCCGGACGTTTACCTTTTCGACCCACGCCTGGGCCTGCCGCTGCCGGGCGCGAACGGCAAGGGCGTAGCCACGTTGGCGGCCGTAACTAAGGACGCTTCGCTCCTCAAACAGTTGGATATGGACGCCGCCCACCCTTACGACGTGACGGCGGAACAGGCGCGCACGGCGGAACTCCAGCTGGTTTGTTCGCTGTCGTCGCTGTCGCCGCGCATGGCCCACCTTCAGAAAAAGTTGTTGCCGCCGGTGCGCGTCTCGCTGTCGCATGACGTGAGCGGCGAACTTCAAGTGCTGAAGAACGCCGCCGCAAAGACGGATGGAGTTGCCCCGCCGGTGAAGGTGTGGGCGGAAGGCGCCGGCGTGTTGCGCCGTTTCCTGCCGCCGGACGAAGGCGGGGCGGACAAGGAATGGTCCAAGGAATCGCCCCAGCACTTCCCGTTGCGGATGCTCGTCGGCTTCACCAACCCCAAGGACACGACGCAGGTGCAGATGCAGCGTATTCAATTGCTCCGTTATCAATTGGCGCCGTGGGACGTGATGCCGCCGCAGTTCCGCGACATGGAAAAATTCCCCTACAACGTGGGCCTTGGTCTCCGCGTGCGCGATGGTTTCCTGGCGCCCTTCGCCCACATGATGCTGGACCCGCAAAGTCCGCGCGACCGGATGCTGCGCGGTGAATTTGATAAAGCGGCTACCGATCTGGTAGGCATGAGCGCCCGGATGAGGCTTCATCTGGACCAGCGCGCCGAGGCGGGCACGTCCGGCGAATTGGAGAAAGAAGTGGACGTCTGGGTAGACAAAGCCCGTCACGCCTACGCGGACCAACTGCGGGCGCAGGAAAAGGGATCGCCGGGTGCGGCCGCGACCGCGAACCGGGAAGTCGAAGCGATCTGGAAAGAGGCAACGCCGGTGGTGACGCTGTTGGAAGGGGCCTCGGCCGTGCCGGGGTTGGCCGACGCGACGTATTTGTTGGGTCTATGCAAGCACGAAAAGGCGGAACAATCGCAGACGCGGTTGGAGCTGTTGGCACGCAGTCTAGGCGACAAGGCCAAGCAATCGGATCGCATGAAGGACGCGCGCCAAGACGCGCGGACGGCGTGGATGGACGCGCTGGGCTGGTGGAAGAAGTACGGCGACGACCATCCGGAAGAATCGCCGCAGAGGCCGTCGTCGAGTCCCGGCCGGGCGGGGGCGGTACGGCAGATGCAGGCGCGGGCGCAGGCGATGCTCGGCGACAAGAAGGCGGCGGCCGCGACGTATGAAGACCTGACGGAGCCGATGGCGCCTTTAGAGAAGGTCGCGGCTTTGTACCGGGCGCGACGGGTGAAGCCCTAGTGCATTGTCACGCATGGATT
>DHJA01000090.1:454-15484 GCA_002404095.1 Planctomycetaceae bacterium UBA4732 | reverse complement strand
ACGGGCTGGAAGCCCGTGCCACCCGACCCATCAAGCCACGACGGACGTTGCACTAGTAGTCCACCATTGGTGAGTTGCCGGTTCCGGATTTCGTGTGCCAAGGCTGTCTCAGCCGTGTTGGGCCGTTCCTATTCCCAAGCTCGATTCTACCCTACCAAGCCGCCCATCCGGGCGCGCAAGGACGGTCGTTCCCCGCGCTCTTCTTGTGAGCCTGGCGAGTTTTAACGCCTTGGGCGTCTTTTCTGATTGAAAGCATCGCGGCGCCGACAGCAATCCATGCAAACCGTACTGCCATCCTTGCAATTTTGAACAGGTTTCCTGTAAAAGTGGACAAAAGGACAGGATGGGACGCAAAAGGCCAAAGTGATTTTTCAGAACAAGGCGCGTGAAATCGCTTTCCCTAAGTACCAAAGGGGGCAAAGAATGCGAAAAACAATGAACGATTCGACGGGTTGAATCGTCTAGTAATGGGTGAGGTGGCCCGGCATTTGCGTAAAGGAAAAAACGGCGGCCCCGAAGACGGAATGGGGATCGCAGAGAAGTATCTACCCTCCCACCGTTTTCCTGTCCAGCCGGAATGAAAAGTCCTCTTGGCCGGTAAAGAAGAGAAAAGCGGCGCGAAGCGCGGAATCGCCCGAACCCGCAGCCGTCCGCGGATATCAGAAGAGTGCCGGCTATGTAATTCGACCATCGCGGCCTGGCAAGTGCAATCTTTCTTACAGACTTCTTGGCCGGCCGCGCAAAGGATAGTGGAAGCAGGCGCGTTTCGAGGAACCACGGACCTAAAGGAGTACGGTTGTGACTGGCTTCACGCATCCGGCCTTGCAACAGTTGACGGATCAACAAGTGCGGTTCGCTCCCCTCGCTCGCCGTCTGGAGCAAGCCGACCTGGCGCGGCGCCTTGTCGGCGAAATCGAGCCGGGCAAGCGCTATCCGTATCAGTTCGTCTGCTTCCGAGTCACCGGCTTCCGCCCCGACGCGCACGCGGATCTATTGATCGACGGCGACGATTTGGCCAGCGATTTGCGTGAGATGATTCGCCTGCTTGACGACGTGGTCACGTTGGAAGAAGTCAGTACAAGGTTGAATGTTTCAACCAAAACCATCCGGCGCTGGCGCAAGTTCGGCCTGGAAGGGAAGCTTATATTGAGACACGGCAAGCGTCAGCTCAGCTTCCGCCAGTCGCTGGTGGAAGACTTCCTGGCGACGCAACGCGACCGTGTGGAGCGCGGCGGCCGATTTTCGCAGATGACCGACGCCGAGCGCGAGGAAGTGCTGCGACGGGCCAAACGGCTGTCGCACATCGGCTGCGGTACGCTGACCGAAGTGAGCCGGCGCATCGCCCAGCGCGTGGGCCGATCCGTCGAGGCCATACGTTACACCATCAAGAACTACGACCGAGAACACCCTGACCAGGCCCTGTTTCCGAACCTGACCGGGCCGTTGAACGCGGAAACGAAACAGATCATTTACAGCTCTTTTCGTCGGGGGATTAAAGTGGATACTTTAGCCAAACGCTTCCAACGCACACGGACGTCCGTGTATCGCGTCATCAACGAGGTCCGCGCCCAGCGCCTGCTGGCGCAGCCCCTCGATTACATACCGAGCGTCGAGTTCGACAACCCGGCCCTGGACGCCGTCATGCTGGCGCCCATGCCGGACGCCGAGGGCTACGACGCCAAACGCCGCGTCATGCACGCGCCCAAGGACGTGCCGCCGGAACTGGCTTCGTGCTATGAATACCCGCTTTTGAGTAAGGATCAGGAGCAGCACCAGTTCCGCAAGATGAACTACCTCAAGTTCAAGGCGGCCCAGCTGCGCGACCAGATCCGCAAAGAAGGCGGCGACGAGGCCGAGGTCGATCCGACGCGCGTCCGCATCCAGACGCTCAAGGAGATCGAAGACCTCCAATTGGAGGCCAACGCCGTCAAGGAGATGCTCATCAACTCCAACCTGCGGTTGGTGGTGAACATCGCCAAGAAGCATTCGGCCCAGGCCGAGAACTTCTTCGAGCTGATGTCGGACGGCAATATGTCGCTGATGCGCGCCGTGGAGAAGTTCGACTACTACCGCGGCTTCAAGTTCAGCACTTACGCGAGTTGGGCGATCATGAAAAACTTCGCCCGCAGCATCCCGGAGGACAAGCACCGTCGCGAGCGCTTCGTCACCGGCCACGACGACGTATTCGACGCGGCGCCGGACAACCGGACCGACGAGTACGAGTTGCTGGCGACGCAGGAGCGGGCGACGCACAGCGTCAACCGGCTGCTGGAATATCTGGAGCCGCGCGAGCGCGAAATCATCCGGATGCGGGCCGGCATGGACGAGAACGGCAAAAATGTCACCTTGGAAGAGATCGGCCGTAAGTTCGGCATCACCAAGGAGCGCGTGCGGCAGCTCAACGCCCGCGCGATGAGCAAGCTGCGGGCCATCGCCAAGGATAAGGAACTCGATATGTAACGACGGTGCCGCGATAAATGATGAGGATCGAGAGGCTCCATCCGCAAAGGATGGGGCCTTTTTCGTTTCCGTGCGGCGCATCGTCACAGCCAACGGCGCCGCGATGCTATACTGCCGTGGATGCGAGGCTCCCTTGTGCGGGGATACGCACCGGGCGGCCTGGGCGGGCGGGCCAGAGGACGACCATGACGATCAATGCGGCGGCGGCGCGGGCGTGGATCGCGTTCCAGTCGGGAGACCCGGCCGGGGCGGCTCGGCTCTACCGGGAAGCGCTGCGCGACGAGCCTGACAATGCCGACCTTTGGTGTCTGCTGGGCATCGTCCAGCGGGCGGCGGCAAGCCCCGCCGAGGCCGCGGCCAGCTACCGCGAGGCTCTGCGCCTCCGGCCCGAGTTCGTCGAGGCGTGGAATAACCTTGGCAACGCCCTCATCTCGGAGGGCAAGGCGGACGAGGCTGTCGCCGCCTTTGAGCACGTCCTGCGGCTGCGGCCCGGTTACGCCGAGGCACACAACAACCTGGCCGCCGCGCTGAGGCAACAGGGCAAGTGGGCGGAGGCGACGGCGCACTACCGCGAGGCCCTGCGACTTAAGCCCGACTACGCCGACGCCCACAACAACCTGGGCGTTGCCTTGCAGGGCATGGGCCGGCTGGAAGAGGCGGAGGCCGGCTACCGGCAGGCCCTGTGCCTCAAGCCGAATTACCCCGAGGCTCTGACGAACCGGGGCAGCGTGCTCACCCGCCTCGGTCGGCTCGACGAGGCCGAGGCGGACCACCGCGAGGCCCTGCGCCTCCGGCCGGACTACGTGGAGGCGCAGAACAACATGGGCACGCTCATGACAGCCCGGCGGAAGTACGCCGAGGCCGAGGCCTGCTACCGCGAGGCCCTGCGTCTCAAGCCCGACTACGCCGAAGGCCGCCACAACCTGGGGACCGCCCTCGCCGAGCAGGGCCGGATCGACGAGGCCGTCGCCTGCTACCGCGAGGCCTTGCGCCTCAAGCCGGACTACGCCGAGGCCTGCGTCAACCTGGCGGCCGCCCTACTTATGCAGAGCCAGCCTGACGAGGCCGTCGCCGTCTACGACGATATCCTGCGGCGCGGCAAGCCCGAATCCCCCGACGCCCACCTGGGTCGGGCTATTGCATTCCTGGTCAAAGGGGACTGGGACCAGGGCTGGAAGGAGTACGAGTGGCGCTGGCGCTGCGAGGAGTTCGGCGGACTGCCCTACAAACAACCGCAGTGGGACGGCTCGCCCCTGGACGGGCGGACCATCTTGCTTCACGCCGAGCAGGGAGCGGGCGACGCGCTGCTTTTCGTCCGCTACGCGCGGCTCGTCAAGTCAGGGTGGCATGCTTTCGCGGCCCCGCCTGGGCCTTGCGGAACCCCCCGCGACGGGGAAGGGCCGCGAAAGCATGGCACACCCAACGTCGTCCTGGCCTGTCCCAAGGCTCTCCTGCGCCTGCTGGCGACCTGCCCCGGCATCGACCAGCTGGTCGGGGCGGGCGACCCGTTGCCGGTCTTCGACTGCCACGCCCCGCTGCTGAGCCTGGCGGGCCTCTTCGGAACCACCCCTGAGAATGCGCCGGCGGACATCCCTTACCTGTTCGCCGACCCCGGGCTGGTCGAACACTGGCGCCGAGAACTGGCCCCCGACTTCCCCCGCTTCAAGGTGGGCGTCGTCTGGCAGGGCAACCCCCGCTATAAGGGCGACCGCCAGCGCTCCATCCCACTGGCCCGTTTTGAGCCGCTGGCGCGGACGCCCGGCGTGCGGCTGTTCAGCCTCCAAAAGGGATTCGGGTCCGAGCAGCTGCGCGACGCCGATTTCCCGGTGGTGGACCTGGGACCGCGCCTCGACGAGGCGTCCGGCCCGTTCATGGACACGGCGGCGGTGATGAAAAACCTGGATCTCATCGTCACGCCGGACACGGCCGTCGCGCACCTGGCCGGGGCGCTGGGCGTACCCGTGTGGCTGGCCCTGGCCTACTCGCCGCACTGGGTCTGGATGCTGGCGCGCGGCGACACTCCGTGGTATCCCTCCATGCGCCTGTTCCGGCAGCGCCGCTGGGGCGACTGGGACGAAGTCTTCGGGCGCATGGCGGTGGAGCTGGGCCAGCTGGCGGCCGCGCCGCGCCGCGCCGGGCCGCTGCTGGTCGAGACCGCGCCCGCGGAGCTGCTCGACAAGATCGTCATTCTCCAGATCAAGAGCGAACGCATCACGGACCCGGACAAGCTGCGCAACGTGCGCCGGGAGCTGGCGGTGCTGGAGGCGGCGCGGGACCGGGCGGTGCCGTCGTCGGACAAACTGACGTCGTTGACCGCGCGGCTGAAGGCGATAAACGAAGAGCTGTGGCAGATCGAGGACAACGTCCGGCGCTGCGAACACACTAAGGATTTCGGGCGGAAGTTCGTGGCGCTCGCCCGCGCGGTGTACCTGAACAACGACCGCCGTGCGAAGATCAAGCGGTTAATCAACGACCTTCTCGGATCCGACTTGAAGGAAGAGAAGTCCTACGGCGTCGGCGGCTGAGGCCGGCGCCCCGCCCTTCGTAATCGTCTCCTTTTCCTCCCCGGTATTCGTTGCCGCAAGCATCCTTCCTCTCAGCCCCCCCTCGCGGCCGAAGAGCGCCGCCTTTTCCGGCTGCGCCGCGAAGTAGGAAGAGTGGAGAAATGGGGATTATAGGAAGGAAAAGAATTTTTCCTTTTGCCCCTTGCTTTCCTATTGTGACGCCTTTACAATCTGCTCTGACCTGAATTAGCAAGTGTTGACGACCTTCCGAGTCGGCCGAAGAAGCGAGGTTCAACGGGGATCTCACAGCCTAGGTTTCGATACGGCAAACTGCGCCCCCTTTCCTGGCTTTCCTTCCAACAGCTCGGCGATCAACGAGTGTAAGGCGCTCGCCGTGGGCGATGCGCACACAGATATGCGGCAGGCGGCTTGGTGTTTCCCCCTCAAAAAACCGAGTGAGTATTGCCATGTTCATTTCCGGCTGGCGGCGGTTCCTGAACACCCTCTCCCTCCAGGCCCGCGGCCAGGAACGCCGCAGCCGGCGCAAGGTTCCGGCGAAGCCGTCATGCCGGCTGCGGCTCGAATATCTTGAGGAACGCTGTACGCCGGCGACGGTCACCTACACGCAGGCCATAGGCCTGCTCCAGTTTGCCGGGCTCACGACGTCGGACGACGTCACCGTCACCGCGCCGGCTGCCAACCA
This sequence comes from Planctomycetaceae bacterium UBA4732, assembly GCA_002404095.1. Lineage (GTDB taxonomy): Bacteria > Planctomycetota > Planctomycetia > Gemmatales > Gemmataceae > UBA4732. The sequence goes on along the minus strand of DHJA01000090.1, from coordinate 9,817 downwards.
GGTAGTCATCCAGGTCGGCAACGCGGACCAAATCACGCTGGCCGGAGACGCCGCTGCCAGCGCGGATTTCCTCCTCTCCACGACGACGAACGCCAACGACACGCTGACCATCAACACCGCCTCCGGGCACGCGCCGCTGGTGAACTTCAACGTCAACCTAAACGACGGCAACGACTTCCTCACCTTTGGCCTGGCCAATGCGACCAACGGTGTCACCAACGTCAACCTCCAGGGGGACGCCGGCATCGACACGGTGACCCTCAACACCTTGACCATCGGGGGCAACCTTATGGTCGGATTCGAGAACTTAAACGTCGTCGGCACCGCCGGGAACGACACGCTGGTCGTCAACGCCACCAGCGCCAACAGCGGCTCGTACAGCCTCAACGGCGGGGCGGCGGTCCCCTTCAGTAACATCACGAGCTTCTCGTTCGTCGGCATGGCCGGCAGCGACACGCTGACGATTAACAACCCGGCCGGCAGCCTGTTTGCCCCATCAGGCGGCATCTTCTACGACGGCGGCGGCCAGTCCGGCGACAATCTCCAGATCGTCGGCGGCACGGCGACCACCGCTACATTCAACTACAACCCCGACACCGCCGAGGGCCACGACGGGACGATCGCCTTCGTCAACGGCCTCACCACGGCCGACTACAGTTACCAGGGCCTGTCGCCGATCAGCAGCACTGTCACCGCCGCCAACGTCATCTTCAACCTGCCCACCGGCGACGGCAACAACCAGGCCATCCTCGAAGACAACGGCAACCTGACCGACGGCATATCGCAAATCCGCAGCGGCAATGGCACCTTCGAGACGACCACCTTCACAGACCCGACTACGTCGCTGACGGTCAACGACGGCAACGACGGCGAGACGGTCACCGTCGCCCGGCTGGACAACGGCTTCACGGCGCCGATCACGGTGAACGGCGGAACCAGCGTGGACGCCCTGCGCGTGAACTTCAGCAGCGGCGTCGACGTCATCCCGACGGGCGGCGTCACGTTCGCCGGCGCCGGCGGCAACGACAGCATCGCCCTGCTGCCGGGCTACACCGCCACGAACGTCACGCACAACTACACGGACAACCACTCCGGCAACATCGTCGTGGACGGCCGCACCCTCAGCTACACCGGTCTCAGCCAGACCAGCGGCATCTTCGACCAACTGGCGGCGGGGATCCGAACGTTCAACTTCTCCAGCACCGTCAGCAACAACATCACACTGGGCGACGACCCCACGGCCAACAACCGTATCTCGCGCATCTCCAGCACGGCGTCCAACCCGACCACGGACTTCGCCAACCCGACGACGTCGGTCACGGTCAACCTGGGCAACGCGGGCGACACGATCACGGCCGGCCCGCTGGACGCCACCAGCCCGCCGCCAGCGATCGACCTCAACGGCGGCACCGGCAGCGATACGTTCGACGTCACGCCAGGCGCCGCCTCGACCTTCAACGTCGATGGCAACCTCCCGAACCCGCCGGCGCTGCCGGGCGACACGCTCAACGTCACCATCCCGCCGGGCAGCAACCCGGTGCTGACCTCCGTGGCCACGCCGATCGGCTTCACCGGCAACTACACCTTCCTCGCCGGCGGCTTCCAGCCGGTGAACTTCACGCGGATCGAGACGCTTTCGCCGACCACGGTCGATCTGGCGATCACCAAGGACGACGGCGCCGACGCGGAAGGGGAGATCCCCGGCTCGACGATCACCTACACCATCGTCGCCACGAACACCAGCAGCGTCAGCGTCACCGGCGTGACCATCACCGACATGTTCCCGGCGTCGATGCCGCCCTCGACCGCGCCCGGCTTCACCAGCGACACCTTCACTTCCACGGTGACCGGCGGAGCGACCGGCAACACAGCAAGCGGCTCGGGCAACATCAACGACACCGCCACCATGCCGGGCGGCAGCACCATCACCTACATCGTGACCGCCGTCATCAACCCGTCGTCGCTCGGCACGCTGAGCAACACCGCTACGATCACGGCCCCGACCGGCGTGACCGACTCGAACACGGCGAACAACACCTCGACCGACAGCGACCCGCTGACGCCGATGGCCGACCTGGCCATCGCCAAGACCGGCGCCCCCAACCCGGTGCTGGCCGGCAACGACCTGACCTACACGATCACCGTCACCGACAACGGGCCGAGCACGTCGCAGAACGTGCAGCTGACCGACGCCGTGCCGACCAACACGACCTTCGTGTCCTTCGCGGCCCCGGCCGGTTGGACCACGAATACCCCGCCCGCCGGGGGCACCGGCCAGGTCACGGCCAGCGACCCCAGCTTGTTGCCCGGCACGGCGACGTTCACCCTGGTTGTGCGGGTCAACCCCAACACGCCCAACACCACGATCATCAGCAACCAGGCGTCGATCAATAGCACCACCACGGTCGATCAGGTCTCGACCAACAACGTGGTCGTCGCGACGAACACGGTCAACACCTCGGCCGACGTGGGCATCACCAAGACCGGGCCGACGACCGCGAACGCGGGCCAGAACGTGACCTACACGCTGTCGGTGACCAACAACGGCCCCAGCGACGCCCAGGGCGTGACGACCAGCGACACGCTGCCGAGCAACACGACGCTGGTGTCGTTCACGCAGACCTCGGGGCCGGGGAACGGCGGAACGCTGCCGGCCGGCGGCACGGAGACGTTCCAGCTGGTGGTCACCGCCAACTCCAACACGGCTAACGGCGCCACCATCACCAACACGGCGAACGTTTCCAGCACGACGCCGGATGCGAACGCGGCCAACAACAGTTCCGCTGTGGGGACCGTTATCACGACCTCGGCCGACGTGCAGGTGACCAAGACGGGCCCGGCGACGTTCACCGCCAGCCAGAACATCACCTACACGATCACCTTCAGCAACACCGGCCCCAGCGACGCCCCCAGCGCGGTGCTGACCGACTCGGTCCCGGCCGGCACGACGTTCGTCTCCTTCACGGCGCCGGCCGGCTGGACCATCACCAACGAGCCGGCGCCCGGCGGCACGGGTCTGGTCCGGGCCACCGACCCCGACGTCGTCGCGGGCGCCGGGCCGCAGCTGTTCACCTTGGTGGTCGCCACCAACGCCACTGGCGGCACGACGGTCAGCAACACGGCCACGGGCCTTAGCGGCGCCGCCGACCCCAACACGGCCAACAACGACTCGACGGTCATGACCACCGTCAACGCCTCGGCCGACCTGGCCGTCACCAAGACGGGGCCGGCGACCGCGAACGCGGGCCAGAACGTGACCTACACGCTGTCGGTCACGAACAACGGCCCCAGCGACGCCCAGAACGTGATGGTGAACGACACGCTGCCGGCAGGCGAGACCTTCGTGTCGGCCAGCACGGGCAGCGGCGCCGGCGCCGCCTACTCCTCGGGCAACCTCGGCGCCCTGGCCGCCGGAGCCAGCACTACCATCACCATCGTGGCGGTGGTCAGCCCGAGCGAGCCTAGCAACAGCATCCTGACCGACAGCGCCATGGTCAGCAGCAGCACCACCGACCCCAACGCCTCCAACAACACGGCCACGTTCAACACCACGGTCGGCGCCTCGGCCGACCTGGCCATCACCAAGACCGGGCCGGCGACCGCCAATGCCGGGACCAACGTCACCTACACGCTGTCGGTGACCAACAATGGGCCGTCCAACGCGCAGAACGTGTTGGTGACGGACACGCTGCCGTCGGGCGAGACCTTCGTGTCGGCCAGCGAGGGCAGCGGCGCCGGCGCCTCCTTCGTGGACCTCGTCGGCGCCTTTGTCGCGGGCGCCACCCGGACGATCACCCTCGTGGCGACGATCAGCCCCACGGTCCCCAACGGCGCCACCGAGACCGACACGGCCACGGTCGCCAGCACCACGACCGACAGCAACGCGGCCAACAACACGGTCACGTTCAACACCACGGTCAACGCCAGCGCGGACCTGGCCGTCACCAAGACGGGGCCGGCGACCGCGAACGCGGGCCAGAGCGTGACCTACACGCTGTCGGTGACCAACAACGGCCCCACCGACGCCCAGAACGTGATGGTGACGGACACGCTGCCGGCGGACGAGACCTTCGTCTCGGCCAGCACGGGCAGCGGCGCCGGCACCGCCTACTCCTCGGGCAACCTCGGCACCCTGGCCGCCGGCGGCAGCACCACCATCACCCTCGTGGCGATGATCAGCCCCGCGGTCTCCAACGGCGCCACCGAGACCGACACGGCCACGGTCGCCAGCACCACCAGCGACAGCAACGCGGCCAACAACACGGCCACGTTCAACACCACGGTCGGCGCCTCGGCCGACCTGGCCATCACCAAGACCGGGCCCGCGACCGCCTTCGCTGGCAACAACGTCACCTACACCCTGTCGGTGACCAACAATGGGCCGTCCGACGCCCAGAACGTGTTGGTGACGGACACGCTGCCGGCGGGCGAGACCTTCGTGTCGGCCAGCGAGGGCAGCGGCGCCGGCACTTCCTACGTGGACCTCGTCGGCGCCTTTGCCGCCGGCGCCGCCAGGACGATCACTCTCGTGGCGACGATCAGCCCCACGGTCGCCAACGGCACGATCGAGACCGACACGGCCACGGTCGCCAGCACCACCAGCGATAGCAACGCGGCGAATAACACAGCCACGTTCAATACCACGGTCAACACGTCGGCAGACCTGGCCGTCACCAAGACGGGTCCAGCGACGGCCTTCGCGGGCCAGAACGTGACCTACACGCTGTCGGTCACGAACAATGGCCCCAGCGACGCCCAGAACGTGATGGTGAACGACACGCTGCCGGCCGGCGAGACGTTCGTCTCGGCCAGCACGGGCACCGGCGCCGGCGCCGCCTACTCCTCGGGCAACCTCGGCACCCTGGCCGCCAGCGGCAGCACCACCATCACCCTCGTGGCGATGATCAGTCCCGCGGTCCCCAACGGCACGACCGAGACCGACACGGCCACGGTCGCCAGCACCACCAGCGATAGCAACGCGGCCAACAACACGGCCACGTTCATCACAACGGTTAACTCCTCGGCCGACCTCGCCGTCGTCAAGACGGGGCCGGCCGCGGTCGTCGCCGGCACGAACGCCACCTACACCCTCTCCGTGACCAACGCCGGGCCGAGCGACGCGCAGGGCGTCACCCTATCCGACGCTGTGCCGGCAGGCTCGACCTTCGTGTCGTTCACGCAGAACACGGGGCCGACCTTCAGCGCCGCGTTGCCGCCCGTCGGCGGGACCGGCACTCTAAACGACTTCATCTCAACGTTGGCGTCCGGGGCCAGCGCCACGTTCACGCTCGTGCTACACCTTGCCTCCAGCGACGTCAATCAGGCGAACTTCTCCAACACGGCGAACATCTCGTCGAGCGGAACGCCCGACCCCGTCTCCGCCAACAACTCGTCCACGGCGACGGCGCCCGTGCGGGAGGTGGTCGATCTGTCCATCACCAAGACGGACAACCAGACGACCGCCCACCCTGGTCTGCCGGTGACCTATACCATCGTGGTGAGCAACAGCGGGCCGAGCGACGCGACCAATGCGACGGTGACCGATGCGTTCCCAAGCGACCTGAACAACGTCACGTTCACGACGACGGAGACCGGAGGCGCGAACGGCTTCACGCCCAGCGGCAACGGCAACATTCACGACACGGTCAACGTGCCGCTCGGCGCGACCATCACCTACATCGCCACGGGGACCGTCGACTCGTCGGCGACGGGCGGGATTCTGTCCAACACGGCCACGGTGGAACCGTCCAGCGTCGCGAGCGACCCCAATACAGCGAACAACAGCGCGACCGACGCCGACGCGCTCGCCCCGTTGAGCGGCGCCATCGTCGTCAACGGCACGGCCGGCAACGAAACTGTGGTCGTAACCGCCACCGGCCCCGACGACGGCAGCTACACCGTCAACGGTGGGCCGGCCATCCCCTTCAGCAACATCACCAGCTTCACGTTCAACGGCGGGCCAGGCGACTCCCTGATCGTCCACAACCCGGCCGGCGGCGTGTTCGCGCCTTCCGGCGGCGTCATCTATAACGGCGGTTCTGGCGCGAACAGCCTGCAAATTCTCGACGGCTTCGCTCCCGACCAGATCTTCACCTTCAGCCCCAACAGCGCTGGCGGCGGACATAACGGGACCATCGCCTTCGTCAACGGCGCGACCACGGCCAACTACACCTATTCAAACCTCACTCCAGTCCTGGTCAACGCAGGCACGCCGAACGCCGTCGTCTTCAACCTGCCCAAAGACGGCCAGGACGACAAGGCCGTTGTGCAGGCGGCCGGGGCCATGTCGGAGATTGTCAGTCAGGTCAGCGCCTTCGAGACGACCACATTCGTCAACCCCTCCACGTCGCTGACGATCAACGTCCCCGGTACGACCGCCGAGACGCTGACGCTGGGTCCGCTGGGGAGCGGCGGCGTCATCCCCAGTATCGTGCTTAACGGAGGTCCGGGCGCCGACGCCTTCAACGTCCAGGCGATCCCGAATACTGTAGTCACTGTCAACGGCGGCGCGGCGCCGAACGTACTCAACTTCGACGCTCAGGGTCAGTCCATCGGCATCGGCGCCGGGGCCATCGCCCTCAAAGGCAGACCCGCGGTGCTATACGCCAACGTCGCAACTCTCAACCTCAACAACGCCGCCAGCGTGGAGTCCATCGCCGGCCCGGACACGGCGAACCGTCCCACCGCCTTCACCGGCCTGAGCGCCCAGGAACACTTCGTTCAAGCGCTTTACCTCGACGAACTGGGCCGCGCGGGCGCCAGGGCGGAACTGGACGGCTGGGTGGGTGTGCTGAACGGCCCGGGCGGTTCCCAGACGATCGTTGCCGGCGACATCCTGCGCAGCCAGGAGGCGCGAGATCATCTGGTCAGAAGTTGGTACGTCACGTTTCTGGGACGGCAGGCCGACGGTACGGAGGAATTGGGCTTTGTGAATCAGCTGTTGCAAGGGCAAACCGAGGAGCAGGTGCTAAGCGAGATTCTCGGCAGCTCCGAGTTCGACGGCCGCGCCCAAACGCTGTCGTCTACCGGAACCACGCAGCAGCGCGACGTACAGGCGTTGTACGAACTGCTGCTCAACCGAACGGGCGGGTCCGTGGAAGTGGCGGGCTGGGTCGGCCTGCTGCCGCGGCTCGGCTTGCAGGGTGTGGCGCAAGCGTTCCTAACCTCGCAGGAGTTCCGGGGCGATCTGTTCGAGGGGTATTACAACGCCCTGCTGCACCGGCCGTCGGACCCGGCCATCAGCAACGCGGTGTTCTCCAACCTGGACGCGGCCACTTTCCGGGTCGACTTCGAGGCTTCGCCCGAGTTCTTCACCAACGGGTAGAACAGGCCGCGGAGATCAAACACGGCTGAAACAGCCGTGGCACACCGAGATATTTCGTGTGCCACGGCTGTTTCAGCCGTGTTTGGACTCTCGCGCGGTCTTGCCCACCTTTCCCCAATCTGCTAGACCTTAACCCCTGTGCGGGGCGCGCTCCCCTTCGGGTCGCGGCTAAACGGCCTTCCTCTTTCGCACCGCGAGAACGACTATGATTCCTCTGGACCTCACCGGCAAAGTCGCCCTTGTCACCGGCGTCGGCGACGATATGGGCTTCGCCTGGTACATCGCCAAGGCGCTTCAAGCGGCCGGCGCCCGCCTGCTCTTCTCGGTCCATCCCCGCCTGATGACCATCGTCGAAAACATCCTCGAACGCGATCTGGACGCCGAGTCGCGCGTCCTGCCCTTTGGACAGGGCGAACTCAAGGTCGAAAAGCTGCTGCCGTGCGATGTGTCGTTCGACACGATGGAAGACGTGGACGAGAAGACGCGCGCCGACCGTCGTTTCGCCAAACACGGCGATTACTCGATCCAGGGGTTGATGAAGGGCGTGGCCGCCCACTGCAACCAACTCGACATACTGATCCACAGCATCGCCTTCAGCCCCGAAATCAAGAACAAGGCCATCGACACCACTCGCAAAGCGTATCTGACGGCCCTGAGCGTAAGCGCCTACTCGCTGACGGCGTTGCTGCGCGCTGGGTTGCCGTTGATGGAAGGTCGGCCGGGCGGGGCGTCGGCCGTGGGCTTGACCTATCTGGGCGGCGACCGCGTGGTGCCGCATTACGGCGGCGGCATGTCCACGGCGAAATCGGCGTTGCAGATCGACGCCATGCAGCTGGCGAGCAACTTGGGGCCGAAGAACATTCGCGTCAACCTAATCTCGGCCGGGCCGTACAAGTCGCGCGCGGCCGGTGCCATCGGCGACATCCAAGGGATGATCGACTACGCGGCGTCGCGGTCGCCGTTGCCGCGCGGCGTCAAGGCGGAAGAGGTGGCCAACGCGGCGGCTTTCCTGTGCAGTCCGTTGGCGTCGGCGATCACGGGCGAAGTGCTTTACGTCGATTGCGGCTATAACGTGATGGGGCTTTAACGCTACAAGCCCCGAGCGCAAGCGAGGGGTGAGGCGAAACCCCTCGCTTGCGCTCAGGGCTTGTAGTGGATTTCTACAACAGCGGCGGAAGCTCCAGCCGGCAGCAACCGAAATCCAGGTGTTCGGCGGCCGTCGGATGGAAGACGTCCGGATGCAGACGGTAGACGACAAATCGGCCCTGTTTCTCGTCCAGCACGACGCCGGCGTGTCGCAGGACGCCCAGGTGATGCGAGACGTTGACCACCTCGCCTCCCACCAAACCCGCCAACTCGGTGACGTTGCGCGGGCCGTCGCGCAAGCAATGAATCAGCCGTAAGCGCTCGGGGGCCGCCAGTGCCCGGAGCATTCGGGCGCAGCGCTCAGGTTGCAAGGATTGCGTCATGTCCTTTAACATAACGTGCCGACCGCTTGCGGGCCAACAGCATTTTATGAAGGCGGCCTGACTTGCCTTGCGTCCCGCGCCCTTCCTACAATTCCAGCGCGGCAACTCTCAGGAGGTCAGCGATGGCGGAACGTAAATCGAAAGACGACGCGGACGAAGCGAAGCTGGTTCGCAAGAGTGTTATGGTAGACCCTACTAAGCTGGAGCAGGCGCGCAAGGCGTTGGGGGCGTCGAGCGACGCCGAGGCGCTGCGACTGGCGCTGGACCACTTGCTCACCCACTTCCCGAGCGGCCCTCATGGCGAAGAGGAGTAATCAACTCTCCAGCTTTCTTTGCTTGAACTTCGTCTCACAAGTCTCACCCAAGCCTTATACTTCTCTCATTTTTCCCTTGACAAAAGACGCCGGCGGTGAAACCATTACCCTGGAGCGCAAGCCGGGGCGGATTGCGCTTCGGCTGCTTCCTTTCTTCGTACTCTTTTCCCTCGGAGGCTTCATGGCTGTGTTTCGGAAATGGGTGAGGTCCAAGGGCTTCACGCTGATCGAACTTCTCGTCGTCATCGCCATCATC
>DHJA01000090.1:0-360 GCA_002404095.1 Planctomycetaceae bacterium UBA4732 | reverse complement strand
CATCATCGCCATCCTCATCGGCCTACTGCTGCCGGCCGTGCAGAAGGTGCGGGAGGCGGCGGCGCGCATCTCGGACGCCAACAACCTCAAGCAGATGTCGCTCGCCCTGCACTCCTGCAACGACGCCAACGGCAAGTTACCGCCCTGTGCGAGCTTCTTTCCAGCAAGCAACAACGCCAACGGCAACGGCCCGCCCGCTCCCATCGGCACCGTTCACTACTTCATCATGCCTTACATGGAATTGGGGACCACCTACAACAGCATCTCCATTGCTTCCTGGAACACGACGGGCCATGTGATCAAGAACTTCATCAGCCCTGGCGATCCGACCGCTCCCGCTAGTGCCGGGTTTTGCAAGTG
>DHJA01000181.1:530-4118 GCA_002404095.1 Planctomycetaceae bacterium UBA4732 | reverse complement strand
GGGCTTACGCCCCCGGCTCGCCATTGTGCTTAGAGCTGCTTATGAGCCGTCCCTTCGTTCACCTCCATTGTCACAGCCATTACAGCCTGCTCGACGGCGCCAATCGGCTCCCCGAGCTGACGGCCCACGCCAAGGCGGCGGGCATGAACGCCCTCGCCCTGACCGACCACGGCAATCTGTACGGCGCCATCGAGTTTTACCAGGAGTGCAAGGCGGTCGGCCTCAACCCCATCATCGGCTACGAAGCCTACATCGCCCCCGGCACTCGCACCGAAAAAGGCGCCTCGCGCCGCGGCGAGGCCGCCTATCACTTGACCTTGCTGGCGCGCGACCGCACCGGCTTCCGCAACCTGATGAAAATGGCCTCCGTTGCCTTCCTGGAGGGCTATCACTACGTCCCGCGCATTGACAAAGACTTGCTGGAAGCGCATAAAGAAGGTCTTATTTGTCTTAGTGGCTGCGCCTCCGGCGAGTTCAGCGAATACATCCTCAAAGACCAACTCGACGAAGCGGAAAAACTGGCGCAGTGGTTCCACACCGTCTTCGGCAAAAACTTCTACGTCGAAATTCAGAACAATGGGCTGAACATCCAGAAGGAGTGCGCCGAGGGGGCCATCGGCATTGCCAACAAGCTCGGTCTGCCGCTCGTCGCCACCAGCGACGCCCACTACCTCACGCAGGCGGACGCCAACGCCCATGACGTGCTGTTGTGCATCAACACCGGTGCCAAACGCACCGACGAAAAGCGCATGCGCTACGGCGAACCAGGCGCCAATAAGCTCGTCGATCAGTTCTACGTCCGACCGCCGGAAGAGATGTACCGCCTCTTCCCCGGCCAAGAGGACGCGGTCCGACGCAGCCAGGAGATCGCCGACGGCTGCTCCATCGAGTTGGACTTCAAGGCGCGTCACTTCCCCGTCTTCACTCCGCCCGACGACAAGAAACCCGACGACTACCTGCGCGAACTGTGCTACGAAGGGCTGCGCGAACGCTACGGCGATGCGCCTTCGCAGATCGCCAAAGACCGTTTGGAACACGAGCTTGGCGTCATCTGCCGGATGGGCTTCGCCAGCTACTTTCTCATCGTCGGCGACTTTGTGCGTTTCGCCGTGGAGAACGGCATCCCCGCCAGCGCTCGCGGCTCGGCGTGCGGCGCCATAGTCAGCTACGTCCTCAAGTTCAGCCACGTCGATCCGCTGGAATACGACCTGCTGTTCGAGCGCTTCCTCGACCCCGACCGCTCCGAGGCGCCCGACATCGACATCGACTTTTGCCAGGACCGCCGCGAAGAAGTCATCGCCTACGTCCGTCGCAAATACGGCGAAGGCAGCGTGGCCCAGATCGCCACCTTCGGCACGATGGCCGCCCGCGCCGCCATCAAGGACGTGGGCCGGGTGCTCGACTTTCCGCTGGAGCGCGTCACTCAGCTGACGAACATGATCCCCAAGACGCTAGGGATCACGCTCGACGACGCGCTGAAGGAAAGCACGGAATTCAAGCAGGCGTATGAGTCCGACCCGGACGTGCGCGAGCTAATCGACATAGCGCGCAAGCTGGAGGGCACGAATCGCAATTCCGGCACACACGCGGCCGGCGTTGTGATCGCCAACGGCCCGCTGACCGACTATGTGCCGTTGCAGCGCGTCGTGCGCAAGGGCGACGACGCCGGCGCGCGCGCCGGCGAGGCGGTGGTGACGACGCAATGGGTGATGGGCGATCTGGAAAAAGTCGGCCTGCTCAAGATGGACTTCCTGGGCCTGCGCACCCTGACGCTGCTGGACAACGCGGTCAAGCTGATCGAGAAGACGCGCGGCGAGGTCATCGACCTCTACAAGCTGCCGATGAACGATTCGGCGACTTACGCCCTCCTGCAACGCGGCGACGCCAAGGGCGTGTTCCAGCTGGAATCCGACGGCATCCGCGAGCTGCTCAAACGGCTCAAGCCGGACAACATCCGCGACATCATCGCCCTCATGGCCCTGTACCGTCCTGGCCCGCTGGAAGGCGGCATGGTCGATGATTACGTCAATATCAAGCACGGCCGGGCCAAGCCGTCGTATGTGCATCCGGTCATGGAGGAAGTGCTGGCGGAAACCTACGGCGTCATGATTTATCAAGAACAGATAATGCGGATCTTAAATAGGTTAGGAAGCATCGAACTTTCCAGTGCCTATGCCTGCATCAAGGCCATCAGCAAGAAGAAGTACGACGTCATCGACCGGCGGCGCATGGAGTTCGTCGAAGGCGCTCAGCGGCGCGGGCTGGCCGAAACGACGGCGCGGGAAATCTTCGATCTGATTGTGAAATTCGGGGGCTACGGTTTTAACAAAGCACATAGTGCCGCCTACGCCCAAATCGGCTATCAAACGGCCTATCTCAAGGCCAACTACACGCCAGAGTTCATGGCGGCGCTGTTGACCAGCGAGATCGAGGACGGCAACAAGCGCGACGTGATGGTCGAACACATCGCCGACGCCCGACGCTTGGGCGCCGACGTGCTGCCGCCCAGCGTCAACGCCAGCGAGGCCGGCTTCACGGTGCGCGACGGCAAGATCGCCTTCGGCCTGACCGCGATCAAAGGCTGCGGCCGCGGCGCCTCCGAGGCCATCGCAAGGGCGCGGGCGGAGGGCGGGCCGTTCAAAGACCTCTTCGACTTCTGCGAGCGCATTGATCTGAAAGCCGTCAACAAGATGGCGTTGGAACGGCTGGCCAAGGCCGGCGCCCTCGACTGCCTCGGCGGCCATCGGGCGCAGCTGCTGCACGCCGTCCCGCGCGCCCTGCTATCGGCAGGGGCCCGTCAGGAAGACCGGCGCCGCGGCCAACGCAGCCTGTTCGAGGCGTTCGGCGGCGACGAGCCGGGCATGACGAACGCCGCCGAGACCGCCGTGGACGCCCTGCCAGACGTGCCGGAATGGCCCGAAACGGAGAAGCTCAAGTACGAGAAGGAATCGCTGGACTTTTATTTCTCCAGCCACCCGCTGGCGCATTGGGAGAAAGAGATACGCCGCTATTCCAGTCACACCATGGAAGAGCTGAAACATCTGCCAAGCGAAAAGGAAGTGACGCTCGGCGGCATGTTGACGCAGGTGCGCTTTATGAACACCAAGAAGGCGCGTAACGGCAATAGCCGCTATGTCCGCTGCAAAATCGAAGACCTTACCGGAGTGGTGGAGTGCGTGATGTGGCCCGACGATTACGTCCGTTACAAGGACGAGGTGGTGGAGGACCGCGTCTGCTTCGTCAAGGGGACCGTCGAGCGCACGCGCGACGAACCGGGCCTGATCGTCAACCGCATTCTGAGCATTGAGCAGGCCCAGCGTGAACTGGCGCGCGGGCTGTATCTGCTGGTGAAGCCGGGCGTGCATCGGGCGCAGCACATCGACGCTTTGGGGTCGATCTTGGGACGGTCGCCGGGCGGCTGTCCGGTGTTCCTGACGGTGCGCGACCCGTCGGGCAAGGACGCGGTGTTAAAGCTGGGCCGCGAATACGCCGTCAATCCGGGGTCGTATCCGCATGACGAGCTAACGGCGCTGCTGGGAGAGGGGTGCGTCAAGTTGGGGTGAGTGTTTAGCCGCGACCCGAAGGGGA
>DHJA01000181.1:0-413 GCA_002404095.1 Planctomycetaceae bacterium UBA4732 | reverse complement strand
CCTTCGGGTCGCGGCTAAACATAGAACGCGTGGGGACCGCGTTTCATTTAATCGATGCCGAAAAACGCCATCGTCCCCAGATAAAGCAGCACGCCCAACGACCGCACCGCCTCGCGCGAGTTGACCTTGGAGACGCCGCCGCGACGGTCGGCGAAGATAATGGGCGTTTCGCCGATTCGGCAACCGGCCTTGCGACAGCGATAGAGCATTTCTTCTTGAAACGAGTAACCGCGCGATATGACCCGTTCCAGGTGCGCTTCGCGCAGCTTCGCCACGCGGTAACAGCGGAACGCCCCGCTACAGTCGTGGGCGCCGACGCGCATTAAGAGCCGCGTTAAGGCGTTGACGGCGGCGCTAAGGAGCCGGCGACTCAGCGGCCAGTTCTCGGTGCCACCGCCGGGCACGTAGCGTGA
>DHJA01000023.1 GCA_002404095.1 Planctomycetaceae bacterium UBA4732 | reverse complement strand
CCCCGCCCTTTGCGGTCAGACCCTAAACATCGTTACTCGGCCACGTCAGGTTGATGCGCTGTAGGTAGACGATTTTGTGATCCACCGCCGTGCCGCGGCCCACGCGGGCCACGGCCTGCACCTGAAACCTCGTCCCCGATTGGTTCGACACGTACACGGCGGAGCCGCCTGGCACACCGCTATAACCGTCGCGGACGTCCACCGTCGTCTCGACGCGCAGGATGTGCGTGTAGGTGAAAATGGGATTAATCGCAGGCTTGAGGTTGCGGAAATCCTCTTCCAGATAGCCCGTCGCGCCCGGCACGTCCGGCGGCGCCGGCGGCAGATTCTGCCCATGATAGATGTCACAAGTAATGTTGGCGGGCATCGGCAGGCTCATGGCTTACCCCTGATTCGTGGCGACAGTGTGACGACGGTACGGCGCCAACAGCGGCCGGATCACCGGCGGCGGTTGATGGTCGCCGGCGGCTTGCATCCACGTTTGAGCGGCCGCGCCAGACACCGCCTGATGAGACAAAGAAGGATCGCGCTGGGTTAGGTCGTAGTTCATCGCCACCCAGAGGGCGCACGCCTGTTGCACGGCTTCCGGCACGGTCGTATAGCCGGCCGTGTACTGCACACGGAAGTTGTGGATTCCCACTGGCCAGATCAGGTCTTCGGGATGCAGCAATTCCGGATCGGAATAGGGGATGGCGCGGAGCAGCCAGCCGCGCGCGTCCCACTGATAGCCGGCCAGCTCGTAAGTGTGCAGCTTCAACTCGGCGTTCTGTCGCATGGCCGTGAGGGCGCCCTGCGATTGCACGCCGTCGCCGTAGCTGCTGGGCACATACAAGTCGGCGCTCGGCCATTGGCCGTAATCTCCCGTGACATCGCCGACGACTTGCGCGGTCCAACCGCGGCCGACGGCGGCGACCGCGCTGGCCAACGCGGTCAACGTCGGACACGCCGCCCACGTCAGGCTGGCCGTGGTGATCGTCTTCACGCCGGCCGCGACCTCGACCAGCTGAAGGCCGGTCGCCGTCACTTGGACGCGGCTCTGCTGGGTCGCCTGGCTGACGCTGTTATTGACGACTTTGAGGACCGTCACAGGGCGGTAACGGACGCTATCCACCGACTGAACAGGGTATTCGCGCAGGATCAGCCGGGGATCACCCGTGCCGTTGTAAAGCTCGTCGCGTGCGATGCTGACGAAGCGGCGCCGGCAATACTTTTCGATGGCGTCGGAACAGGCCGTGACGAGCGTTTGTAGGATCGCGTTTGTCGTCGTATTGTCGGCGTAATACTGCATGGCCTGCACGGCGCGGCCGCTGGTGATGAGGTCTTTGGGGTTAGCCACGGCCGGCCTCCTTTCGCCACGCCATAATGCGGACTTTCGCCTCGCGCACGGCTTGGATGAGATTGGTTCGGCAATTCCGGTGCATCTCCCCGTCGGCGTCGTAGAGATTCAGCCCTGAAAGGGAGCGTATATGGTCGATATTTTCGTCCGTGTAGCGAGCGTAGTTTTGATCGTGGCCGATGAGATACGGGAAGACGCCGGCCCGGCGGATGCAGCGGTCGAACGGCTGTTCGGTGTCGGGATAGCCGACCTGTTGCGGCCGCGCCTCGCCGGACTCCCAGTAGCGCTCGAAGCTCCACGTCGCCCCGATGCGCCGCATTGTCGGCATGTGGAGCATCGTGCAAGTGTGCGAGACGACGTTGCGCCAGCCGTTGGTATCCGGCCGTGGACTCATCTCGTAGCCGACGACGGGCTGGCCGGCGTCGCACAGGCCGAGCAGCCATTCGACAAGGTCGCGCCGTCGCGGGAAGACGTCCGAATGCGAGCAGAGCAAGTACCGCGTGCGGCACAGGGCGAAGGCCAGGTCCATCGCCGTGGTAACAGGCGCCGACGAGTGGGCATAGGCATGGGCGCGGACGTAATGGATTTCCACGTCGGGCCGACGGAGCGCCTCCAGAGTGCGGACGACGGCCGGCGACGAACCCGTGTCAATGAGTAGGACGTAGGGCCGCACGGTTTGCAGGGCCAGCAGTTCCAGCAAGACGGGCAAGGTTTCCGGAGTTTCCAGATGCGGTATTACCACGGTAACTTGATACTCCCACGGCTTACGGACGGCCGTACCTTCCCAGGGTCGTTGTCGGGCGCGGCAGGCAAACGGAGCGACGGCCGCTAGGGAGGATTCGTCGGCCTTGAGGATCGCCTCACGGGCGCGGGCCAAGGTGATGAGGTCGTTGCCAGGCATTATTTTCTCCACGGTTCGTACAAGCCCTGAGCGCAAGCGAGGGGTTTTCGTTTTCCCCCTCGCTTGCGCTCGGGGCTTGTAGCGCTAGATCAGGTGGTCACCTGCTGGCTGACCACCGAAACATCGTTGTTGACGCTGTTGGGTTTGTGAATGGCTTCGCCGGTCAATGGTACGCAGACCACCGGGATGGTGGGCGTCGTACCGCCGATGGTGAAGACCACGCTGGCCCGGACGTAGCGTTTGCCGGCCCCGAGTTGATCGGCGCGGACTTCGCTGGTGCCGATGCTGCTCGCGGCGGCGACGGTTAGCGCACTTACCGTACCGTTATTGGTCCAGGTTGCGCCGTCGGGCGATTCCTGGACGGTCAACACGGCTGCGCACGTCGGGCTGGTGCCGCCGAAGACGCCGAGGTCGAGGACGAAGAGACAGCGATGGACCAGCGCCAGGTCCACCTTGCCGGTGGTGAGCGTGGTGGTCGAGGTCAGTTGCTGGGCGTGGATCGGCGCGCCGCCGATGGCCAACGCTTGGGTCAGATGTTCGGTGTACATGGATGCTCCTTTATAAAGATAAGCGGAGTATTATAAGTCCTATAGGTCCTATAGGACCTATAAGTCCTATAAGACTAATGAAACCCCGCCCGCCAGGGTAATCAGTTCAACGCCACAAACGGCGAAACCTGCGTCACGCCGTCCTGCAAAGTCACGGGCTTATCCAACCACGGCTGGCCGTCCACGCGCTCGACCACGCGCCACGTCATCTGGTTCTTGAGGAAGTTGACGTGTTCCGACGCTGCGATCTCGATCTGCATCCGGTCGCCCACGATGTAGAAACTCGGGTCGAGCAGCATCACGTCGCCCTTCGTGCCGAGGGCCGGCACCTTCTCCGTGGGAAACACCGGCCGGCCGAGCAGGCTCCAGTTCGGCGACTTCGTCGCTCCCTGATCGATGCTGATGAAGATCGCCCGGTTGGCGCCGTCCTTGAGCTGCAACAGCTGCGGCACCACGCTGGGGCTACAAGTCCAAATCGCTTTGCCCCAAGAGATAGGCAGCAGCTTGGCCCACATGCCGGCCACGTCGGCGTACTGCACCTGGTTGGCCGTCTGCCGGGTCTGGCTGACCGTGGCCGCGGCGCCGAGCATTCCTTGCGGTTTGCCGGCCCCGTTGCCCTGCAAAAAGGCGTACTCCTCGAACCACGCCAGCGACTTGGCGAACAGCGTCATCAGGAACTTTTCCAGGCCGATCACGCTGTCCTGCAACAGCACATTGCTGGACACCGAATATCCGGAAAGCTCCCACGCCTTCAGGTCGAGCTGCTTGAACTGCGGCTCCGTCTCGGTGCGCGTCTGCGACTCGGCG
Source organism: Planctomycetaceae bacterium UBA4732 (assembly GCA_002404095.1). Lineage (GTDB taxonomy): Bacteria > Planctomycetota > Planctomycetia > Gemmatales > Gemmataceae > UBA4732. The sequence goes on along the minus strand of DHJA01000023.1, from coordinate 924 downwards.
GTCCAGTACATCTGCACGCCGCCGAAGAACGGGCTGACGCCGGCCGCCTGCACCGTACTCGCGTCGAGGTAGGGGATCTGCATGGTGGAACTCGCCATCGGCACGACGAAGGCGCGCTGACGGACGAAGGTTTCTTCCGCCATGATCGACATCAATTGTTGGTAGAAGTCCGGCGGCACGGTATAGCCGCCGGTGACGCCGGACGCCTCGGCCAGGGCGGCCTTGCCGGCGTACTCGACGAAACGGCTGCCGTAGTGCTTTTCGAGGTAGTTGCGGTCGCCGCGGGCCACGGCCAAGGCCCAGTCGCCGAAGGTTTTGCCATGCGGATCGCCGTCGCCGCCAGAGCCGAACAGAACCGGCGCGGCGTTTTTGCGCGACAGCGAGCGGGCGTCGGCGAAGACTTTCAGCGATTGGTTGACGGCCGCGTCGATGCTCTGGGATTGGCGGGCGAGGGCGGCGTCGAGAGCGCGGGTGACGGCGGGGCCGATGAGATCGTCGTCCACGGCGACGGCGGTTTGCTGTTGGATGAGGTGCTGGGCGTCGGTCTCGGAAACGTCGATGCGTTCACCGGCGGCGCGGCCGAGGAACGACTTTTTCAGTTCGACAAACATGATGATACCTCACGGTGGGTCCACGGATCGAAGGCGCGAACACGCTGGGGTCCGACCATCTCCGGGCCGCGGCGCTTGACGGCTTGGCGTCCGTCTCCGATGGCGATCCCTGATGGATTGAACGGGAAGAATGTAACATTTGTACACCTACCTTCCATAGCCTAATTTGGATGAATATGAGTGCCAATGAGGGTATCTCATCTTTTTGACAGGGAATTTGCGGATTTGAGGGGAACCGAGCGTGGGCAAGACCCACCAATAGGACTTATAGGACCAATAGGACCTATAAGTCCTATTGGTCCTATAAGTCCTA
>DHJA01000034.1:11266-21772 GCA_002404095.1 Planctomycetaceae bacterium UBA4732 | reverse complement strand
AGATGTGTATAAGAGACAGGGGCAGGGTGGGGGTTGCGTTCACATCGACGATCCTTCCCTTCAAACCGGCCGTAATATCCTGAAACAAGGCCGTGAGATGCGTCGCGGCGATACGGTGCTGCGCGCCGGCGCGGTCTTGCGGCCGCAGGAGTTCGGCGTACTCGCCACAGTGGGCCGCACCACCGTCAAGGTAGTGCTGCCTCCGCGTGTCGCCGTGCTTTCGACCGGCGACGAAGTGGTCGAGGCAGCGGAGACGCCGGGGCCGGGCCAAATCCGCAACAGCAATGGCCCAATGCTATTGGCCCAGATCGCGCGCGCCGGCGGCCTGCCCCATTATCTCGGAATCGCGCGCGACAGCCTGGACAGTCTGCGGCCGCTGGTCGCGGAGGGGTTGAACGATGATGTGCTGTTGCTGTCCGGCGGCGTTTCCGCTGGCAAGCTCGACTTGACGCCCGGCGTACTGCAAGAAGCCGGCGTCGTTGCTCACTTCCACAAAGTCGAGATGAAGCCGGGCAAGCCCATCTTGTTCGGCACGCGCGACCGATCCGATGGTCGTCCGCCGACGTTGGTGTTCGGCCTACCTGGAAATCCCGTTAGCTCGTTCGTTTGCTTCGAGCTTTTCGTGCGGCCGGCCGTGCGCCGGTTGCGCGGCCTCGCGGTGGACGGCGCGGCGATGGTTTCCGCCGTGCTGACCGAGGACTTCCCGTATCGCACGGATCGGCCGACGTATCATCCGGCACGCCTGGAGATCGGCGACGACGGCTGGCGCGTACGGGCCGTGCCGTGGTTCGGATCGGCGGACCTGCGGGGTTTATTGGAGATGGACGCGCTGGTGGTGTTCCCGCCCGGCGATCATCGGCATTTGGCCGGGACGCGGCTGCCGGTTTTAAGACTGGATTTCTAACATGAGCGAACTCAGCCATTTCGACGAACGCGGCGCCAGCCGCATGGTGGACGTCAGCGCCAAGGCGGAGACGCTGCGCGAGGCCCGCGCCAGCGGACTGGTGCGCATGGCGTCCGCCACCGGCGCCCTCATCCGCGATCGCGCCCTTAGTAAGGGCGATGTACTCGAAACCGCCCGCCTCGCTGGAATAATGGCCGCCAAACGCACCGGCGACCTGATTCCCCTCTGTCATCCTCTTCCCATCACCGGCGCCACGCTCGATTTCGCCTGGGACGCCGACGACCTGCTCCGCATCGAAGCGACCGTGCGCGTCTTCGGACGCACCGGCGTCGAGATGGAAGCGCTCACCGCCGTCAGCGTCGCGGCCCTGACCGTTTACGACATGTGCAAAGCGGTTGATCGTGTTATGAGCATCGAGCGAATCCGGTTGGAAGAAAAGAGCGGCGGCCGCAGCGGCGCTTTCCGGCGGATTGATTGACGTTCCTCGCGGCCGTCCCTACATCCAAATAGGGCTTGAACCTTCACAACCCTCTTGCGGGACGACCGTTGTGGCACGGTCAGGATGACCGTGCCACGGCACCGTTCCTCGGGCGAGGCGTCATGAATCAAACGATGCAGGCGGTCCCCCAAACGATTGCGTCCCCCCCGCCGGATTGGTATGCCCCTGTCGCGTCGGACCTGGAAGAAGTCGAGCGCATCCTATCGCAGACATTGAAGAGTCGGTATGCCCAAGTTCAGCCCGTGGTCGATCACGTCCGCCATTATCGCGGCAAACGGCTGCGGCCGGTGCTGCTGCTGTTGACCGCCCGCGCCTGCGGCAAGGTGACGCCGGCGCATCACGTCCTCGGCGCGGTCGTGGAGATGATCCACACGGCCACGCTGGTCCACGACGACGTACTGGACAGCGCCTCGGTGCGCCGGCACGTGCCGACGGTCAACGCCGGCTGGGGCGTCCACAACAGCATCCTTCTCGGCGACTATCTGTTCACGCACGCCTTTCACCTAGCGAGTACGTTAGACGACGTGCGCGCCTGCCGGTTGATCGGCAAGGCGACGAACCGAGTATGCGAGGGCGAACTGTGTCAGGGACTGGAGCGCGGCAACCTCGACCTGACCGAAGCGGCGTATTTCGACGTAATCGATGGCAAAACGGCGGAATTACTGGCGTGCGCCTGCCAGTTGGGGGCGCTGTTCAGCGGCGCGTCGGCGGAGGTGGTGCAGGCGTTGACACGATTCGGCCGTAACGTCGGCTTGGCTTTTCAGATCGCCGACGACCTTCTGGATCTAATAGGCGACGAGCAGACGACGGGCAAATCATTGGGCACGGACCTGGAGCAGCAGAAGATGACGCTGCCGTTGATCCGTGTACTGCAACAGGGACCGAAGGGTCTGGCGGAGCGCGTGCGCCAAGTGCTGCTGGCGCCGGACAACCACAAACGCGAGGCGCTGCGGCCGTATCTGGTGGAGGGCGACGGCATCGACTACGCGCGGCGCAAGGCGGAGGAGTTGGCGGGGAGGGCGCGGAAGGAACTGGCGTGTCTGCCGCCGTCGGCGTGCCGGGCGATCTTGGAGGCCGTCACGGAGCGGGTGGTGCATCGGAGTCATTGAGAGTCGATATAAGCGGTTAATTTTCGCCATTGGAGTCGCACCCCGGACTCAGGAGTACCTTCGCCCGGGGCTTTATCTCGGTCGCCCGAAGGGGCTCCAAGACAAGAATCTGTCGGCGGCCCGAGTCCGGAGGGCGATCCAGATAAAGCCCCGGGCGAAGTGTACTCACGAGTCCGGGGTGCCAGGACCGAGCCGCCAAGCCGATTTTTCGCGCAAATCCCTTTGACCCTTACGCCTCCGATTGCTACCATGACCTTCTTCACCCTTTCCACCCAGGGGAGGCTGGTACGTCCGGTCCGATGGCCGGGCGCAAGTGGTTCGTTCCGTTTACCTAAGAATCCGCCTGCGGGCAGGAGGGCAGTGCGTGGCCATTGTCCAAGTAAAAGACCTGATCGAGGCCGGCGTCCATTTCGGACATCGGGCCAGCCGTTGGAATCCCAAGATGCGGCCGTACATTTACGGCAAGCGCAATCTCATTCACATCATCGACCTGCGCGAGACGGTGCGCGGCCTGTTGCGCGGCTACCGCTACCTCGCCAAGACGGCCAGCAATGGCAGTCTGATTTTATTCGTCGGCACCAAGCGCCAGGCCAAAGAAGCCATCGAACGCGAGGCGACGCGGTGCGGAATGCCGTTCGTCAGCGAGCGTTGGCTGGGCGGTTGCCTCACCAACTACCGCACCATCCGCGACCGCCTCAAGCGCTTGCAAGAACTTGAAGCGATGTGGCTGCCGCCGCACGAGAACGCGGCTAAGGTGGATTTGCCCGCTTACATGCGCGGAATGCTCAACGAAGTTTCCGGCAAGCTCGATCTGGCCAAGGCGCCAGAAAAAGCCAGCATTCGCAACTACAGCAAGAAGATGGTGGCCACTCTCAACCGCGAGCTGACCAAGATCCATCGCAACCTCTCCGGCATCCGTGAAATGACGCGCCTGCCCGACGCCATCGTGGTCGTCGATCCGAAGCGCGAACATATCGCCGTCAAAGAGGCGCAGCGCATGGGCGTCGCCACGGTGTCCCTGATCGACACCGACAGCGATCCCGACGTGGTGGATCTGCCGATTCCCGGCAACGACGACAGCATCCGTTCCATCGAATTGATCTTGGGCAAGATGGCCGATGCGGTGCTGGAAGGCAAGGCGTCTCTGCCGGCCGAGCAGCCGGCGCCTACCGGGCCGCGACCGCGGCCGCACCAGCCTTCGAGCGGAGGCCATAGGCCGGCGCCTGCCGCCGCCGCCGCGCAATAACGTGAACCGGGGCGGTGTACCCGGAGTCTAATTGACATCTGAGGCGAGCCGCCAAGCTCGTCCCGGCGGGATAAACCCGCCGGCTCGCCTCAGAGGGTTTTTGAAATAGTCTCTAAGCGTTCGAGGAGGGGTTTGGCGTCATGAACATTACCGCCGCCGCCGTGGACCAGCTGCGCAAGCGGACCGGCATGCAGATGATGAAGTGCAAGGCCGCCTTGACCGAGGCCAACGGCGACATGGAAAAGGCGGTCGAAATCCTGCGCAAGAGCAACAAGGAAGCGCAGGACAAGGTCGTCAACCGTGAGACGGCCGAGGGCCGCATTGGCGTCTTCATCGACCTGGCAGAGCAGATGGGCGCCATCCTCGAAGTGCGCTGCGAGAGCGCGCCCGTGGCCAAGAGCGAATTGTTTGTCCAGTTGGCGACCGACCTGGCCAAGCAGATCGCCGTTAAAGATCCGCCTTCGGTCGAGGCGTTGCTGACGCAGCCCTGCGTGGGCCGACCGGAGTACACCATTAGCGAACGCATCGGCGAGGTGATCGGATTGGTGCGCGAGAATATCAAGGTGGCCCGCTTCACCCGGCTGGCAGGCATTCTCGGCAGCTACGTCCACCACGACGGCACAGTCGGCGTGATGGTACAAGTCGAGGGGGAGAAGGCCGACGAGCAGATTTTGCGCGACGTATCCATGCACGTTACGGCGCGCAATCCGTTGGTGGCCGCGCGCGAACACGTCGCGGCGGATCGTATCGCCAAGGAGATGGAGATTGCCCAGTCGCAGGCGAACGAGCAGGGCAAGGGCAAGCATCCGAGCATCGTCGAGAAAATCGCCGAGGGCAAGATGAAGACGTGGTACGCGGAGAACGTCCTTTCCGAACAGCCGTTCGTCAAGGACGACTCCAAGACGGTCGGGCAACTCCTCGCCTCCGCCGGCCTGAAGATGGTCAAATTCGTTCGCTACAAAGTAGGCGAAGCGACCGAATAACGATTTCTCCCGGTCTCCTGGTTCCCACGCTCTGCGTGGGAACGAAGCCCGGACGCTCTGCGTCCCGAACCCGCGAGAGACTGCACCGAACCGGACGCGACGCAGAGCGTCGCACCCGTGGGTTCCCACGCAGAGCGTGGGAACCAGGGGTTTTCCCTGTTGACCTTTCCTCCGCCAATCGGCTATAGCGCTATCACACCTCTGCTCGGCCCCGCGACGACCGCTCCCTTCCCCCGTGCCAGGGGTACTTGCAATGAGCCGTCGATCCCTTTTCGTGACGCTGGGCCTCATCGTCTTCCTGGTCGGCGGCGCCGGCCTCCTTCTGTATCTCGTCGTGGGCTACGAACCGGAAGTGTACAGCCAGGCCGTGGTGCCGGCCGGCGAAGAGCGCTCCCAGTTGAGCCAGGAGTTTCTCAAAGAATTCAGCACACTATTGAGCGCTCCCGAGGCCGAACGCGATTGGTACGTCATGTTTAGGGATGAGCAGATCAACAGCTATCTGGATGAAGGCTTCATCAATGAAGGTCTCGCCTCGCGCGTCCTCCCTGAAGGCATCAGCCATCCGCACGTCGTTTTCGGGCAGGAAAAAGTCCATCTCGCCTTTCGCTACGGCGTCGGCGGCTGGAACACGGTGATCTCCATCGACCTGCGCGTCTGGCTGGCCAAAGGCGAGCCGAACGCCGTCGCCTTGGAGCTAGAGGGGTTTCGGGCGGGAGCTTTGCCGATCTCCGGCCAATGGCTAATGGAAAAATTTGTGAAGGCGGGCCGAGACAAGAGCGGCATGGACGTCACCTGGTATCGGACTAACGGCCATCCCGTCGCCTTGTTACGCTTTCAGGCCGACCAGCCGCATCCCTCGATGCTGTTGCAGGGCGTACAGATGCAGCAGGGGTCGCTTACCATCCGCGGCCGATCGCCGGAATCCGTCTCGATCAATACGTTGTTCCAGCTTCCCGGATTGGCCCTAAAGCCGATCGAGGAGTGAGCCGAATGGATCGGCCCGGAACTCGCCGCGCCACATCTTTCCATCCAGAAGCTCCAAGCGAAAGACGCCGCGCAGCCGCGCTCCGTAAAGACGCACGGCCATGCAACCCGGTTCGCGCACTTCCCAATCAAACGTCCCGCCGTCCCAGCGCGTCACTTTGCCGCGACCGCCGCTTACCGGACCCTCATAGTCCAGGTAGAGGCGCCGGTGGTCGAACGCCTTTAGTGCGTTCACCATGGCGCCTAATTCGGGCGGCGTCGGCAGGCGCCAAGTCAGCAGCACGTCGTCCTGTTCAAGCAGGAAATCCCAGTGGAGGGTCGGATAGTCGTGTTCGAGGATCGCAAAACGCGGCATATCGACCTGAGAGAATGGGTAGGTTTTTCCGGCGCGAGCGATTTGTTTTATTGTAGCTTTTTAGGATGCGCCTCGTCCTCGTGTTCGCGCTAGTTGCCGCAGCCGTCACAGTCGGTAGTGCGACGGCGGAAAAACCTGGCGGGCGCGGCTGGCGCGGCTTGCGACGATTCACGGGGTCGGCTAGGTTTCACTTGTCGATCCTTCGACTGGAAAACCATCAAGGCGGCAACTGGGCGGCGCTTGTGTTGAGCGGCCGCCTCGCGCTGGGAGTCGCCGCTTCGACTTTTCCATGCGATCAGGCCTGCGAACTCACGTTCGCGGGCCTATCGCTTTTTGTGCTTGGTGTTTTCTTACGCCGCGATCTGAAGGGACCGGGCCGCGCTGAGCGGTTTGAAGGCTTTGAGGACCAGGAAGCGTCCCATGAGCCGTTCCAGGACGGGCAGCGGCAGCCAACGTAGAAGATACGGAGATTCCGACCGCCGTAGGTGCCTTTTATGGATGCGATGCTCGGTGAAACGGCCGAAAAGGCGGCGCAAGCCGCGCCGGCTCATGCCGCCGTGGGCCGCTGACGAGCGCCGCAACCAGTCGCGCCAGGGGAAGATACAATGGCTCCAGAACTGGGCGTCGTGTAGGGCCGGCGTCATCATCAGCACTTTGCCGCCCGGCTTAAGTACACGATAGATTTCTTCGACCAGCGCGGCCGGATCGGGCGCCGTGGACAATTGGTCCTGGACGCAGGCTACGTCGATAGACGCCGACGCCAAGGGCAGCTTGGCCGGGTCGGCGTGGACGAATTGGCCGGTCAGGCCGCGCAGCTCGAAATTACGGCGGACCAATGCCAGCGTTTCCACCGACGTGCTACATGCCGTAACCTCGGCGCCGCAGCGTGCGTATTGCACCCAGTCGGCCCCAAGGCCGTCGCCGAGACCGAGGAGGTTTTCACCGGAGTGCTTACCGAACTCCAGTAAGCGCGGCAGCCAGCGGCCGTGGCGGCCGTAACGAACGCGATCAGCTTCCAGGAACCATTGCAGACTGTACGGTTCGGCCAATTCCCGCGCTTTGCGGCCCGGTTGCATGGCCTCGGCGGCGAACAAGCGTGGCGCGAGGGCGTCGGGGCAACCTTGGCTGGCGGCGCGGCCGACGGCCGCTCCGTTGACGAGAGACGGCCTTCCGCCCTCCCAGAGCTGCAATTTACCGGGGTAAACGTCCGCCATTCCTTCGATCCTTGGTTCATTCCGGGCGCTAAGATTCAACCGGCTCATAGTCAAACTGTTTTCGCGGGTCAATAGGGCTTGTTTAGCCACGACCCGAAGGGGAGCGCGTAGCCCCCGCGCTCCCCTTCGGGTCGCGGCTAAACGAACCGGCGCACCGCCCGAACAACCTAAGCGCAAGACTATACAATGACGGCGAAGGCGTTGAATGCCGTATGCAAGACGAGGGGCGCTGTCATGTTGGATCGGTTCAAGCGTCTGTTCACTGTTTCGGATCGGAGCGGGCGCGTGCAGCAGCAACTGGACCAGTTGCGCGACCGCCTGCCGGTGCCGGTCTTCTGGATGTTTGGCAAGACCCAGAGCGGCAAGACTTCGGTCATCAAATATCTTACCGGCGCCGACCGCGCCGAGATCGGCAAGGGCTTTCAGCCCTGCACACGCTTTTCCAGCCTTTACCAGTTTCCCACGCCGGAAGCGCCATTGGCGACGTTCCTTGACACGCGCGGCCTCGACGAGCCGGGTTACGACCCCGCCGAAGACCTTGCCCGTTTCAACAACGAAGCGCACGTCGTCGTCGTCGTGGTCAAGGTGCTGGATCACGCCCAGGAAAATGTGTTGAAGCACCTGACGACGTTGCGCAACGCTCAGCGACGCCGGCCCGTTGTGCTGGTGCTGACTTGCCTGCACGAAGCCTACCCGCAGCAGCAACATCCCCTGCCGTATCCCTTCGATAATGACGGCCAGTCGCCAGCCGGCGAAGCCACGCCGCTGGTGTCGGAGGATTTACTGCGCAGCGCCGCCGAGCAGCGGCGCCGTTTTGAGAAGGTGGTGGATCGCGTTGCGTTGGTCGATCTGACGCCGCCGGAGGAAGGGTTCAACGACCCCGAATACGGCGGCCCTCGGTTGCGCCAGGAATTGCTGGAAGTATTGCCGGCCGCGGTCGGCCAGACGTTGCGCACCCTGGACGAAGCGACGCACGAACTTCAGGACTTGTATGCCAGGGAGAGCCTGCCGCACATCCTCGGCTATAGTACACTGGCGGCCTCGGCGGGGGCGGTGCCGGTGCCGGTGTTGGACCTCGTTTTGCTGTCCGGCATTCAGTCGCGCATGATCTACCACCTGGCCAAGCTCTACGGCCAACCGATGGACGCCAAGCGGTTTTTGGAGATCGGCGGCGGCATGGGCCTGGGCGCCCTGACGCGGCAGGCGGCGCGCATGACGGTCGTGGAACTACTAAAGTTTATCCCCTTTGTCGGCTCCGTAATGGGGGCGGTGGCCGGGGCCGCCTTGGCGTGGGCGTCCACCTACGCGCTGGGCAAGGCGTTTTGTTACTACTACCGCCGCGTACACCAAGGGCACGTCCCGCAGACGGAAGACCTGAAACGCTATTACAAAGAACAGCTGGCCCAGGCGGAACAATTGTGGAAGGGCACGTTCGGACCGGACGCCAAGCCGGCGGCGGAGACGCCGCCGACTGGGCCATGACGCCCGAATGCCACCCGATTTTGAGGTAGGGGCGGGGTTTCCCCGCCCTCTGCGTCAAAGGTCGGGGAAACCCCGCCCCTACCTCCAGAATCGGAAGGTACAGCCCCAGTTTTCCTCTCATGCCGGAGAACGATCCCGATGAGCCGTTGGCGTATCTTAACCGTACTGGCGCTGCTGATCGTCCCCGTCCTGATCCTGGCAGGCGCCGGCTGGTATCTCCTCTTGGTGTACTACCCGTTTTGGGGCGCCTGGATTTGGATTCCGATGACCGTGTCGATGGCGCTGGGTTGGGTGCTGGCGTACTACTGGCAGCGCAACCGCACGCTGTTACGGCCGGTGAATTTCGAGGCCAACCCCCACTGGACGGAGCGTGACCAGCAGGCGTGGAAGCTGATCGAGGCGCGCGCGGCCGCCGCCAAGAACCTCGACGCCGACAAGCTCAGCGATCCAAAATACTATGTGACCGTCGCCCAGGAGATGGGCCTTGAATTAGCGACATTTTACCACCCTAAAGCGATAGACCCCGTCGGCAATCTGACGGTGCCGGAGATGTTGGCCGTCGTCGAGTTGGCGTCGCACGACCTGGCGGAAATGGTGGACAAGTATCTGCCGGGCGGCCACCTGCTCACCATCAACGATTGGAAACGCGCCCGCAAGGCGGTGGACTGGTATCAATCGGCGAGCAACGTCTATTGGGTAGTGTCCGCTCTCATATCTCCGATAAACACCGGCCTTCGCTATGCGGCCACGCAGATGGGACTGACGACGCCGTTGCAGATGTTGCAAGAGAATCTGCTGCTGTGGTTCTACACCGCCTTTTTGCAGCGTATGGGCACCTACCTGATCGACCTCAACAGCGGCCGGCTGTCGGTCGGCGCCACGCGCTACCGCCAACTGATGGAGGCCGCGACCGGCGCCAAGGCGGTCGGCCCGGCGTCCGGCGAAGCGGCCGATGGGGTGCGCCAGGTGACTGTGACGCTGATGGGGCAGGTCAAAGCAGGCAAGTCCAGCATGATTAACGCCTTGCTGGGTGAACAACGTGCGCGAACGGACGTGCTGCCGGCCACCGACGAGATCGAGCGCTACGAGTTCCAGCCCGCTGGCGTGCCGACCAAGCTCGTTTTGCAAGACACCGTCGGCTACGGTCATCAGGGGCCGCGCGGCGATCAGATTCGCTCGACGCGGCTGGCGGCCCAGCAATCCGACCTGCTGCTGTTGGTGGTTCACGCGCGCAATCCGGCGCGGCAGGCCGACGTGGATATGTTCAAGGCCGTCCATTCGTGGTTCGCCTCCAATCCGGACCTGAAAAAGCCGCCAATCATCGTCGTGGCCACGCATATTGACTTGCTGTCGCCGGCGATGGAATGGTCGCCGCCCTACGATTGGCGCCGCGGCAAGCGACCCAAAGAGGTGAATATCCGCGAGGCCGTGGCCGCCATTTCGGAGCAGCTCGGCGACCTCAAGCCGGTCGTCATTCCGGTGTGCGCGTCGGCGGGCAAGGTGTACGGCGTAGACGAATTCCTATTGCCGGCGGTGATGCAGCGTCTGGACGAGGCGCACGGCGTCGCCTTTTTGCGCTGCCTACGTGCGGAGAAAGACGCTGGTAAGATCCGCAAAGTCTTCAATCAGATGCTGGAGGCCGGCAAGGCGGCGGCGCAGATCGGGTGGCAGGGGGCGGGGTCGCCGTCGCCATGACCTTGGAGGCGTGGGGTCGTTTAGCCGCGACCCGA
>DHJA01000034.1:599-11127 GCA_002404095.1 Planctomycetaceae bacterium UBA4732 | reverse complement strand
CTTCGGGTCGCGGCTAAACGACCCGTCTCTTCGTTACAGCCGCTACTGTTTACGCTCATTCCACGGCTCCCCACGCTTGTCTCGCTTGTTCAATACGCCTCGCCGCGCGCACAATGATAGAAGGCTGAGCGGCATTGCAATAAAGGAGCGCAGTCATGGGCCGGCGTCGCAAGATCGCGGGTTTACGGATTTTGATCACGGGCGCCTCGCAGGGCATCGGCCGGGCGCTGGCGCTTGCCGCCGCCGGGCGCGGCGCCAAGGTTCTGGCCGCCGCGCGCTCGGCGCCTTTGCTTACCGAACTAAGCCGTGAGTCGCGGCCGGGCGGCGGCGCCTTGGAGACGGTGCAGGCTGATGTGACCTCGGCGGACGACCGACAACGTATGGTCGAAGCGGCGGTGCGGCACTTTGGCGGCTTGGACGTGCTAGTCAACAACGCCGGCATCGGCGCGACCGGCCATTTCGCCGAGGCGTCGCCCGAGCGCTTGCGCGACATCATGGAGGTCAACTTCTTCGGCCTAACAGAAACGACGCGCGTGTTTCTGCCGCTGCTCCGCGCGGGCGTGACGCCGGCGATCATGAACATTTCGTCCATTGTGGCCAAGTTCGGCATGCCGGGCCGCAGTGAATACTCGGCCAGCAAGTTCGCGGTGCAGGGTTTCAGCGAGGCGTTGCGGGCGGAAGTGGAAAAGGACGGCATCGACGTGCTGGTCGTATGTCCGGGTTTGACGCAAACGAATTTCTCGCAGAACATGATCGAAAAGAAGTCTCGGGTGCAACTCGACCACCTGCGCGGCATGACTTCCGAGACGGTGGCGGACGAAGTGTTGAAGTCGCTGGAGCGCGGCCGGCACGACATAAACTTGACATTTCAAGGGCGGCTGCTGGTGTTCGTGAGCCGATTCTTTCCCCGGCTGGCGGACTCCATCGCCCGGCGTAAGGTGCGGCAGGTGTTCCGCGAGGAGATCGCCGCGAGCAAGATATCAACGGATAAAAAACCGTTTAGCCGCGACCCGAAGGGGAGCGCGAGGGAGACGCGCTCCCCTTTGGGTCGCGGCTAAACGGCGTCACTCGGTCCAACGGAACCACTTCCGGAACAGCTCTTTGACAAACGGCGTTAGTCGTGAACGGCTGTAAGCGTCGGCGACCTTGCGAAGCGCTTCCGCTTGCGTGGGATAGGGATGAATCGTTTGACCAAGGGTGCGCAGTCCGCCTTTTGCGACAATTAATGCCGTCAATTCGCTAATCATCTCGCCCGCGTGCCGCGCCACGATAGTGGCGCCGACGATTCGGTCGGTACCTTTGTGAACCAGTACCTTCACGAATCCCTCCGTATCGCCGTCGAGTATCGCGCGATCAACGTGACCCATTTCTTGCATAAAGACATCCACTTTGACGCCTTTCTCCTTGGCCTCATGCTCATATAGGCCGACGTGGGCGACCTCCGGCTCGGTGTAGGTACACCACGGAATAGTCAGGCTGCTCACTTTGGCGCCGCCGTAAAACAAGGCGTTCTGGATCACGATCCGCGCCATGGCGTCGGCCGCGTGGGTGAACTGATAGCGCGAACAAACGTCGCCGGCCGAGAAGATGCGCGGGTTGCTGGTGCGCAGGCGGTCGTCAACGTGAATGCCCTTTTTTGGATCGTAGGTAACGCCGGCCGCTTCCAAGCCGAGCCACGCGACGTTAGGCGTCCGGCCGACTCCCACTAAGATCGCATCCGCGCGCACTTCGCGGCCGTCCGCCAAGTGAAGTACCTTGTCCATCCCATTTATCTCAGCCCGCACGACGCCAACGCCAAGGAAGAGTTTCACGCCGTCTTGTACCATCGCTTGCTTCACCAGCTCCGACGCCTTTGCGTCTTCTCGCGGTAGGAGGACGAGTTGTGTTCCCAGCAAGGCAACCTCGCTGCCGAAGCGGGCGAACGCCTGCGCCAGCTCGCAGCCGATCGGTCCCGCGCCAACGACGGCGAGGCGTCGCGGCAATTCCGTGAGGTTGAACACGGTTTCATTTGTGAGATAACCGACATCCGCCAACCCTAAAATGTCCGGTTTAGCCGCCCGCGCGCCCGTCGTGACGGCGGCGCGCCGGAAGCGCAGGGTCTTTCCCGCAACTTCGACCGTATCCTTGCCGGTGAATTGACCTCCGCCAAGGTACACATCGACGCCGAGGCCGCGAAACCGCAAAGCGGAGTCGTTGCCGCTCATGTCCGACCGCAGGCGGCGCATGCGCTCCATCACCGCGGGAAAATCGACGGCCGCTTCGCCGGTGTGAACGCCAAACCGGCCGGCCGCGCGAACTTCCGCGGCGGCGCGGGCGGCGCGCAACAACGCCTTGGACGGTACACACCCCACGTTGAGACAGTCGCCGCCGAACAGGTCCCGTTCGATCAAGGCGACGCGCGCCCCCAGACTGGCCGCGCCGGCGGCCGTCACCAACCCAGCCGTGCCGGCGCCGACGACGACGAGATGATAGCGCGGCGGCGGCGCCGGGTTGACCCAGTGGGACGGATGGACGTTGTCCAGCAGCTTGCGGTTGAATTCGTCTGACGGCGCGACCGTCAGCGGTTCGGCGCCCTGGTCGTCGCCTTGCGGCGTGGGCGGTCCCTTATCCTTGTCGTCGCCTTCTTTGGTTTTCAGTGCTTTTTGCAATGCCTGCCGCGCCTGCCGCGTTACCAGGACGGTAACGAGTACTGTGGCGCCAAGTCCGACCCACCACAACACCCTTCCAAGAATGCCGGAGTCGGGCGGCTTGCCGCCGGCCAGCGCGGCCGCGCTGCCCACCGTCGAGCCGATGTAAACATAGAGTAACGTGCCCGGCAACATGCCGATCCAGGACGCCAGTACAAAATCGCGCAACTTCACCTTGGTGAGACCATAGGCGTAATTGAGTACGAAAAACGGCAGCAGCGGCGACAGGCGGGTAAGCAGGACGATCTTGAAACCGCCCTCGGCCACGGCGGTATCGAGCGCCTTGAAAACGGGCCGATTGGCGACGTTGGCCTCCACCCAGCCGCGGGCGAGGGTGCGGCCGAGGAGGAAGGCGCACGTCGCGGCCAGGGTGCTGCCGAGGGAAATGGCGATAACAGCCGGTACAATATCGTAAAAGGCGCCGGCCGCGATGGTTAAAAGAAACGCGGGCGGAAAGGCGACGAGGGCGGACGGCAGATAGGCCGCACCGAGAATGACCAAGCCCCAATAGCCGAGATCGCGGACCCAATTGAGGGCAGGTTCGAGTTTGTCACGGAAATACCAGGCGCAGAAAGCGCCGGCCGCGACGAGGACGCCGAGGAATAGGAGACGGACGAGGGGAGTTTTCTTCACGACGGCGCCTCGCAACGAAATTACAAGAGCGGGGCGGGGCGTAGCTTTTGATTGCGGCAATCGGCGTCGCCGACCCTCGCAACGACAAGCGTCGCGCTTGTCGCTGCGAAGGTTGCCGGAATCAAAGGCCATACTCCTCCCTTACGGTCGCGGCTCGTTCCGTCCGTGCCTCGGATTCGCCGCCGGCCAAGGCCGTAAGGCCGACACGGCGCGCGACGGGGGTCTGTCGGCCTTACCCTTAACGGCGTCATCCGGCGCCGTGCGGCAAGTCTGGATCGGACCATTGCCTGAGCGTTTGGCCGTCCTTCCGCGCACGCCGAGCGGCCGCGCCAAGGCGCCGCTTGGCCGGCTCCCGCGTCCGGGCGCAACGACGCCTCGGCGCCGTCGGCGCTTCCGACCTGCACGCCGTCGCGAAGGGCTGGGTTGCCGCAATCCAGGTAGGGCCGCCACAGCCAGTGGATGGGCCGAACCGGGATGCGGTCGAGGCGGAAACAGGCGGGGTCGTCGAAGGGCATGAGCGGTCCTCTGCGTGCGGTTGAGACAAAGACCCCAAGTGTACCATGCCGAATGGGGATAGGAGTAGCGGAGTATGGAAGTCAGTGGGGCACGGCTATAGCTATTGATTCCGCGGCCCTCGCAGCGACAGGCGTCGCGCTTGTCGCTGCGAGAGTCGGCGACGCCGATTGCCGCAATCAAAAGTTACGCCCGGCGGGGCGAATTATCGCCTACCGACCTTGCTATCGCGCGCGGCCGGGGCAATAATCTGGCCTGACCTGATTTTACCAGGGGGCGCAATGGACTCGTTTTTCGCCCATACGGGTTTATCGACGACAACCGGCCACGGCGATTGGCAGTTGCTGAGGGAACATCTAGAACAGGTGGCCCAGCTCGCTCGCGATCATATGGCGGCGGCCCGGCCCGGTGATGCGCCGCTGTCGGACGCGGCGTACGCGGCGGGGTTGCTGCACGATCTGGGCAAGTATCGGCCGGAGTTCCAGAGCTATCTTCACTCGCTGCCCGTCCCGCGCGAACTGACCTACCACAAGCAAGCGGGGGCGGCAAAGGCTTCTAGCGCCGGTAATGGACCTGTGGCCTTCGCAATCGCCGGCCATCATGGTGGTATTCCGGATCGTGCGGACCTTGCAGACCTCATTAAAGGTCCATCGGGCCAACCCGTTGCCGCCGCCGTCTGGACCAAGGCGGCTAAGGATTGTCCCTCTCTGCTGAAACTGTCGCTCGCCTCTCCACCGCTTCCAAACAAGCTCACTGCCGACGTACTCACCCGCCTTCTCTTCAGCTGCCTCGTGGATGCCGATTGGACTGACACGTGCGCACATGATGACAAAGTCCATGGCCGCGCCCCGCTCCCGGAGCCGCCGACGCTGGACGCCGTGGCGTGGCGACGTCACGTCCTAGCCTACATCGTCGAACGGGCGAAAGACTGTAAGGAGCCATACATTGCCGGGATTCGCAATGAAGTTCTCAAGGCTTGTCTCGCCGCCGCGGAGCAAAAGCCCGGCCTGTTCTCGCTTACCGTGCCGACGGGCGGCGGTAAGACGCTTTCCGGATTGGCATTCGCTCTCAAACACGCTGAACTATACGGCCTACGCCGCGTGATCTATGTGGCGCCATACCTTAGCATCCTTGACCAGAACGCCGCCGTGGTGCGCAAGGCATTGGGAGTTGAACGCGACGACCCGGCCGTCTTTGAACACCATAGCTTGGCCGAACCGCCGGGTGACGAGGATATGAACGAGACCGCCCGCGCGGCGGCCGCCCGGCGCGCCGAAAATTGGGACGCGCCCGTGGTTCTCACCACCAATGTGCAGTTCTTCGAGAGTCTGTTGTCTAATAAGCCGGGTCGCTGCCGCAAGCTCCACAACATCGCCCGGAGCGTTATCCTCCTCGACGAATGCCAAACGCTGCCACCCGAGTTTGTCGCACCAACTTGCTCAATACTCGGCCAAGTTGCCGACATTTTGGGAAGCACGATTGTCTTGTGTACGGCGACACAGCCGGCCTTTGACCATGCCGATATGCCGGAACGGTTGCGCGACGTGACCGAAATCGCCCCGCCCGGCCTGGACCTGTTCGCCCGGCTGCGGCGCGTGCGAGTGGAGTGGCCGAAACGCGACGACGCCCCGCTCACCTGGCAGCAGGTCGCGGAGCGGATGCGGGAGAAAACGGCAGCCCTATGTGTGGTCAACTCGAAGCGGGCCGCCCGCGAACTGTTCGCCGTCCTGAAGGACAAAGGGAACGCCTTTCATCTGTCAACGAGCATGTGCCCGGCGCACCGTATGGCGAAGTTGGACGAAGTAAGGCGGCGCCTGAAGTCGGGGGAGCCGTGCTTCCTCGTTTCAACCCAGTTAATTGAAGCGGGCGTAGATGTTGATTTTCCGATCGTGCTGCGGGAGTTGGCGCCGCTAGAGGCGATCATTCAGGCGGCCGGCCGCTGTAACCGCGAGGGATTGCTGAACGGCGTAGACGGATCGCCAGGCGGCCGGGTTGTGGTGTTCCGTAGCGCTGCCGCTGTGGCGGAGCCGAAGAAATACTACCCCCCGGATCGCTGGTATCAGGCAGGCCGCTCTGTGCTGGAAACGACCTTCCTCAACGCGGGTCGCGAGCCGCGCATCGACGCCGTGGAGGATATGAGGGAGTATTTCGAGCGCCTTTATCGCACCGGCTCGCTTGACGGCAAACAGATTCAACCGGCTCGCGAACGTTTTGCGTTCAAGGAGGTGAAGGAATCCTATCGGCTCATTGACGACGACGGCGAAAGCGTCGTTGTGGCGACGTGGGAGGAAAAAAGAAAGGAGGTCGCAGCTTTGTTGGATGCGGTTCATCGTCGCGCCACGCGAGCCAACTTCCGCAAACTCGCCCCCTACCAAGTCAACATGCGCCGTTACGAGTTGGCCAAGCCAGGTTGCCCGGCTGGGCCAGAGGCAGACAAGCTATTCGTCTGGCGCGGCGGCTATGACGACGAGCTTGGGCTAGTTGGGGACAATGCAGATGTATTATTGTTGGTTTGAAAATGTGCCGGACCGGAGAAGACTCCGGCCCGGCAATGTACACCGTTCAATCAGCGACTTGATTTCAATCCGCGCGCACGAGAAAAAATGCGCGAAAGGGCTTGTTTACCCCCCGCCCCTGTCGGTATACTGTTTAAGTAGCTGAGTGAACAGGGCTGCCAAACTAAGAGCAAGGGGACACGATGAGCGATTTCAACGATGCTTTGATTCGGGCGTACACCTCCTTTGATACGTCGGTGGATCGGATGGCCACTTCGGCGGCGAAGCGAACGGAATTCCGAGCCATCCTGCCAGAAGAATTCCGTGCTATGGAAGACGACGAGATCCTTCGGCGCCTCTTGAACCTTCGCAAGTGCGGCAAATTATCACGCGGTCAAACTCAGGGGGTCTAACTGTGTCCGCCGACATCGTTTCCGTCAAAGTCTGGGGCGAGTTCGCGCTATTCACCCGGCCTGAACTAAAGGTGGAAAGGCTCTCCTATCCCCTTATGACGCCATCGGCCGCTCGCGGCGTCCTAGATGCCATTGTATACCGGCCGCAGATGTCATGGCATGTCCGGCGCATCACGGTCTTGGAACCGACCTTTCCCGCCGACTTCCCTAAACAAGCGGCGCAACAGCCTTACCGCCTCATCGGCATTCGCCGCAATGAGATTCAGGGCAAGATCGCCCCGCGCACGGTTGAGGGCTGGATGAAAAGCCCGTCCTCGTTTGAGCCGTACCTCGTTGATTCGGCGGGCCGCGAAGGGGCGCAAGGACAGAACCGCACTCAGCGCAACAGCCTCATACTTCAGCACGTCGCCTATCGCATCGACGCCACCCCCCTGCTGACCAACCGGGCCAATCGCCCGCGCGCCAAACCGGAGGACGAAGAAGACCATGGCCTGGATACGCCGGCCAAGTACGTTGGTATGTTCCAGCGGCGCGTGGTGAAGGGCCAGTATTTTCACTGTCCTTACCTCGGATGCCGGGAATTCGCCTGTCACTTCGCCGCGCCCGACGGGAGCGAGAAGCCACTGGCCGGGTGGTCGGAATCGCTTGGATTGATGCTATATGACATCCGCTTTGACCCAAAAGGCGCGAACCGGCCGGGATTCTTCTTCGCCAAGGTGGATAAGGGCGTCCTGCATTGCGACACCAAAGGACCGGGGCCGAACGGCGAAGCGCCGGTCGAAGTCCTGGGCTGGGATTAAGGGAGGCGACGATGATCTTGCAACGGCTTTATGAGCTAGCAATACGGCCCGGAGAAGGGCTGCTGGATGAGGCGGCATTCGAGGATATGCCCGTCCCCTTCATTGTTCAACTTGGCGACGACGGCCAGTATCTAGGCGTCGAGGAGCGGCGTGGCGAAATTCTGCTGGCCGCGCGGAAGAAGGGAGGCGAACCGAAGCGAGTCCCAGATAAGGGCAAGCCGCTTTCCGTGCCGCGGCCTCATAACAGCCCCAATAACCCCGGCGCCGCCCGTTTCTTCGCTGACACGTTGCCGCGCGTTCTGCCTATCACCGACGACGAGAAGAGCCGGCGTAGCCGAGAAACATTCTGGAAGCAGATTGGTCAAGCTGCGGAGACTACGGGCGACAAGGCGCTAGCGGCCCTTCTGGCCTTTGGCCGTCAGATCGCGGAGGACGGCGGCTTGGCGGCGCGAATCAAAGCGGACCTGGAAAGTCTTAAAGCGGGGGCCGGCGAGCGTTGCTCGTTTGCCTGGGCGCCGGATCGGAACAAGGTAATCCTAGAGCGGGAAGCGATCCGGGAGTGGTACCGGCGGTTCTATGGCGGCGTCATGAGTCAAAAGGAGGAGGCGGGGCCGACCGGGTTGTGCCAGATCACCGGAACGGTGGGTCCGATGCCGAGAACACATCCGATTCGGATAAGCGGCGTCCCCGGCGGACTGCCAACCGGCGTGAGCTTTGTCTCTTACGATAAGGCGGCTTTCGAGAGCTACGGACTGGAAGGGACGGCGAACGCGGGCATTGGCTACCGGGCGGCGGACGGCTACGGAAGGGCAGTCAACGCCCTGATAGGCAACAAGCTAAAGGGCAATCCGCGCACCAGCCTCCGTATCGGCGGTGTGCTGTTCCTGTTCTGGACACGGGAGCCGGCGGACACGACGGACATGATGGCGTTGGACGCCCCGGAACCGGCGCAGGTCGAGCGGCTGTTACGGTCGGCGACGGCGGGGTCCGAGTCTCGTGCGGCTGACGCCAACGACTTTTACCTGCTTTGCCTGTCTGGAAACGCGGCGCGGGCCGTCGTACGCGACTACATCGAACTTCCGTTGCCAGTGGCGAAGGCCAACCTGAGCCGCTGGTTTGATGATCTGATGATTGCGGACGCCCGTTGGGATGGAGCGGGGAAACCAACTTGTCTGTTCCCGCTTTGGCAACTCGTTGTTTCCACTGCTATGGAGGCGGATAGGGTGGACCCGAACGCCACCAGGCGTCTGGCCCGTGCCGCACTGAAGGGCGACTCCATTCCCGATTCCGTCCTTGCCGCTTGCCTTGGGCGCCTTCGCGTCGAGGGCGGCGATGGTTTCCGCCCCGCACGCATGGCCTTAATCAAACTTACTCTCCTGAGGAGGGACGTTCCCGTGACCGCGACCTTGAATGAAGAAGAGACGCATCCGGCCTACATCTGTGGCCGATTGCTGTCCGTGTTTGAGCAAATCCAGTATGCCGCCCTAGGCGACGTGAATTCCAGCGTGACCGACAAGTATTTCGGCACATTCAGCGTCGCCCCCGCGATGGTCCTGGGCCGACTATTCGCCAACTCTCAGAACCATCTACGCAGGCTTCGTGGGGAGAAACCGGGGCAGGCGGTCGTCCTCGACAAACTGCTGGCCGAGATGTCGCAGAAGTTGGCGGTCCCACCGGATCGGCAGTTGTCGCTGCGCGACCAAGGTCGTTTTGCTCTTGGCTACTACCACCAAAAGGCCAAGCGTTTTGAGGAAATCGCCGAGCGGAAGGCCGCTAAGGCGGAGGCAAAGAGCGATAAATCGGACACCCAAAACTCGTGACATCTGAAAGGAAAGCCATGACTCCCAATCCGACCGAAGTGGTCAACCGCCGGTATGACTTCGTGTTCCTTTTCGACGTGAGCGACGGCAACCCCAATGGCGACCCCGACGCCGGCAACATGCCGCGCCTCGATCCGCAGTCGCTGCAAGGGCTAGTCACCGACGTTTGCCTGAAGCGCAAAATCCGTAACGCCGTGGCCATTCTTGGCGAAGGCAAGCCAAGGATGGAACTGTATTTCCAGACCCAAGATGGCGTGTACGAGCGGCGTGTCCTCAACCTCCAGCACCAGCGAGCCTATACCGCGCTCGAAATGGGCAGCGGCGAAAAGGAGAAGAAGGTAAAGGACAAGGACGCCAAGACCGAGTCCGACAAGACCGGCAAGGCCCGCAAGTGGATGTGCGACAACTTTTACGACATCCGCGGCTTTGGGGCGGTAATGACGACGGGGGTGAACTGCGGCCAGGTCCGCGGCCCGGTGCAGTTGACATTCGCCCGCTCCATCGACCCGGTCGTACCCCTGGAGTTCGCCATCACCCGTAAGTCAGTGACGACGGAGGACGACGCGAAGGCTCAGGTGCTAAAGGACGGCTCGATCACCGGCACGATGGGCCGCAAAAACACTATCCCCTACGGCCTCTATCGCGGATACGGATTCGTAAACCCGTACCTGGCGCGCGACACCGGCTTTACCTTCGGCGACTTGGAACTCCTGTGGCAATCGCTGCGAGGGACAATGTGGGAGATCGACCGCTCGGCCAGCCGCGGCCTGATGGCCACGCGCGGGCTATACGTCTTTGAACACTCCTCGCCTCTAGGCAACGCGCCGACCCATGAATTGTTCGACCGCATCGAGTTTTCCGCGCTGGGCGGCGAAGCCGCGCCGCGGAGCTTTTCGGACTACAAGGATCGCATTAGGATTCAAGACGCCAACCTGCCGGCGGGCGTCACGCTGCACCGCATGGTGGGGTGAACCATGTCTACCGCCTTGCCGGTCATTCCCTCGGCCGACAGCGACGATTACCCGTCGCTGTCGGCCCTTAACCACCTCTTATTCTGTCCGCGTCGCTGCGCCCTCCTTCGCGTTGAGGGTATATGGCTTGACAATGTCCACACCACCGCCGGTACGCTCGATCACCGTCGCGTTCACGCCGAGCGCGACGGTGACG
>DHJA01000034.1:0-492 GCA_002404095.1 Planctomycetaceae bacterium UBA4732 | reverse complement strand
TTCACGCCGAGCGCGACGGTGACGAGGCGCCGTTTCGTACCGCTCGCGGCTTGTGGCTCGTCAGCCATCGCTTGCGAATCGTTGGCGTCGCCGATCTTGTTGAGTTTCATCCTGGCGCGGCCGGGCTGCCGGAGACGCCGTTTCCCGTGGAATATAAACGCGGTAAACGCCGGAAGTGGGACAACGATGAGGTCCAGCTCTGCGCCCAGGCTCTCTGTCTGGAGGAGATGCTCGGCCTTGCCGTGCCGGCCGGCGCCGTGTTTCATGTGCAATCCAAACGCCGCCGGGACGTTCTTTTTGACGCCGATCTGCGCCGGCGCACCGAGGACGCCGCCGTTCGCCTCCACGCCCTGCTCGCGTCCGGCGTCACTCCTCCGCCCATTGTCCATCCTAAATGTAAACAATGTTCGGTCTATGGCCTGTGCCTGCCGGAACTGGTCGCCGCCCCCGCTCGGTTCCGGCGGGCCGCCGATGGACTGTTCGCCGTCCCCA
>DHJA01000253.1:249-7066 GCA_002404095.1 Planctomycetaceae bacterium UBA4732 | reverse complement strand
AGAAAAACGGTTACAGTCGAAGTATTATAACCGCTTCCCGGTTTACTGGCGCCATCCGTCCGTTGGAAAGTTACTACCCTGACCTTCTCACACGTCTTCGACGGGCGCGTCGTTATTCTCCGGCCGGCCCTCGATATAGAACCAATTGTGGATCGGCTTAAGGATCTGTAGCACCTCGTCAAGGAGTTGCTCGTCGAGCGGCTTCGCCGCCCACTCCGCCCACTGACGCACGCGGCCGGCGTCGGCCGAGCCGGTGACGCAGGTGGTCAGGTCCGGGTTGTGGATCGAGAACTGCAGCGCCAGCTGGGCGACGTCCACACCCTTCGACTGGCAATGTTCCGCGGCCTTGCGGCAGACGGCGCGTACCTCCGGCGTCGCCTTGTGCCACGGCGGCAGTGGCGCGTTGGTTAGCAGCCGCGCCGAGAATGGCGCCGCGTTCATGATCCCCACGCCCTTCGACTCCAGATACGGAACCAAGTCCGCCAGCATCATGTTCTGTAAGGTGTAATGGTTGTACGATAAAATCACGTCCAGATGTTCACGATCCAAAATGTACTTGAAAATCTTCATCGGATAACCGGACACGCCGATAAAGCGAATCTTGCCCTGCTGTTGTACTTTCCGCAGCGCCGGCAACGTCTCCTCGACGATCTGATTCATGTCCACGAATTCGATGTCGTGGCACAGCATGATGTCGAGGTGTTGCACCCCCATGCGGTGCAGGCTAACGTCCACGCTCTCGACGACGCGCTTGGCCGAGAAATCGAAGTGGTTGGCGTCGTAGCGGCCGAGTTTCGTCCCCAGTAGATAACGGTCGCGCGGCACGTCACGCAGGGCGACGCCCAACAGAACTTCGGACATGCCCCGTCCGTAAAAGGGTGAAGTGTCGATGAAGTTCATGCCGAGGTCCAGCGCGACGTGGACGGCGCGCAGCGCCTCGTTGACGTCAACGGGACGGAACTCCTGCCCGAGCGACGAGGCCCCGAAACTCAGCACCGGCAAGGTGAGTCCGGTGTTTCCTAACGCGCGATGTTCCATGAGATTCCCTCACTACGTGGGCCACTCGCTCCGCGAGTGGCTTTGACCGCGACCCACTTGGTGCAACGGACCTTCACTCGAATCCATGCCGCTCGCGGAGCGAGCGGCCAACATTAATCCAAGCCACTCGCGGAGCGAGTGGCCTACCGTGTTGCTCAATCCATGCGCACGCCGATGGTCAGCAGTAGGTTGGCGAAGCGCTGTTGATCGGCAGTCTGAATTGTCAGTACATGATCCGGCGTATCGACCGCCTTGTAAAAGTCCCACTTATCAATCGGTTCCAGTTTTAGCTTCAGCCCCGCCGCCGTCAGGACTCGTTGGAAGTCTTCCCATACCGGCGGGTCTTCCGTTAGCGCGTACGGCCCGGTCTTCTCGTAGCCCATTGTGTTGGCCGCTTCGAGTGGGATTGCTGACGCCACGGCCGCGAGCGCCTGAGCCACGGTGACGACGCCCGGCGACAGATTAAGGCAAACCAGCTCGGCATTGGGGCCTTTCTTGGACGACGCCGGATAGTTGCCGTCGGCAATGAGGATCTTAGCGTGGTGCCCGGCCCGGCCGAGGATTTCGTTGATTTTCGGGTGGATTAACTGGTGTTTGAGCAACACACGCTCCTTCACTTCGCGGCGAAGAACTTCTGGTACGTCTGCATGGTCCGTGAGGCCGCCGCCACGGGATCGGGATACGGCAAGGCCTCCGCGGAGAGATAGCCGTTGTATTGGATGTCGCGTAACGCCGCGGCAATCGGGGCGAAATCGGTATGACCGCAGCCAGCGGGACGGCGGTTGGAATCGACGAAGTGGACATGGCCGATCGCGTTCGCTCCTGCCCGGATCGCCGCCGCCACGTCCGCCTCTTCGATGTTCATGTGGAACAAATCGACTAGCAATTTGACGTTATCCGTGGCCAGCGAACCTAGCAGGCGAACGCCATCCTCCACCGTGTTGATGAGGTTGGTCTCGTAACGGTTTAGCGGCTCCAGCAGCAGGGGGACGCCGTGCTTCCGGGCATGTTCGCTTAGCGGAACCAGGCTCTCGACGAGATATGCGGTCGCCTTCTTCTTATCGACGCCTTCGCCGTGCCGCCCTTGCATGGAGCCGATAATGGCGGGGGCGCCGAACGAGCCGGCAAGGTCGATGACGTCATGGATGTAACGGCTCGCTTGTTGCCTTTTTTCGGCGTCTGGACTGGTAAGGGTAAGGCGGTGTAGCACCCAGCCGGCTCCGGTTCCCATCGCGGCCATCTTCAAGCCATTGTCGTCGAGCGAGCGCCGCAGGGCGGCCGCGTCCACATCGCCCGGCGCGAAGACCTCCACGGCGTCGAAGCCGAGGCGCTTCGCCTCACGGCAAGCCGCGGCGTGGTCGTCCCAGAATACGAATGGGCCGCCGCGCGCCTCGGGAACGAGGCTGATCGTCACGCTGGATCGTATCATTCCGGGCCGTTCCTTTCGTTGCCGTTCAGCGCGAGCCGATGCGCAACAGCACTTTCCCCTGTCTGCCCGGCGTCGCCGCTTGGCGAACCGCGGCGCGCACGTCGTTCATAGGGAACGTTGCCGCGACTTCCGTGGCCAGAACGCCCGACCGAATCAGTTGGCCGATCTGACGAAACAATAGAAACATCGTAACCGCGCTTTGTTGGCGCACCCATTCCGACATCCAGAATCCTTCAACTCGCTTTTGGCCGACCATGAGGACGCGCGGGTCGATGGTCAACGGCTCTCCCGACAGTGTGCCGTAGAGCAGCATCCGCCCGCCGCGCGCCAGGGACGCGGCGACCTCGCCGCCCGTCGCGCCGCCCACCGGGTCGATGGCGAAGGGGACGCCTTCTCCTTGCGTCAACGCCCGTACCCGTTCGGTGAGCGATTCCTCGTCCGTCGCCACGACCGCGTCCACTCCTTCACGCAACAGCTCTTCGGCTTGCGCGCGCCGTCGAACGACGTTCAGCGTGCGAAACCCAAACAGCCGACCCAGACGGATGACCATCCGTCCGAGAGCGCTACCGGCCGCCGTCTGCAACAACCAGGCGCCGGACGGGACGCCTAGCACATGGCGCGTCATCACCAGGGCGCTGGCGGGGTTGACGAAGAACGTCGCCGCCTGCTCGTCCGTCAGCCGGGACGGGACCGGCCAAACTTGCCGGGCCGGGAGGACCACCTGTTCGGCCCAGTCGCCGCCGCCGCCGTTGGGCACCGCCACGCGCCGATTCATGCGCAACCTCGCCAACAACCCCGATCCGGCCTCGACGACCCCGACGCCCTCGAAGCCTGGGACCGCCGGCAAAGGCGGCTGCCGGCCGTAAACGCCGCGCACCATGAGTAGGTCGGATGGGTTGATGGGGCTAACTAACATGCGCACACGCACCTGCCCCGGCCCCGGCTCTGGCGTCGGCAGGTCGCGCACCTGTAGCACTTCGGCGGGATCGCCCCATTTTTCGCAGACCACGGCTTTCATGGTATCCCGCCTCGTTGATAGGCGCCGGAGCGGCCGCCCCTTTTGCCTTCCTTGCCTGACCCGTCGCCTCGCCGTTCCGCGGAGAAACGCGATGCGGCCAAACCCCAAAGTGTGCGTTGACAGGAGGGGTCGAAGTTCATTACTATCCGCTCGGCTTTCACATCCTGCCGACGGAAGGCCGAGGCTCCCCTACCCGAAAGGACCCCGATTTATGGCTAAGATCTCAGTTCGCCTCCTGGCGACGGCGCTGGCCGTCTGGCTGGCCGGCGCCTCCGCCGCCCGCGCCGAGTTCATGGGATGGACCTATAGCTTCGACGACTCCGGCCTGACGATCAACCCTAACGCCGGTCAGGCTTCCGGTTCCATCGGCATCGCGCTGCCGCCGGGCGGATCGGCCACTACAGCGATCCCCAATATCATTTTAGCCGCCTCGACTAGCGCCCTCGGTACGCCCGCCAGCGCGGCCGACCAGTTTGTCAACGCGGCTTATTTCGTGACCCTCACGATAACCGACGCCGCGACCAGCAAGTCCCACGATTTCACGTTCCACGGGCAGCTCAACGGTTCGCTGACGGCCAGCAGCTTTCAGATCGCCAATACCTTCACCGACGGCCCCTCGCAAGATTCCACCTTGGCCGGGCACGATTACCACGTGACCGTCGGGCCGTTCGCACTGTCGCCGACGACGGGCGCGGGCACTATCGGTTTCGCGGTCCAGGTCAATGACCCGACCGTCCAAGGGCAGCCGTCGGGGTCGCCGCCGCCGCCGCCGCCGCCTTCCTCCGCTCCGGAACCGGCGAGCCTGTTACTGGCGTGCCTGGCCCTTCCGGCATTGGGGCTGCGGGTCTGGAAGCGCAAAAGGGCCGTCCCTTCCCGCGTTTGACCGCCGGTGGTGGGGCCACCGTATAATCAGCCGGCGCGGCCGCCGAATTCTCGGCGCCGCGCCGGCTTTTTCGTTGGCGTCCCGGCCGCGCCCGCGGTTGGCCTCGGGCGCGGCCTCCGACTACAATATGCCGCGGACGCCGGCGGGACCAATCGGATGGGTTTCTACCCGCTTCCCCCCTCGCTTGCGCTCGGGGCTGGTTGACGCCCGTCTTGTACCCCAACGCAAAGGGCCTTTCTTTGCTTCTTCTGGCGATTTTCCTGCCGCCGCTCGCGGTGTATCTGATCGCGCTCGGATGGATCAATCGGCGCCCCCATCCGGTCCTGACGGCGGGCGCGTGGGACTTTACCGGCGTCCTATTCGCGCTCTCCGGTTTTCTCCTTTTCGGCGGCCCGGCTTTTCTCGGCAGTCTCGATGAGCAATCGCGAGCGTTTTGGCTCCTCGGCGTGACAGAGCCGGCCAAGGCGTCGCCAGCGGGGAACTGGACATTTTGGATCGTCGTTCGCCTGTTATATTTCGCCGTGGTGAGCGGCGCGGCCGCGTTCGTCCTTTGGCGAAGCCGGCGGCTCACTTCCGTCTACAACATCGATTCTCGGTCGATTTTCACCGCTTTAGAACAGGCGTATCGGCGCCTCAGCCTCAATCCCGTGCGCTACGGCGATTCCTTTCTGATCGAACCGAGTACGACGCTTCAGGTGGACGTTTTTTCGCCGATGCGTCATGCCACGCTGCGCTGGGATCCGGCCGATTCGCCGTTGCGTAGAGCGGTTGAAAAAGAATTGACGGCCGTGTTGGCGGAAGCCCCGCCGCCGGAAGAGGAAACCATACTCGGCGGCTGCCTGACCTTATTCGGCGTCAGCCTGTTGGTCTTCACATGCTTTGGCGCTGGCTTTTTGATTCTTCTACGCTTTTTGACCGCCCGCTGATTCCGCGTCACGGCAGTTTTTGCGACGAGGTCGTGACGGGCCGTAGGATCTGCGCGGACGCTGTAGGCAGCCTAGTGGCCGGCAACAGCCAAGCAGCCTTGCTCATCGCGTGATCGGACGGCGGCGGCTTGAGGTCCGGCCCTTGGTCGGGCGTCGGATCGATAGGGTGAGGCGGCGGCAATAGTGGTTCATCAACGGGCATCGGCATCGGCACGGGAGCGGGGCGCTTGGCCGCGGGGACTACGCGGATCGTCACATCTTTGTCGGCCTCGAAGACCCGGCCGTCGGCCGTGCGAAGCTGCGCGACGACGCGCACCTTTTCCGTGGACGGAAATATCTTCCAGGGCAGAACGAGGACGTAGCCGGTAGTGAGCAGTCCACTGCGATACGAGCGGCGTAACTCGTCTTCGGAGATGTGCCAGGAAGAGAGCGGTCGTTTCACGCCGGTGGTAGTGATCTCCAACGCCTGGACGACGAGCGTGCCCGGTACTTTGACGGCCTGATTGTCGGCGTCGCGCGGCTCGACGACCACCTGAAGCGAGTCGTCGCCGCCCGTGCCGTCGCTGTCGCGGCCGCCGGTCTGACGGCCGAGCGTCAATGTGTGGACGGGATAAGCCAGAGATGCGGGCTTGTCACAACCACCTGGGGGACAAGTCGCGGGATCGCCGTGGAGCGCTTGCAATTCCGTTTGCAGATCTTGATTAACTGCCCGACAGTGATCGAGTTCCTCGCGCGCTTCAAGCAGGTCGAGTTCACGAGCGTGCAGCGCCCGTTCGACTTGATCGCCGCTGCTGCGACAGCCGAGCGCGACGACGGCCGCCGCCCCCAACAGCAACGCCCTTGCGGACCGGCGCATAGTGCGACTTTCCTTGGTCAGGGGGTTTCTACTAGCCCCGAGCGCAAGCGAGGGGTTTCACTTCACCCCTCGTTTGCGCTCGGGGCTGGTAGATTCACACTACTAACCGATGTTGGCAGGCTTCACGGGTACCTGCGCTACCGTCAGCCGTTCCAACACATGGTCGATAAGGCCGTACTCCTTGGCCTCGATCGCTGACATGAAGTTGTCGCGATCCGTGTCGCGCTCGACCCGTTCGAGCGGTTGGCCGGTCAGCCTTTGCAGGATCTCGTTCATCTTCTTCTTGGTGCGCAATAGCTGCCGCGTGCGGATCTCGATGTCGGTGGCCGCGCCGCGGAAGCCGCCCAACACCTGATGGATCATCACTTCGGCGCTGGGCAGCGCGTTGCGCTTGCCTTTGGTCCCGGCGGCCAGCAACGTCGTCGCCATGCTGGCCGCGATGCCGATGCAGTACGTGGCCACGTCGCAGGCGACGTAATTCATCGTGTCGTAGACGGCCATCCCGGCGGTCACGGAGCCGCCGGGGGAGTTGATGTACAGGTGGATGTCGGCTTTCGGGTCGTCGAACTGCAGGAAAAGCATCTGGGCGACGATCAAGTTGGCGCTGTCATCGTCCACTTCGCCTTGCAGAAAGATAATCCGGTCCTTGAGGAGCCGGCTGTAGATG
>DHJA01000253.1:0-163 GCA_002404095.1 Planctomycetaceae bacterium UBA4732 | reverse complement strand
AGGAGCCGGCTGTAGATGTCGAAGACCCGTTCTTCACGACCGCTGCGTTCCACCACATAAGGTACGAGGGGCATAGCTGGTACTCCAATCGGCGCGGCCCCGCTATGTCCATCGGCGGCCGGCATAGGGAAAGATGAGAAAAAGTTTAGCCGCGACCCGAAGG